>NZ_CP121647.1:600000-900000 GCF_029714305.1 Bradyrhizobium sp. CB3481
CTCGCCATTCACGAACTTTCGAAGGAGAAGAAGAAAATCGACATCGTCGTGGGTGCGGCGACATCGCGTCTTACCGGCGATGCCTGCCAGCCCTACGGTTTCCACTGGGCCTACGATACCCACGCGCTCGCCTACGGCACCGGCGGTTCGCTGGTGGAAGCCGGTGGCGACACCTGGTTCTTCATGACTGCGGACTACGCCTTCGGTTATGCGCTGGAAAAAGACACCAGCGATTTCGTCAAGGCCAAGGGCGGCAAGGTGCTGGGCGCGGTTCGCATTCCCCTCAATTCGTCGGACTTCTCTTCATTCCTGCTGCAGGCGCAGAGCTCGAAGGCCAAGATCATCGGCCTGGCCAATGCCGGCCTCGACACCACCAACTCGATCAAGCAGGCGGCCGAATTCGGCATCGTGAAGAGCGGCCAGAAGCTCGCCGGCCTGCTCTTGACGCTCGCCGAAGTGCACGGCCTTGGGCTCGACGCGGCGCAGGGCCTGGTGCTGACCGAAGGCTATTACTGGGACCGCGATCCCAAGAGCCGCAACCTTGCCGAAAAATTCTTCAAGCGCACCGGCCGCATGCCCAACATGATCCAGGCCGGCACTTATTCGGCAACGCTGCAATATCTCAAGGCCGTGAAGGCTGCCGGCACCAAGGATGCCGAGGCGGTCGCCAAAAAGCTGAAGGAGCTTCCGGTCGACGACGATTTTGCGCAGGGCGGCAAGGTGATGGAAAACGGCCGCATGGTGCATGACCTCTATCTGTTCGAGGTCAAGAAGCCGTCGGAATCGAAGAAGCCGTGGGACTACTACAAGCAGCTGGCCGTGGTGCCCGGCGACAAGGCGTTCCCGGCGGCGAAGGATTCGGGCTGCCCGCTGGTGAAGTAGCTCTTTCGGTCGTGCCGCGAAAGCAGGGGGCGACAGCGTCGCTGCCGTAGGGTGGGCAAAGCGAAGCGTGCCCACCATCTCGCAGCTCGTTCGCTGATGGATGGTGGGCACGTCGCTACGCTCCTTTGCCCACCCTACTAGTCTGCCTCATTGATAGAACACGGCGTATGGGTCCCGGGTCGCGCTTCGCTTGCCCGGGACGACGTGGATAGATCTCGTTTTTCTCACCCCTGCACCAACCGCCACACGATCGTGCCGAATGCGCCCACCCACAGCGCAATCGTCGCCAGCGCCTGGATTGCAAAACCCAGGCTGCGCTTGGCGACCGCCTGAGCATAGCCCAGCACGTAGAGGATACGGCCGATCACCCAGGCCAGCCCGATCAACGCCGCAATGCTATCGCTGAGATAGATCGCAAATAGCCACAGCGACGGCAAAAAGATCGGCAGCCATTCCAGCGTGTTCATCTGTGCGCGAAATACACGCTCGAAATCCGGATTGCCCGAAATCGCCGGCAGCTTGACGCCGAACTTGCCGCGCGCCCGCGACACCAGGATGGACGAATAGAAGTAGACCAGGATCGCCAGCAAGGTGACGAGCGCGGTGAAGTGATACATGGCTGAATTTCCCCGACGTGATGCGGTGGCTTAATAGCCCGTCATTTCCAGGTAGCCCACCCCCGTGTGGCTGCCGGCGAGGCGGATCGGGCCTTCCCAATAGGGGAAGCTGGTGCCCATCCAGCATCTAACGTTGAGCGGCGTGCACTCGATCGATAGCGCCATCTTCGGAACGGCGACACGCCACGTCGTCGGTATCTTTCGTCCCTCGATCTCGGTGAAGACCAGCGGCGTCATCGTGATGTCGGCCGAGGCGAGTTGCTCGGCCTTGCCGTCGGGAAGTATCCACTTGCCGGAGCCGTAATGCTGGCCGTCGCTCTGGCGCATCCGGTACAGCATCAGCTTGTCGCCTGACTTGAAGTGGAGCGACAGCCAGTCCCACCCGCTTTGATCCGATGCCAGCGGCTGGCTGCTCCATTCGCGGTCGAGCCAGGCCATGCCGGTGACATCGACCGGCTTGTCGTCGATGGTGAGGACACCGGTCGCCGAATAATGCGGCTGGCTGTAGTAGTAGGAGGCCTGTTCGCGCAGCGATTTGCGGCTGTAGCCGCCATCGCCCTGCAGCACCAGCGGACGCAGCGCCCCTAGCCGCAGCGCGTAGCTGAAGTCGGTGCCGGAAGCCTTCAGCGCAAGTGGCGCGATGTTCTCATCGCTGACCGGATCGATGCCGCGCATTTCCCAGGCATCGATCCAGGCCTGAAATGGCTGCGCCTCGACACCGGCCTGACCGATGCCGCCGCGTGCAAAAGCCTGGGCAACGCGATGGGTGTCGGCGCGGGTGACGGCGGCATGGCCCATCCAGATCTGCTGGTTGGCCCACCCCTCTGTCGATCCACCTGGTGCAATCGCCTGGCGAAACAGCGTCCACTGCGCGCCATAGGCATTGCCGTTGGCATCGCTGAGATTGGCCGTCACATACCACCACTCGATGCGGAATTCCGGGTGCGGGCCGTGATCGGCGGGAAATGCGAACGTCCTGCCGGGAACGACCGGCGCAAACCCTTCCCCGCTTTCGCTCAAACCGGCATAGCCCTGCGCGAACGCCTTGCCACCGATCCCTGCAAGGAGCGCGCCGCCGACGAAACCGCGGCGGGTGATGCGGCCGCTAGCGTTCATTGGCGAATATCCTGATCAGGCTGGCCGGCTGCATGCGCGCCAGGCGGATGACAGGCAGCGCAGCGGCGGCAAAGGCGGCGGCCATCGCGACGCCGGTGAGCCACAGCAATTGCACCGGAAACACATGGAACGGCAGCCGCCAGCCAAATGCCTTGACGTTGACGATCGCGAGCAGGCACCACGCGACGAGCAGACCCAGCGGCAGCGCGAAGATCGTGGTGATCAGCGCGACCGACATCGTCTTGAGAAGCTCGATCGCCGCCAGGCGCCGCCGCGTGATGCCGATCGCCCAAAGCGGGGCCAGTTGCGGCAGCCGCGAATTGGCCAGCGTCAGCAAGCTCGTCAGCAGCGCGACGCCGGCAACGCCGAGCGTGAAGGCATTCAGCGCGGCGGTCACGGAAAAGGTGCGATTGAAGATCCGTGTCGATTCCGCCTTCATCGTCGCCTGGTCGGCGACGTTGCGGTCGTCGAGGCCGAATTTATCCTGCAGCGCCGAGATCAATGCCGGGATGTTGGCCGTGGCAACCCGCAGCCCCATCCGCGTCAGCGGAATCTCCGGAAAGCGCCGCGTCAGCGCGGCAAAATTCACCGCGATCTGGCCCTTTGGGTTGCCGTAGTCAGCATAGATGCCGACGATGTCGAGCGGCCAGTTGCCGCCCGACGCCGGCACCTCGATCCGGTCGCCGACCGAAAGATGCATGCGCCGCGCCAGTTGTTCGCTGACAAGGGCTGCGTTGCCGGGGCGCAGCCTGGTCCAGGCATTGTCGGCCGATTGCAGCAGCGGCCAGTTATCGCGATAGGTGGCGTGATCGGGCAGGCCCAGCACCTCGATCGGCGCGCCGGCCAGTTGCGTATCGGCACGGCCGCCGGGGAGGATCGCCTCGACCTCCGGCCGCTCGCGCAGCCACGCCTTGATCTCATGCGCCTGATCGTCATTGGCGGCATTGACGTAAACATCTGCCGCCAGCCGTCCGTCGAGCCAGACCAGGAAGGTGCGGGAAAAACTCTCGACCATGGTGGAAACGCCGACATTGACTGCAAGCGCAAGCAGCAGCGCCATCAACGCGAGCGACAATCCGGAGAGCTGCTGACGGCTGTCGGCCCAGAACCAGACGCCGATCGGCTGACGTGCGTAGCGTTGTCCGATCGAGAGGGCGATCTCCAGAAACATCGGCAGGATCAGCGCCGCGCCAAGCATCAGCGCCGCGAGCACGGCAAAGCCCGACATCAGGGAATCGCCGAGCCATAAAAAGGCGCCGGCCCCTGCGAAAGCCGCGAGCGCCAGCGCACTCTGATAGGTCAGCCAGCGCCGCTGCGCCAGTTGCCAGGCAAACGGCTGGGCGGTGGCGAGCAGCGGCAGCCGTAGCGCCTTGGTCAGGCTGGCCGCCGCCGCGGCGAGCGCGCCGACAATGCTGATGGCGATGCCGGCGAACCACCATTGCGGCTTCAGCACCAGCTGTCCCGGAATCTGCGCGCCATAGAGCCCGCGCAGCGAGGCCACGACATCGGGCAGCAGTGCGCCGGCGATGAAGTAGCCGCAGACCAGCCCAACCAATCCCGCGACCAGCGCCAGCGACACCAGTTCGAGCACCAGCACGACGTTCAGCATCCGCGCCGAGACGCCGCAGGCGCGCAAGGTGCGCAGCGTGGGCAGGCGCTGCTCGAAGGCGAGCCCGATCGCCGAATTGACGATGAACAGGCCGACAAAGAACGACAGCAGTCCGAATGCCGTCAGGTTCAGGTGAAAGCTGTCGGTGAGGCGTTCGAGATCGGTCTCGGCATCCGGTTCGACCAGACGCAGCCTGTCACCGGTGACGTCTTCCAGCGACGGGTGCTTGCCAGCCGCCTTGCCGATCAGGAGGCGCGAGAGCTGATCCGGCATCTTCAGAAGGTTTTGCGCGATGCCGATATCGACGACCAGCACGCCGGGCACCAAATTCGGCTGCACGCGCAGCGGCGGCAGTGACATGCCACTGGCCTCAAGCCGCGCGCCCTCGGCGAGCTTGAGATCGGCAAGCGTCTCCGGCGCGACCAGCATTTCGCCCGGCGGCGTCATGAAGGACTGCAGGCTGGCCTTGCCGACCGTCGGCGCATTGCCGACCTCGGCGGGCAGCGTGACCGGCTCGATCCCCATCAGGCGGAACGATCGTCCCTCGATCTGGATGCGGCCCTCGAGCACCGGCGAGACCGGCCAGCCGGCGCGGCGCAGATCGACAAAGAGTTTTTGCGGGAAGGTCGCGCCGCGGCTCGCGACCAGCATCGCGGCGCGCGCGCCGCCAAAGGTCGCCGCGGCGCGGTCATAGGAAGTGCGGGCCTGCTGGTTGAGCGCCTGCACGCCGCTCCATAGCGCGGTCGCCGAGATCAATCCGATCAGCAACGTTGCGAGCTGCATCGGATGCCGCCGCCAATGGCTCAGCAGCACGGCCAGCGTCCACAGCGCGCGCTTCACGCGATCACCCCGGCATGGAGGTTGACCTGCCGGTCGAGCGTGGCGGCCAGCCTTGCGCTGTGCGTCACCATTAGAAAACCGCAGCCGCTGCGCGTCACCAGATCGCGCGCCAATGCCAGCACCTCGTCGGCGGTGTCCTCGTCGAGATTGCCGGTCGGCTCGTCCGCGAGCAGCAGCAGCGGCTTGATCGCCAGCGCCCGGCCAATGGCGACGCGCTGCTGCTGGCCGCCGGACAATTGCTCGGGATACCGCTTGAGGAAGCGGCCGAGCCCGAGCCGCTCAACCAGCTCGTTATGCCAGATCGCATCATGACGGCCGGCGATGCGCGACTGAAAGGCGAGGTTATCCTCTACCGTCAGGCTCGGGATCAGGTTGAATTGCTGGAACACCAGGCCGAGCC
Organism: Bradyrhizobium sp. CB3481; assembly: GCF_029714305.1. Classification (NCBI taxonomy): domain Bacteria; kingdom Pseudomonadati; phylum Pseudomonadota; class Alphaproteobacteria; order Hyphomicrobiales; family Nitrobacteraceae; genus Bradyrhizobium; species Bradyrhizobium sp. CB3481. Next base: position 605,465 of record NZ_CP121647.1, read on the forward strand.
GGTCGCGGCGCATTTCGGCGCGGTCGGCATCGCTGAGCTCGCCAACCTGTGCATCCGCCAGCCGGATCTCGCCGCCATCGGCCGCGTCGAGACCTGCGATCAGATGCAGCAGTGTGCTCTTGCCGCTGCCGGATTCGCCCGTCAGCGCGACGCTCTCGCCGGCCGCAACCGTCAGGTTCACGCCGCGCAATACCGCAACCTCTTCACCAGCGGTGCGGTAGCTCTTCGTCAGGCTGGTGACGTGAAGCACCGGGCCGGTTGCATTGGGACTATCTTTGGTCATGCGCGACAATGAACCGATCTGACCATGAAAAATCCCCTGAACATGATGGCATGCAACATATCAGGGCGAGTGCGCGGGATCACGGCCTCAATTCGCGCGGCGACGTGAACGTGATCCGGCCTAAGGCGAGCGCCTGGTGCAGGTGCTTCGCGGAAAATCCCGGTTGCCTTGCCTGCAACGCCCCTTGTACCATTGGAACCGGCCGATCTTACAGAGCCAGCAAAGACATAAGTACAGACGGGGAAAACAGCCATGACCGCGCAACCGACGCCCGCAGGCGCTTGGAAAATCACCTTCCTGCTGTTCCTGTTCATGCTGGTGAATTTCGCCGACAAGATCGTGGTCGGCCTCGCCGGCGCGCCGATTATGGATGAGCTGAAGCTGTCGCCGGAGCAGTTCGGCTTCCTCGGCTCCTCATTCTTCTTCCTGTTTTCGATCTCGGCCATCGTGGTGGGCTTCATCGTCAACCGTGTCGACACCCGCTGGGTGCTGCTGGTGATGGCGGTAATCTGGTCGGTGGCGCAGTTTCCGATGGTCGGCACGGTGGGTTTCGTGACGCTGGTGATCTGCCGCATCATCCTCGGGGCCGGCGAGGGGCCGGCTTTCTCGGTGGCGGCGCACGCGATCTATAAATGGTTTCCCGACGAGAAGCGCACGCTGCCCACCGCCATTCTCTCCCAGGGCTCGGCGTTCGGCGTGATCCTCGCGGTGCCGGCGCTGAACTGGATCATCGTCAATCATAGCTGGCACTACGCCTTCGGTGCGCTCGGCGTGGTCGGTCTGATGTGGGCGGTGGCCTGGCTCGTCATGGGCAAGGAAGGCCCGCTGGTGCAGACGGTCGAAACCGCCGCCGCTGATCCGCGCGTTCCTTACTTTCAGCTTCTGACCTCGCGGACCTTCATCGGCTGCTGTGCGGCGACCTTCGGCGCCTACTGGGCGCTGTCGCTCGGCTTGACCTGGTTCACACCGTTCATCGTCAAGGGGCTCGGCTTCACGCAAAAGGATGCCGGCTGGATATCGGTACTGCCCTGGATGTTCGGCGCGGCCATCGTGCTGCTGACGGGGTGGATTTCGCAGGTGATGCTGGCGCGCGGCTATACCACGCGCGGCGCCCGCGGCGTGCTCGGCTCGGTGCCGCTGATCGTCGGCGGAGCGATCCTCTCGGTAATGCCGCATGTCAACGGCGCCGGCCTGCAGATCGCACTCCTCGTGGTGGGCTCCGGACTGTGCGGCTCGATCTATGTGGTCTGCCCGCCGATGCTCGGCGAGTTCACGCCGGTGCAGCAGCGCGGCGCGGTCATTGCTATCTACGGCGCGATCTACACGCTGGCGGGAATGATCGCGCCTTCCGTGATGGGCGTCGTGATCCAGAACGCAGCGGTGCCGCTCGACGGCTACATCACCGGCTTCACCATCAATGCCGTGATCATGGCGGCTTCGGGCCTGCTCGGGCTGCTCCTGCTGTGGCCGAATTCGGAGCGCAAGCGGCTGATGGCCCAGGCGGCGGCTCAGCCGAAGTTTGCGTGAACGGAATGGCCCGCTATCGGCTTCATTGCATTGGCGCCTCGGGCAATTCCTACAAACTGGCCCTCTATCTGAACTGCGCGGGCCTCGACTGGGAGCCGGTCGGAGTAGATTTTGCCGGCGGCCAGACGCGCGATCCGGACTGGCGGACCAAAATCAACGCAATGGGCGAAGTCCCGGTGCTGGAAGTTGACGGCCAGTTGATGTCTCAGTCGGGCGCGATCCTGATCTGGCTTGCGGAAACCACCGGCAAGTTTGCGCCCGCCAACGACCAGCGATACGAGGCCCTGCGCTGGATCATGTTCGACAATCACAAGTTCACCAGCAACCATGCGATGCATCGGTTTCAGAATTCATTCATGCCGGAGCCAGTGCATCCCGCCATACTGTCGTTCCTGCGCGCGCGCACCGAGGCGAGCTTTGCAATTGTCGAAAAGCATCTCGCAGATCGGGCCTTCATGCTCGGTGACAAGCCAACGATCGTGGATTTTTCCTTGGCGGGGTATGTGTATTACCCCAAGGAAGAGACCGGCTTCGACATCGCGGTGGATTTTCCGGCGCTCCACGCCTGGCGCCAGCGCCTCGCGGCGCTGCCGGGCTGTCAGCCGCCCTACGAACTGATGCCGGTGGGTTCGGATCTGCGGCAAACGATGCGCCGCCCTGCATAGCCTTGCAGCCTGTAGCCCGGATGAAGCGCAGCGCAGCCCGAGACCAGCTTGTCAGATTGTGGGACCCCGGGTTTTGCTTCGCTCCACCCGGGCTACGCTCTATCCGTCGTCCCTGCGCACGCAGGGACCCCGAGCGTGAGCGCAATGCGCTCATCGCGGCGCCGCGGCCCATCCATTGAGGCGCTATGGCAGACGCCTGACTTCGACAATCAGCATTGGTGGTTATGGGTCCCTGCGTTCGCAGGGACGACACCTGTTGTGTTGAAGCTTGGCCGCCTCAACTCGCCGCCGCGTCGAGTTGCGGCTTTGAGCCCTGCGCGCCGCGCACCAGTTTGCCCGGGCGGGCGCCGGTAGCCTTGCCGCCGCGCTGCGTCACCACGCCGGAGACGATGGTCGCATCGTAGCCGTCGACCTGCTGCATCAGGCGGCGGCCGCCGACCGGCAGGTCGTAATGCACTTTTGGCGGATGCAGGTGCAGGCGATCGTAATCGATCACGTTGACGTCGGCCTTGAAACCCGGGGCGATCACGCCGCGGTCGTAGAGGCCGACCGAGAGCGCCGTCTTGCGCGACTGCGCTGCCACCACGAACGGGATCGACAGCTTTTCGCCGCGGCTGCGGTCGCGCGTCCAGTGCGTCAAGAGATACGTGGGGAAGCTGGCATCGCAGATGATGCCGCAATGCGCGCCGCCGTCGGAGAGACCCGGCACGGAATTGGCGTGACGCAGCATCTCGCTGACAGCATCCAGATTGCCGTCCGCATAATTGAGGAATGGCACGTAGAGCATGCCGCGGCCCTCGTCCGTCAGCATCGCATCATACGCCAGCTCTTCCGGCTGCTTGCCCAAGCGGCGGGCCTGCGCACCCAGCGTATTCTCCGGCGGTTGCTCATAGTCCGGCGGATTGCCGAGCAGGTACATCTTGTCGTAGTTCGGCCGGAAGAACAGCGGATCATCGGTCGCGGTGGCGTGCTCGCTCAGGATGGCTTTGCGCACTTCCGGCCGGCGCAGCCGCGCGAGGCGCTCGGCGAGCGGCAGATGCGCAATCGCCTGATAGCTCGGATGGGTCTGGAACGGGTTGCGCGATAGTTCCAGTCCCAGCATCAGCCCGACCGGGCGGGCAGCGATCTGCGCCGTGATCGACAGGCCGCGTTCGGAGGCTTGTTTGATGGTGTCGAGCGTCTGGCGCCAGCGCTGCGGCGCCTTGTCGTTCTGGGTGATCGAGAACGACACCGGAATTTTCGTGTTCTCGGCAACCCGCAGCATCATCGGCAGGTCTTCGTTGATGGTGGAGAGGTCGAGCACGAATTGCAGCACGCTGCGTCCCTTGGCATGCATCGCCGCCGCGATGGCCGTGAGTTCATCCTCGCCGGCCTTCAGCGTCGGCGTGAAGTCACCGGTCGAGGTGCGGTGGTTCAGTGTGCGCGAGGTCGAGAAGCCGAGTGCGCCGGCCTTTACGGCGTCGCCAGCCAGCACGGCCATCGCCTTGTTGTCGTCGGGCGTGGATGGATCGCGGCGAGCGCCGCGCTCGCCCATCACATAGACGCGCAAGGCGGCATGCGGCAGTTGCGCGCCGACGTCCATATCGAAGCTACGCTTCGACAGCCAGTCCATGTAATCCGGAAAGCTTTCCCACGCCCAGGGAATGCCGGCGCTCAGCACCGGCTCGGGAATGTCCTCGACGCCTTCCATCAACTGGATCAAGCGGAGATGATCCTCCGGACGGCACGGCGCGAAGCCGACGCCGCAATTGCCCATGATCGCTGTGGTGACGCCGTTCTGTGAGGAGGGCGTGATGTCCTGGCTCCAGGTGACCTGGCCGTCATAATGGGTATGGACGTCGACAAAGCCTGGCGTGACCAACTTGCCCTTGGCGTCGATCTCTTCCCTGCCCTTGCCGGCGACCTTGCCGACTTCGCTGATGCGGCCGCCGGTGATCGCAACATCGGCTTCGAAGAGATCGCCACCCTTGCCGTCGGCAACGGTGCCGCCACGGATCACGAGGTCGGGGGTCGAGGTCATGGCTTCCATCCCGGTTTTGTTTTGTTGGCGCATCATCTGACGCCGTCCGATGCTGTCAACCGCCGGGGATGGGGTTCAGAAATCCGTTTATGCCTTGGCGGGTTCCGCCGGCTTGCGGTCGGTCACCAGCGCCAGCAGGACCGTCAGCACCATGAAGGCGACGGAGGCGCCGAACACCCAGTGCGGCAAATGCTGGTCCATGATCCAGCCGAACAACAGCGGTGAGAGAATGCCGCTGAAATTAAAGCCGGTGGAGACGATGCCGAAGGCGCGGCCCGCAGCGCCCGCCGGCGCTGCGTTGCGGACCAGCATGTCGCGCGAGGGCGCGATCACGCCGCCGAGAAAGCCGGCCAGTCCCATCGCAGCGGTGAGCACCACCGACGGCAGGTTGATCGTCGCAATGACCGTGATGATGACGGCGTTGATGCCAAAACAGGCGGCGGCGACATTGCCGTGGCGCCTCGTGCGGTCGGCAAGATAGCCGCCGGCGAGCACGCCGGCGGCGCTGGCGCCGAGAAATGCGGTCAGCGCGATGTTGGCGGCCGAGAAGGTCACGCCATAGCCGCTCATCAGCGCGACCACGCCGAAATTGCTGATGCCGGCATTGGACAGGCCGAGCAGCATGAAGAAGATCGTCAGCACGATGATGGCCGGCGTCAAGATACTCTGCTGCTGATCCGGCGCGCCGTCGGTCTTGCGATCGGCCGAGCTCGCATCGGGAATCCGGGCCGCGATCAACAGCAGCGCGACGAGCGGCCCGACCGCACCGGCCACGATCAGCGCGCCGAAACCGCCGACGGCGGCCACCAGTGCAGCCATGATCGCCGGCGCCACCGCACCGCCGAGAAAGCCCGCAAACGTATGGATCGAGAAGGCGCGGCCCATCCGCGCTTCATCCATATGCGTCGAGAGGATCGCGTAATCGCAGGGATGATAGACGCTGTTGGCGAGGCCGAGCAGCGCGGCGCTGGCGATCAGCGAGACGTAGCTGAGATGCAAGCCGAGCACGATCAGCGCAAGCCCGCCAACGGTCAGCCCGATCAGCAGCACCTTTCGCGCGCCGATATGGTCGGCGAGATACCCGATCGGCGCCTGCGTCAGGCCGGAGACGACGCCGAACACGGTGAGCGCAAAGCCGAGCTCGATATAGCCGACGCCAAGCTGCTCTTTCAGGAACGGGAACAGCATCGGCAGCACGAACAGGTGGAAATGGCTGACCCAATGCGCGATCGAAATCGCCGTCAGCGTACGCAGCGCCGTGTCTGCCTTGGCAGTATCAGTCTTGGCTTGTTGCAGTGCGGCCAGAATATCGACCATGTCAGCTCAAATTCCCGGATCGTTAAAGTCTTATCGAGCCCGCTGAAAATATAGGCAGGCCGTTATTTGTCCATGAATGCCACTGCATGGCTGCCCCGGCGCAGGGCAGGGCGCGGGCATCGCCCCATCAAATCGCGACGATCAAGCCGGCTGCGGCAGCTTCGGCGCGCCTCTGCAAGCATAGGGTAATAGAGTTCGGAGACGTCGCCTAAGCAAGCTCGTCATCGCCCGGCTTGACCGGGCGACCCAGTAATCCGAGGCGTTTGCTTTTCGATGCAAAGACCGCGGCGTACTGGATCGCCCGCTTTCGCGGGCGATGACGACCTGACTTGCCTTGCCTGCCGTACTTGTCGCTACAACGGCTCATCGTCATTGCCGTGGCGGTCGCGCTTTGGCGTGGCGATGTCGCCGTCCTCGTGGTCGTCGTCCTCGACCGGAATGCGCTCCGGCTTCTTCGGCTTATCCTCCGGCTGTTTCGGAGGTTCGTTCTTTCTGCCCGTTCCGCCCATGTGATGCCTTTTCGGATGAGCAATCGGCGTTTGCGCTGCATGCCGACTCATTGTATCGGCATGATCTCAATCTGACCGCGTTCGGGTGCATCCTAGCGCCGGTCAGAGGATTCTTCCTGCCCTTTTTGCGGCGTTTCAGCCCGAAGGGCGTTCACATACGGAGCCAGCATGAAGAAGCCCCGCCCTGTGGTGGACGAGCCGCAGCCGCGCAAAGCCATCCGCGCCGACAAGGCGCCGACCACCGGCTATTCGCTGGTGGTCGACGGCCATTTCAAAACGCATTACGAAACGGTCGAGGCCGCCGAAGAGGCTGGCATGGCCCTGAAGAACAGGTTTCAGATGCTTCAGGTGCAGGTGTACGACGCCGAGAACAAGACGCGATCGATGATCGATTGGCCGGGTCCGGCCTGACGCATCGGGGTTTCGCGTCTGTCCCGCCGGATCAGATGCGCCGTCCGCCGCTTTGCTGGCTCGCCAGCCAGTCGGAAAGGGCGGGGGTCTTCTCGGCCGGCTTCCTTGTTGCCTTGCTCGTTGTCTTGGCGGTGCGCGTCTTTCTGGCGGTCGGCGCGCGCTGCGGCTCAGCGGCTTCGCGCGCGAGGCGCAATGCCCTCAACCTTGCCATGTTATCGAGCGTGGCCTTGGCGGCGGCTTCCCGCTCTGCCAAGGCGGACCTGGCATCCTCGGCCGCCCTTGCGGCCTTGTCGGTACGATCTTGATCGTCGTTCGTCATTTCAAGTCAGTCTCAGTCCATTTGTTGTTTTTAACCGCGCGTCCGACCGAATCCGCCGCGGATCGGCGCCGTCTTCGACGCTCGCGTTCCTGTCACGCCGTTTGAGTTGCGACAGATATGTCGAGCGATTTTGCGGCTTCATTTATCACGGGATCCGATCACGGAAAGCGTTATTTTTGGTCGAAAAGATGTCGCTTTCTTTTCAAATCAATCGCGACCGTGCCATTCCGTAATATCCAAAAACCATTCTCCCGGGCGGAGCTGCCCGGGAGAATATCGTTTCGCCGGATCCGGCATGGCCGGACCGGTCATTCCGCTCAGAAAGTCGCGCCCGCCTTCACCATGAAGGTGCGGCCCGGCAGCGGATAGGCGGAGAAGCGGCCCGGTGTGAATGAACTGGCGATCGCGTAATCGTAATAGAGCGCGTTGAACAAATTGTTCACGCCGACCGACCAGAAGAAGCGATCGTAGGCGCCGCTCAGTTTCAGATCGACGGTGGCGTCCGCCGGAATACGCCGCTGAGTGTTGGCCTGGTCGTTGTCCATGAAGCGTTCGCTCCAGGCGCGCACCGTGGCGTCGAACACGAGATAGTTCTGCCAGATGTTCCAGGTCACGCCGCCGCTCGCGGTGTAGCGCGATACCAACGGCACGTCGTTACCGGCGAACTCCCCTTCGCGAAACACGGCGCGGGTGTAGGCCACGCCGCCGCGGAGCGTCACGGTGTCGCTGACCCTCAAGGAGGCGCTGGTCTCCGAGCCGTAGCGGCGGGTCGGACCGAGGTTGACGTTGTAGAACAGTGCTGGAATGAAATGGATCTCATTCTCGAGATCCATGTTGTAGATGCCCGACTGCATCTGAAAGCCACCGCTCTTGATGCGGAATCCGCCCTCGATGTCGTGCGAGGTCTGGGTCTTCAACTGGAAAGTCCCTGGAACGAAGAAGGGGCCGTTGGAGACACGCTCGTCGACGGTTGGGGTGCGGAATGCGCGCGCGGCGCGGCCGAATACCGAGAACACGCTATTGAAGCGGTGCTCGAGGCCGGCATGCAGCGCGTATTGTGTTTCGTTGCTGTCGAGCGGAGAGGCCGCGGGGCTGCAATTGAAGAACATGGCGCAACCGGGCGCATTGGGATCGAACCGATCGCGGGCACTCAGGCTGGTGTTTTGAATCCTGGCGCCATAGGAGAAATCGGTCGTTGGCAACAGGCCGATCGTTTGCTGCCAGTAGCCGGCCAGCGTCTGTTGCGACAGGTCGTAGATGTGGGTGGGCGCCAGGCCTTTGAACGCTCCACGGTCCTGATTGAATGTCGCATCGTAATAATCGATGCCGGTCAGTATCTGCGAGGGAATTCCGAAGATCGAATTTTTGACGCTCAATCGCGGCGTGATCGACCAGGTCAGCAACGCTGCGTCGTTATAGGTGGAGGAGAAGCTCGGAAGTGGCGAGGCAAATGGCACCGCGCCGAAGAAACCGCTTTGCGTATCCTTCTTCCGGAAGCCGCCGTCGACGATCAGGTCGACGCCGTTCATGATTGTCTTGGTAAAGCCGGTGGTGGCGCTGGCGCCCTGCTGGTTGCCGTAGTCGAACGGCGTATTGGTGCCCCTGCGGTCAGTCACGAGTTGATTGAGTCCGATTGAGGGATCGACGGTGCGTCCGCCCGGGAATCCGAGCTTCTGGTCGTCACCGGTTACCGTAAGGAAGGCCTTGAGGTCCGGTGTGCTGTAGTTGAGATTGCCTACCCCGTTGCGCTGGTCGAGCGCGTTGTTGACCCGGTAACCATCAGACTTGATGGCGTTGCCATAGAAGGACGTCGACCAAGGTCCGTAATTGGTCGCGGCTGAGATATTCGCAAGCCGCTGGTTGAAGGAGCCGACACCGGCCTCTGCGCGCATCGCGACGGGTGGGCCGCCAACGCCATCCTTCAAGACGATATTGACGACGCCGCCGACCGCATTGTCGCCGTAGAGCACCGCACCGCTGTTGCCGCGGGTGATTTCGATCCGCTCGATCGACTGGAGCGGGATGGTCGAGAGATCGACGCCGGCCATGTCGATATCATTGAGCCGGCGACCATTGATAAGGACCAGGGTGTTGGCAGTGGCAAACGCGCCGAAGCCGCGGAGATCGACCGACGTCTTGGCGCCGTTGACGCCGCCATAGAGCGATTGCAACTGCACGCCCGGCTGTTGCGCAATGATCTCGGATAGCGTCTGCGCCGGCGAATGCGAGATCTCGGCTGCCGTGATCACCGTCGCCGACGCGCCGACGATGCCGGAGAACTGCCGGCCGCCGCTGCCGCCCGCGCCTTGCGAAGCGCTTTGCGACGAGGCATCCGAGCCGGGCCCTGATGCGGGCCGCGCGCCGGTCGATGGCGCAGCGGCCGGCACGACGCGGCGCGAGGTCGATGGTTCATCGTAGGTCGGTTTCGCGCGGGTCCGGTTCGGGTCGGTGGGCGAGGTTATCTCAATCGGCGGCAATGGCTCGGATGGCGTCTGCGCGGCTGCGCCGGAAATGCCGAGCGATACGATCGGCACCAGGAAACTGGAGGCGAGCCAGAAGCGGCGTTGCCGCATGGGGGTGGTTGAAGACATGGTCGAGACCTCGGTATGACGTCAGTGGCACGTCACAGCGAACCAAGTCTCACCATGTGCTCTCAGCAGCTCAGGTGAAGCTAATGCCTGTACTCCCCGACCGACATCTTCGCGTGTGACCACGGCTGACGGCAGGTCTCCTGGCTCGCGGGTCGTTACCCCATCGTCGCCTTCCCAGGACCGAGATGCCCAGTGGCCTATGACGAAGGATTCGCCGCTTACAGTTGCGGGGGCAGCCGCGGAATTGGGGATTTCCCCGCACCGCATTCCCTTTTGATCCCCAAACGGGAACCGTCGGGAACTATGGTAGAAGTTTGTCAAATAGCGAGTCAATCCGCCGGAGGCGCTCTCGCAATCCTCACTGGACAAGTGCGCTATTTTTGTCGCATGCGCGGCGCCTGCCGGGCGCCTGTACCTCAGCGCGCAAAACTGCTTTAGGACGATCGATGAGTGTCGAGGCCGTAACCCTGACCAACGCGGACGCCGCGCGCCGGCGTATCGGCGCGACCTTCGCGTTATCAGCGCTCGTTGTGCTGCTGATGCTGATCTCGCTCGCTATCGGGCCGGTCCGGCTGACGCCACCAGCGGTCGCGGAGGCGTTGTTCGGCGGCGGCAGCGACGTATCGCAGGTCATTGTGCGGGAAATCCGCCTGCCGCGGACGCTGCTGGCGCTGGCGATCGGCGCCATTCTCGGATTATCGGGCGCATCGCTGCAGGGCCTGTTGCGCAATCCGCTGGCGTCGCCCTCGCTGTTCGGCGCGCCGCAATCGGCCGCGTTCGGCGCGGTGCTGGTAATCGCACTGGGCCTTGCCGATGTGCGCTCCTATGCGCTGCCGGTCGCGGCGATCATCGCCGCCTTCGGCTCGGTGTTCGTGCTGCTGTCGATCGCGGGGCGCAATGCCGGGTTATTGATCCTCATTCTGTCGGGACTTGCGATCTCGAGCTTTGCCGGAGCCGCGACGGCGCTGGTGATGAATCTCTCCAGCAATCCCTTCGTGGTGCTGGAGATCGCGTTCTGGCTGCTCGGATCGCTGGAGGACCGCAGCTTTCAGCACGTGATGCTGGCGTTTCCCTTCATCATATCAGGCGCGGCCATGCTGCTCAGCCAGCGCCATGCCTTTCGCGCGCTCAGTCTCGGCGAGGAGACCGCGCAAAGCCTCGGCGTCGATGTCGGCCGTCTGCGGCTACTAGTCATTTCGGGCGTCGCGCTCGGCGTCGGCGGGGCGGTCGCGGTCACCGGCACGATCGGCTTCATCGGCCTGGTCGCGCCGCATCTGATGCGGCCCGTGATCGGCCATGATCCGGGCCGGCTGCTCGTCCCGAGCGCGCTCGCCGGCTCCGCGCTATTGCTGGCAGCGGATATCGCGGTACGCATCATCCCCTCGACGTCGAACATCAAGGTCGGCGTGCTGACCTCGATCATCGGCGTGCCGTTCTTCCTCTATCTGATCATGCGCGAGCGCCGCGCGCTCGGCGGAGGTGTCGCATGAGCGAGCTGCTGACCGCAACCGGGCTCAATGTGCGGCTCGCCGGCCGTATCGTGCTGCAGGATGTCTCGCTGGCGCTGACGGCGGGCCATCTGGTGGCGCTGGTCGGTCCCAACGGCGCCGGCAAGACCACACTGCTGCGCGCGCTGGCGGGATTGATCCCGTCCGAGGGCGCGATCGAGATCGGGGGGCAGGCGCTGTCGTCGCTGCCGCTGCGCGAGCGCGCAAAGCGCTTCGGCTATCTGCCGCAGGGGCACATGGTGCACTGGCCGCTGCCGGCGCGCGATATCGTGGCGCTCGGCCGCTATCCGCACGGCGCGACCGATCCGGCGCGGCTGTCGCCTGCGGATGCCGAGGCGGTGCTGCGCGCGATGCAGGCGGTCGACGTAACGGAGTTCAGCGATCGCCGCGTCACCGAACTATCCGGCGGCGAGCGCAGCCGCGTCGCGCTGGCCCGTGCGCTGGCGGTGGAAGCGCCGGTGATCCTGGCCGACGAGCCGACCGCTTCGCTCGATCCGCGGCACCAGATCGACGTCATGCAGAATTTGCGCGCGACTGCCGACAAGGGCGTGCTGGTGATCGTGGTGACGCACGATCTCGGGCTTGCCGCGCGCTTTGCCGATCACGTGCTGGTGCTGCGCCAGGGCCGCCTGGTGTCGCAGGGCGCGCCGGCCGAGGCGCTCTCCGAACAGGTAATGGCAGATGTATTCCGGATCAGCGCCTATCGCGCGGAACACCAAAACGAAGCCGTGATCGTGCCCTGGGCCGACGTCTGATGCGACGGCGGCAGCGTTGAAAGTTGTGGGGGGCAGGAGCCGCAAATACCGCGTCGTCCCTGCGAAGGCAGGGACCCATAACTACAGGGCGTTGTAATTCAAGCTAGGCGTCAGCCACGGCATTCACTCATCGGCGCCACGGCGTATGGGTCCCTGCGTTCGCAGGGACGACGACATCATCTTGACTACCCCTGCACCACCGGCCCGCCGACCTTCTTCCACGCGTCGATACCGCCCTCGATATGCGCGGTATTGGCGAGCCCCGCATTCTTCGCGGCGGCTACCGCCATCGCCGAGCGCTCGCCGAAGGCGCAGAAGAACACCACGCGGCGGCCGGTCGCGGCGGCGACCTCGCGCAGCATGCCGCCGGGCTTCAGGCTCTCGGCGATGCCGGGATAGGGCGCGTGCAGCGCGCCCGAGATCGTGCCGTGCTTGGCGCGCTCGCCGGCCTCGCGCAGATCGACGAGCAGGATATCGGGCCTGCCGAGGCTGTTGATGGCGTCGCGCGCGGTGAGCGCCAGCCCCTGCTTGGCGAGATCCTCTTGGTGCAGGCCGACATGCATGTTGGCGGGCACCGCGACGTCCATCATCTTGGGATTCGGCAACTTCAGGTTCGCCATCAGCTCGATATATTCGTCGACGTTGCGCACCTGCAGCCGCGGATTGTAGCGCTTCTCCTCGCCGATGGTGGAAACCGTGTCACCCTTGTAGTCATGCGCGGGATACACCAGCGTTTCCTCCGGCAGCTTCAAGAGCCGGTTGAAGATCGACTCATATTGCGCGCGCGAAGAGCCGTTCTGGAAATCGGTGCGGCCGGTGCCGCGGATCAACAGCGTATCGCCGGTGAAGACGCGGTCGCCCATCAGATAGGAATAGGAATCGTCGGTGTGGCCGGGCGTGTACATGACGTCGAGGCTGACGCCCTCGATCGTCACCTTGTCGCCGTCGGACACCCGCATCGACACCACGTCGGCCTTGCTCTGCTCGCCCATGATGGTGATGCACTGCGTGCGGTCGCGCAGTTCGCCCAAACCCGTGACGTGGTCGGCATGCAGATGGGTGTCGACCGCCTTGACCAGCCGCAGATCGAGTTCGCGCAGCAGCTGGCAATAGCGGTCGGCCTTCTCCAGCACGGGATCGAGGATCAGCGCCTCACCGCCGGCGCGGCTTGCCAGCAGATAGCTGTAGGTGCCGGAAACGCTGTCGAAGAGTTGGCGAAAGATCATGGCTGTATGCCCGTTGAATGTCTGGTCAGATCAGGGCCGCACATAGCTCCAGCCCTGTTCCTGCAATTCCATCAAATGTACCACGCCTGAGGGCACGATGGTGGCATCAGACACAATTGTGATCGCGCGCCCCTCGGCCTTTTCCATGTTCTGCCTGGTGTTGTTGCAGGCGGAAAACTGCACATTGCCGGGGAACGCCATGTCCTTCAGCCGCTTCAGGCGATCCTGCACCGGCGAGGTATCGGCGCGCAGCTGTGCAGGCCCGGGCCGTAGGCGACGATGTCGATGTCTACGTCCTCTTTCCTGGCGCGGTAATATTCGATGACGTTGCTGGCGTTGTTCAGCGCAAGATTCATCACCTGCGGGTCGTTCTGGTTGACCTGGATGGCGAGGCGATGCGTCTTGACGTCGGCGGCGAGGGCGCTGGAGGTGAGAGTAAACAAGAGCAGCGCGATAGTTGAAAAACGGCGAAGCATTACGGATTCTCCGATTTAAAGCGAAAATCTATCCTTCGTCATTGCGAGCGGAGCGAAGCAATCCATACATCCGTTATGCCGTGACATGGATTGCTTCGCTCCGCTCGCAATGACGAGGAGGCACCCTCGCGTCTCGCTTCACGCAACGACAATCACGGCCTTACCAGCGTATACCCATTCTCCGTCAGAAACAGAATCTGAGCGACGCCGACCTGCACCGGCGTTGCCGCCGCGATGAACTCCGGCCGCTTGCCGCTCTCGCGCTCCAGCGTATCGACGGTGTTGAGGCAGATGTCGAAGCGCGCGCCCTGCACCACCAGGCTCTCGACCATCTTACGGTTCGGGTTTTCCGGCCGCAGCAAATCGATGCCGGGGCCGAATGCCACGATTTCGATCGCGACCTTGTCTGGGTCGTAATGCTTCATCAGGTTGCTGGCGACGCTGAGCACGAGGCTCTGCTTGCGCGGGTCGTTGTCGGAGAGCTGCAGCACGATCTTGTGCTCGGCAAACGGCTTGTCCTGCAGCGGCGCCTGCTGGGCGCGGGCGCTCGGGGCGGCGGCTGCGATCAGAAGCGCCGCGATCCCCGTGCGAGCGATGGCCGCAAAGCCCATCATAACTGTCCCGCAATGCCCGGATTGCCCTCGACACCCTTCAGCGTGACGCCGGGCGCTGCCCGGTTTGGCGGCTTGCCCGATTTCAAATGGCTGGTGACGACGTCCCAGATCGGCGCGCCGCTCTGCTCGTTGACCGAGGCCCAGCCGGCCACTTTGTAGCGCTTGCCGGCCTGCAGCGCATGGCCGTTCTCGAGCTTCAGATCGGAAATCCGCTTGCCGACGGATTCAGCCGGCGTGCAGGTGTAGTGCAGGCCGCCGACGCGAACCATGTCGCCGCCCTGCTGGTAATATGGATCGGCGTTGAAGAGATTGTCGCAGATGTCTTCCAGCACGTCCTTGATCTGGCCGCCGGTCATGGTCGCCACGTAGGTCTCGGGATAGCTGACGGCGGTCTGCGCCAGCACGTCCTCCATGGTCAGCGGCTGGCCCGCCAGCGCCGTGGTGCCCCAGCGGAAGCCCGGCGACAGCGCGATCTGGGCGTTCAACTCGCCGAGCAGCGCGTCGCAGATCAATTGGTCCATGCTGCCGCTGAAATTGCCGCGGCGATAGAGCAGGCGATCGGCGACGCCGACCTTCTCGCCGAACGCGGCCGCCTGCGGTTCGCGGAGCTTGTCGACCAGCGCCTGCATCGCCGGATCGGACTTCAGCAGTTCAGAAAACACCGGCAACAGCCGGTAGCGCACATCCTTGACCTTGCCCTTGCCGATGTCGAGATCGAGCACGGCCAGAAACTTGCCGTTCGAGCCGGCATTGGTGACGAGCGTAACGCCGCCTGCATTGGTCACGGAGACCGGCTGCGGCACGGCATCATGGGTGTGGCCGCCGAGAATGACGTCGATGCCGGTGACGCGGCTGGCGAGCTTGAGGTCGACGTCCATGCCGTTGTGCGACAGCAGGATGACGGCATCGACCTTGTCGTTGCTGCGATGGGCATCGACGAGCTTCTGCAGCTCCTCATCGCGGATGCCGAATTTCCAGTCCGGCGTAAAGCGCTTCGGATGCGCGATCGGCACGTAAGGGAATGCCTGGCCGATCACAGCGATGCGATGCCCGCCGATTTCCTTGATGGTGGAAGGCTTGAACACGCGCCCCGAGGCCGGATCGAACGCCTTGGCGTCGTTGAAGGCGGCCTCCTCGGTGAGGAAGACGTTCTGCGCCAGGAATTCGCCCTTGAAGCGTTCGAGGTTGGCGCGTAGCGCCTTTTCGCCATAGGTGAATTCCCAATGGCCGGTCATCGCTTCGATGCCGAGCAGGTTGGCGGCCTCGACCATGTCGGCGCCCTGCAGCGTATTGGCAAGGCCGGAGCCCTGCCAGAGATCGCCGCCGTCGAGCAGCAGTGCGCGTCCGCTGCCGGCCTCGCTGCGCAGGCGGTCGATCAGCGTCTTCAGATGCGCGAAGCCGCCGAGCTTGCCGAAGCGGCCGGCGGCCTTCTCGAACTCGACGCAGGTGAAGGCATAGGCGTCGGCGCTGTCGGGCCGGATGCCGAAGCGATCGAGGAAGGCGCGGCCGACCAGATGCGGCGGGTTGCCCTGCATCGGCCCAACCCCGAGATTGACGCTCGGCTCGCGGAAGAACACCGGTCGAAGCTGCGCGTGGGTGTCGGTGAGGTGCAGGATGCGCGCATTGCCGAAGCGCTCGAGATCGTAGACGCCGGCGTTGTCGGCGCCGCGCGCGAACCGCGGCAGGCTGCCCGAAAGGGTCGCGGCGCCCGCGAGCATCAGAAAATCGCGGCGGCGGATGGTCATGCGGGTCTCACGCGTCGTAGCGGCGTCATTGTTTGCGCATGATCTCCGCGCAAACGCGTTCTGCGTTTGTCGCGAGGAAAGACCGGTTTCCACTTTGCACTAACGTGGCCCTCCGGATCCGGATCATGCTCTAGCGTATTTCCATATCCTTCCAGCGGGTCTTCTCGCTGGTGGCCTGGAAGATCGAAGCCTTGGCCAGTGCCTCGGCTTCCTTGGCGGAGGCGGTGGCCTTGTCGAAGTCGCCGGCATCGGCCGCCTTCTTCGCCGCGGCCAGCGTGTTCGCCGTGGTGGTCCACTGGTTGCGCAGCTTGCCGGCTTCCTTGTTGGCGGCGTCAGCCGCGGCGTAGGCCGCCTTGAACTCCTCCTCGGAGCCCGCCGCACGCGCGGATACGGCGCTAGCGGCGAGCAGCGCCAGAACAAACGCTGATTGCTGTATCATGTTCCTCATGGCCGCGCTCCCGGACCCGAAATCGGCAGCCCGTTGCTGACATAGGACAGATAATATTCGACGTTGCGGTATTCGTCGTCCTGCGGGCTGAGTGGCACGGCGCGGATCTGGCTGTTGCAGGTCGTGAAGCGGCGGCTGGTCGTGCCCATGCCGCTCCATTCCGAGCGGTAGATCGGCATCGCGTTGACGATGCCGAGCGCGGGGGCCAGGATTTCGGCGCGGATGCGCTCACCCGGGCTTTGCACGTGGCAGGTGGCGCAGGAGAAGTTGAGCTGGCCGCGCCGCGTGTAGAAATATTCCTTGCCCTTCTCGTAGGCCTCCAGCGCGCGCGGGTCGTTCGGAATCTTGATGTCCATCAGCTTGCCGCGCGAGGTGAAGGCCATGTAGGCGGTCAAGGCCGCCATCTCGTCCTTCACATAGGAATAGGGTTGTTCGCCATTGGCCTCGCGGCATCGGTTCAGCGCCAGTTCAAGCGTGACGACCTTGCCTTCCTTCTCGTCGAAGCGGGGATAGCTCTGGCGGATGCCGATGCCGCCGTTTTCGAAGCAGTCGGCATAGGTTTTGCCGTTCTTGAACGGCTTGGCGAACATTTCCTTGCCCATTTCGAGCGCGAACTCGTAAGGCGGGAATTGCTCCTTGTCCTGCCACTGCCGGTACAGGTCCTCATTCATCGAATAGGGACCGTTGACGAAATCCTCGAGCTTCACCTTCGGGAATTTGTCAGTGAAGAATTTCTTGAACGCCTTGGCGTCGGCGACGGGATCGACCTTGTCGGCGGCGCCGGACGGCAGGGCGCTCGCGAGCGTCAGCGCCGCGAGCGCCAGCGCTGCGGACGCCAGAGTGATCGCGGATCGCAGCTTCATTGGATTTTCGCCGTGGTGGTATCGGTGGCGCCCTTGTTGTCGACCCAGCTGATCTTCAGCTCGTCGCCCTTCTTGCCGCCCTTGAAGGCAAACTTGACGTAGGGGTCCTTGGAGACGCCGCCGCCCCAGTCGGCCGCGAACACGGTCTTGCCGTCATGTTCGAAGGTCAGCTGCTGGATGAAGTGCGGCGGAATCAGCTCGCCCTTCGAGTCCTTCACAAAGCCGGAATCCATCGGGTGCTGGATCAGCGCCTGCACCTCGGTGGTCTCGCCGCTCGAAGTGGCGCGCACGCGAATGGTCGATGCCATGTTCGTTCTCCCTCGAGGACCTAACCGCCGCAGCCGCCGACGGTAACTTTGACTTCCTTGACGGCGCTATAGAGTTTGCCGCCGGCTTCAACCAGCACGGTCACGTTGCTGGTCCTGGCCATCTTGATGCGGTTGGCGACGTTCGGCAGCGTACCGGCCGGAATGCTGTACTTTGCGATCAATACGTTCGGATTCTCGCTGACGAGGAACGCGATCGAGGTCACGTCGGCCAGCGTGGTGGAAACCGCGATCGGCACCACGGCGCCGTTCTCGGCGATTTCAGGCGCGTCCATCTTCACCTTGTCCGAGGGCTCGGCGGTCTTGCCGTAAAGCGCCTTGATGACATCGGCATCGCTCTTCTGCTTGAACGCCTCTTCCGGATATTTGTCGTTGGCGGCGGCGAATGCGCGTGTGAGGTCGAGCGGGACGATGCCGAGCCCAACCAGCGTCAGCACGCCGGCGCCTTTTAGGATCAGCCGCCGCGTCGCCGAAAAGTCATTTTCCTTGCTGTTCATCTAAAGAAATCTCCTGCGGCGCGTGCCGCGTTCAAAGGGTCTGCAGGAAATCAACCACCGCGTTGATTTCCTTTTCAGTCAGGATTCGGTTGCGCCCGAACGGAGGCATCACGGTCAGCGGATTGCGGCGGGTTTCGTCGTGGAGAATGGTGACGAGATCCTCGCGCTTGGGGTATTTGCTCTTGATGTCCACCAGCTCGGGTCCGATCGTGCCCGGTAGGTCGCCGCCCTTGATGACGTGACAGGTCAGGCAATTGCCTTTGCTGCGGTCGAAGGCGAGCTTGCGACCTTCATCCACCGTGGATTGTGCGTGCGCAAGGCCGGTAAAAGCGACAGTGCCGATCGCCAGAGCCAGCGCGAAGGCCGGGAACCTCACGGATTTCGTCTTCAATGGAGCGATCACAGGCGTTTCCGTCATTTCTATTTTGGTTGCATCGTATCCAGCGGCCCGGTGGTGCGCGGCGTCAGGTTTCTGCCCTCCGCGGTCGACGAAATCTTGACGTCGGCGGCGTTTGTGCAGGCGCTCATGCAGGGCTTGGCCGCGGTATCGGGGCGCGGGTCGGTCCAGATGAAGCTGTCGCGATTGCGCATTTTGACTTTCGGCAGACTGTTGCGATCGGCAACAAATTCATGGGGAACGAGGTCATTCAGGTTCAGAATATAGGCGGTCAAAGCATAAACGTCATCCGCTGACAATGTGTGCGGCGCGGGCATCGGCATGGCGCGGTTAATATAGTCCCATAGGGTCGGGGCAAACGGCCAGTAGCTGCCGACCGTCGGCTCCGGACGCTCGTCCCGGAGCGATCCGACGCCGCCGACCAGCTTGGGAAACCGGCCTTCGCCTTCGCCAAAGGTTCCATGGCAGGCGGCGCATTGCTCGGCATAGACGTCGGCGCCGCGGTCGACCGTGCCCTTGCCCGGCGGCAGGCCGGCGCCGTCCTCGCCGCGCACGTCGATATCCCATCCGGCGATCTGCGCTGGCGTTGCCGCTGTTCCGTAACCGAACGCGCCTGGTTCGGCCGCCCCGGCGAGACTTCCAGCGGCCAGCAGGAAGGCGAGGGCCGGCAGGGTAATCTTACGCGAGCTGAACATTGAACACGCTTCCGTCCGGCTTGACCTGCCAGGTCTGGATCGAATTGTTGTGGTAGACCGAGTTCGAGCCGCGCTGCTTGCGCAGCTCTGCAATCGTCGGCTGCACGTAATCAGTCTCGTCGACCACGCGGGAGGCGACCAGCGCCGGGCGGCCGTCCCAGCGCCAGGGCAGCGTGAATTTCGTCAGCGCCTTCGATAGCACCGGCTCATGCAGCCGCGCACTCTGCCAGTTGACGCCGCCATCGGTGGAGACGTCGACGCGTTTCACCTTGCCGCTGCCGGTCCAGGCAAGGCCCCTGATCTCATAGACGCCGGGGCCGTCGAGCGGCTTTTCCGGGCAGGGAAAGGTGACGACCGATTTGGCGTCCATTAGCCAGGTGAAGCCGCGCGAGGTGCCGTCCGGCATCAGGTCGGTGTATTTCGAGGTTTCCTCGCGGCTGTGCCACGGCTTTTCGCCGAGCTTGATCCGGCGCAGCCACTTGATGTTGACGTTGCCTTCCCAGCCCGGCACCACCAGCCGCAGCGGATAGCCCTGTTCGGGCCGCAGCGCCTCGCCGTTCTGCGCATAGACGATGAGGCAATCGTCCAGGCATTTGTCGAGCGGGATGCTGCGGTTCATATGCGCGCCGTCGGCGCCTTCGACCATCGCCCACTTCGCCTCTTTCTTGACGCCCACTTCCTCCAGCAGCGTCGACAGTTTTACGCCGGTCCATTCGGCGCAACTGACCATGCCGTGGCTGAACTGCAGCGAGTTCATCTGCGCGGCGCGCCAGTTCATGCCGCCATTGGCCGGGCATTCGATGAAGTGAATGCGCGAGGTCTGTGGGAAGCGCAGGACGTCCTTCATCGTCAGCAGCAGCGGCCGCTCGACGAGGCCATGGATCATCAATTTGTGCTGCGCCGGATCGACATCGGGCCGCCCGGCATGGTGGCGCTCGAAGAACAGCCCGTTTGGCGTGATGATGCCGTGCAGGTCCTGCAGCGGCGAAAAGCTCACTGAGGATTCCGCGCTGGCGGTGAGCCAGGGCACGTTGCGGCGGATGACGGAGGCTTCGGTATCCGCAGGCCGTCCGTAGGGCCGGTCGACCACGCCCGCGCCAATCGATTGCGACCACGGCGCGTCCGCGGGCGGAGATGGCTGCGAAGGCTGGGCGATGGCGGATTTGCCGCCGAGGGCGAGGCTGCCGGTCAGGGCCGCGCCGAGGCCAAGAAGGCCGCGCCGGCCGATCCGCGCAGGCGAACCGGCGGTTTCAGGGAGAACAACGTTGCTGCTTGGCGATCTGTAGCGCACGTTCCTTCTCCTTGCGGCCAATTCGCCGCATCATTTATTGCTTTTTCGAAGCGGTATCCACATTTGCTAATTTAGTCAATGCTAAAGAACCGCCGGAGCGCTAGAGTGTCGGGCGTGCTTCGCAGGCACGGAAAACCATCCCGGATCTTACGCCATGAGAGCAGTCGCCGCGGCAGCCAAAAAGCCGCAACCGGCCCCCGGCGCCGACGATGCGGCGGCGCTGAAAAAGTTGGCGAAGCAGGCGGGCGAGGCTGCGCAACTCCTGAAAATGCTCGCCAACGAGAAGCGTTTGCTGGTCCTGTGCTTTCTCGCCGTTCGCGGCGAGATGACGGTCGGCGAACTTGTCGGCGTAGCGAAGCTGAGCCAGTCGGCCTTGTCGCAGCATCTGGCGAAACTGCGCGCCGATGGCCTGGTCGAATTCCGCCGAACCTCGCAGACACTGCATTACCGGGTGGCGGATACGCGCGCATTGCGCTTGTTGCAGGTGCTGAAAGAGATTTATTGCGGTGAACTGAAGTGACCTCTTCGGTGTTTTGAATACGCAAGGAATTTCAGGCGAGGCGGACAATGGCCGAATATGTCGTGGAATTCGGCAAGGATGGCCGGCCGGTCGAGCCCGACGGGCGGCTCGATGCGGCGGCGTTTCATCGCAACCATGCGCCGATCTGGTCAGTGCTGCAGACATTTCTCGCCGGCAAGTCCGGTGACGTCGTCGAGGCCGGCAGCGGCACCGGCCAGCATGTGGTTCATTTTGCCAAGCATGCGCCTGACATCACCTGGTGGCCGAGCGATCTCAACGAAAACCACCTCAAAAGCATCGAGGCGTGGCGCGCCTATACGGCGCTGCCGAATATCCGTCCGCCGCTGCGCATCGATCTTTCCGATCCCGCCTGGTGCCCGGCGATGCATGACGGCAGCGGACCCGCCAAGCTGCTTGCCGTGTTCTGCGCCAACGTGATTCACATCGCGTCCTGGCGGGTGGCCGAGGGGCTGTTCGCCGGCGCCGGCCGTTATCTCGGCGCCGATGGGCGCCTGTTTCTCTATGGCCCGTTCAAACGCGACGGCAAGCACACCGCGATGAGCAATGCCGTGTTCGACACCAGCCTGCGCGAGCAGGATGCCGAATGGGGCGTGCGCGACATCGCCGATCTCGAGAAGCTTGCTGCCGGCGCGGGCCTTGCGCTGGTCGAAGCCGTGCCGATGCCCGCCAACAACATGATCCTGGTTTTCGCGCGATCGGCCGGGTCTTAGGTCAACAATTCCATCGAGCGTGACGGGAGCGCATAGCGCGCGCCCGTTTGCGCCGGTTGATTGCACCGACTAGCGTCTTCATAGTGCCGGCAAATCGATCGATGAGGCTCCCCCCGGGGCCGGCCGGGCGGGAAGCTGATGTTGGATACGACTGCCACCGAAGAGATCGCCAATGACGCACGCGCGCGGGCCAACGTGCTGCGGCTTGCCGCGGCGCAGGCGCTGACCGGCGCCAACTCGGCGGTCATTTTCGCCACCGGCTCGATCGTCGGCGCGACGCTGGCCCCAAACATCTCGCTCGCGACCGTGCCGCTCTCGATGTATGTGCTGGGCCTGGCCGCCGGCACGTTGCCGACCGGCGCGATCTCGCGCGCCTATGGCCGCCGCATCGCGTTCATGATCGGCACGTTCTGCGGCGTGCTGACCGGCGTGCTCGCCGCCCTGGCCGTGCTCTACGCTTCGTTCTGGCTGTTCTGTGGTGCGACGTTCCTCGGCGGCCTCTATGGCGCGGTCGCACAGTCCTACCGGTTTGCCGCGGCCGATGGCGCCAGCGCAGCGTTCCGCCCGAAGGCGCTGTCATGGGTGATGGCCGGCGGCGTGTTCGCCGGCGTGCTCGGTCCGCAGCTCGTGCAGTGGACTATGGACATCTGGCCGCCCTATCTGTTTGCGTTCAGCTTCGTGGTGCAGGCGTTCGTCGCGCTGGTGGCGATGGCGGTGCTGTCGGGTGTCGATGCGCCCAAACCCGCACCGTCGGACATGCATGGCGGGCGGCCGCTATTCGAGATCGCGCGGCAGCCGCGCTTCATCGCCGCCGCCCTGTGCGGGGTGATCGCCTATCCGATGATGAACCTCGTGATGACTTCGGCGCCGCTCGCCATGAAGATGTGCGGGCTGACCGTCAGCGATTCCAATTTCGGCATTCAATGGCACATCGTGGCGATGTACGGGCCGAGCTTCTTCACGGGATCGCTGATCGCGCGCTTCGGCGCGCCAACGATCGTCGCGCTCGGCCTCATGTTGGAGGCCGCCGCCGCAAGCATCGGCCTTTCCGGCATCACCGTGATGCATTTCTGGGCGACGCTGTTCGTGCTCGGGGTCGGCTGGAACTTTGCCTTCATCGGCGCGTCCGCGCTGGTGCTGGAGACGCACCGGCCGCAGGAACGCAACAAGGTGCAGGCCTTCAACGATTTCCTGGTGTTCGGGATGATGGCGGTGGGCTCGTTCTCGTCCGGCCAGTTGCTGGCGCATTACGGCTGGTCGATGGTCAACATGGTGGTGTTCCCGCCGGTGCTGCTCGGTCTCGCGGTGTTGTCGTTCGCGTCGTTCGCCAAGCGGCGGGCGAAATTGCGCGCGGTTGACCAAATTCCAGATCCGGGCATCTAATTCAGTACCTGTCGTTCAAGTCAATCGATGGAGGCCTCATGCCGTCGCGCGCCCGTCTTGATGAGTTCATCGCTGCCGTCGTCTCCGGCGATCATGCCGGCGCGATCGAGCGTTTCTACACCGAGGATGCCAGCATGCAGGAGAACGCGGCGCCGCCGCGGGTCGGCCGCGACGTGCTGGTGGCGCATGAGCGCGCGGTGCTGGAGCGTGTCCAGCGCGTGACCTCGACCTGCGTGACCTCGATCGTCGAGGGCGACCACGTCGCGATTCATTGGATTTTCGACTTCGTGTTTCATTCCGGCAAGACCGGCCGCTTCGACGAGGTCGCGCTGCAGGAATGGCGCGGCGACAAGGTCTGGCGCGAGCGTTTCTTCTACGATCCGTCGAAGCCGGCGGCCTAGAGCATGATCCGGAAAAGTGTGAAGCGGTTTTCCCTCGCGACAAACGCGGACGCGTTTGCGCGGAGATCATGCTCAAACAAAGCTGCTGCCACCTGCTGACAATTCGGCGCACATCGAACTGATCGCCCTTGTAGCTTTGTTGGCTGTTACGACATGTGCCCGGACAAGCGCGGACTGACGAAACAGAAGCGAAGAGATATCTTTTTGGACGCTCGTAATTACCATTCGATCGACGAAACCTCGATCCGCTACGATGGCTGGCGCATCGTCGCGGTCTGCTTCCTGCTGGCGACGTTCGGCTGGGGGCTCGGCTTCTATGGCCAGAGCGTCTATGTCGCCGAGCTGCAGCGGCTCCACGGTTGGCCGGCATCGCTGATCTCGTCCGGCACCACCTTCTTCTACCTGTTCGGCGCGGCGCTGGTCGCCTTCGTCAGCGAAGCCATCCGCGCATTCGGCCCGCGCAATTGTCTGATCGCGGGCACGTTCGCGATGGCCGCCGCCGCCGTTGCGATCGGCCAGGTGCGCGAGCCCTGGCAGCTCTATCTCGCCAACGCCGTGCTGGCGTTCGGCTGGGCGGGCACCAGCCTTGGCATTATCACCAACACGCTCGGCCTCTGGTTCGACAGCAAGCGCGGCATGGCGATCAGCCTGGCGCTGAACGGCGCAAGCTTTGGCGGCATCGTCGGCACGCCGCTGTTGATCGCGGCGATCGGCCATTTCGGGTTCGAGGGCGCGATGACGGCGTCCGCGGTGGCGATGGTCGTGCTGATGGTGCCGGTGATCTTCCTGTTTGTCGGCCGGCCGCCGGTTCTTGCTGATCTCGGCGCGGTCGACGCCGCGGACGCGCCGTCGCCGCAGCAAATCCGCGCGCGGGCGTTTCGCGATATCGGCTTTCTCTCGGTGTCCTCGGCGTTCGCGCTGGTGCTGTTCGCGCAGGTCGGCTTCATCGTGCACCTGATCGCATTCCTGGACCCGGTGATCGGCCGCGAGCGGGCCGCCCTTGCCATGGCGCTGCTGACGGCGATGGCGGTGGTCGGCCGCGTGCTTTTCTCCTTCGTGATCGACCGCATGAACCAGCGCCTGGCGTCCTCGCTTTCCTTTGTCAGCCAGGCGGTCGCGCTGCTGATCGTGATCAATGTGCACAACGACTACATTCTGATCGCCGCCTGCGCGCTGTTCGGTTTCTCGGTCGGCAACCTGATTACGCTGCCGGCGCTGATCGTGCAGCGCGAGTTCGATCCGCGGTCGTTCGGCGTGCTGGTGAGCTTGATCACGGCGATCAACCAGATCACTTACGCGTTTGGTCCAGGCGTTGTCGGCCTGCTGCGCGATTTTTCGGGCGGCTACACGCTGCCGTTCTATGGCTGTATTGCAGTCGAATTGACGGCGGCGGTGTTAATTATGATCCGCGGCAGAGCCCTGTCATTGCGAGCGTAGCGAAGCAATCCATCGTGCGGCATAACGGATGGATGGATTGCTTCGTCGCTTTGCTCCCCGCAATGACGGCGGAGAAAGCAATGAAGGCGGTGGAGAGTTAGGCCTCCCGCGCCCGCAGCAGATCCTCCAGATCGAGCCGCTTGGTAAACATCGCAAGCGAGCCGTCCGCCGCGCGTGGCCATTCTTCCTTCGGCCGGTCGCGGTAGAGCTCGACGCCGTTCTGGTCGGGATCGCGCAAGTATAGCGCCTCGCTGACGCCGTGATCGCTGGCGCCGTCGAGCTCGATGCCGGCCTCGATCACGCGAAACAGCGCATCCGCCAGCGCCGGGCGGGTGGGGTAGAGAATGGCGGTGTGAAATAGCCCGGTCGTGCCTGATGGAGGCGGATGGCCGCCTTTGCTTTCCCAGGTGTTGAGGCCGATGTGATGGTGATAGCCGCCGGCCGAAATGAATGCCGCACTGGTGCCCATCCGCTGCATCACCTCAAAGCCGAGCACACCGCAATAGAAACCGAGCGCGCGTTCGAGATCGGCGACTTTGAGGTGGACGTGCCCGATCCGGGTGCCGGGGATGATGGGAGGATGTGGGGGCATGGCATCTCCACTCGCGATTCCTAAACCTCGCCCCGCTTGCGGGGAGAGGTCGGACTTTACGCGAAGCGGAAAGTCCGGGTGAGGGGGTACAGGTCTATCGTTAGGTCACGATTCGCGGAGGGAGCCCCTCACCCCAACCCTCTCCCCGTGAAGAACGGGGAGAGGGAGAGGAGAGGTCATGCCAAGTCGGAAATTTCGCCCTCCGGCAATCCAAACTCGAACGTGTTCAGCGTCATCGACACCATCGTGTAATAGCCGCACAGCCCGATCACCTCGACCACGCCGCGCTCGGTGAGCAGCTTCACCGCCTCATCATACAGACCCTGCGACACACCTTTGCCCTCATGCAGCGATTTTGCGAGGTCGTAGATCATCCGGCCCTTCGGATCGTCGAATACAGGCGTGCGCCGATCCCTTATGTCCTCGATGATCTTCGGGTCCATGCCGCCTTTCAGCGCCAGGCGCTTGTGGGCGAACCACTCGTAATGCGAGGTCCAGTGCCGCGCGGTGACGAGGATCGCGATCTCGGAAAGTTTTGCCGGAAAGATCGTGTTGAAGCGGAGCTGCTCGCCGAGCCGCGTCGCGTGCCGCGCCATGTCAGGGCTGTTGAGCCAGGCCATCATCGGCGCCGGCGGCGCGCCGCGTTTTCCCGCAATCGCCTCGTCGTAGATTTCTTTCTGGTCGGTATTCATTTCGCCAGGCGAAAGTAGCTTCAGCCGCATGCCCGTTTCCTCTTGTTTTTCAATCGTTCCGGCTTTTGCGCACCCGATCGGGTATCATGACCACTGTACCAGCGGCATGGCCTGACGTCAGACATATATTGAATTCCGCGCGCCGAGGGCTAAGGTCGTCGCCAAACATCCCACATGGAAACGCCTGACATGTCCGATCTGGAAACATTCCGCCGTGAAACCCGAGCCTGGCTGGAGGCCAATTGCCCGCCGGAGATGCGCCGTCCGATGACCTCGGAGAACGATACCTATTGGGGCGGGCGTAACGCAAAATTCTCGTCCGAGCCGCAGCGCGTCTGGTTCGAGCGGATGCGCGACAAGGGCTGGACCGTGCCGGACTGGCCGAAGGAATATGGCGGCGGGGGACTCGATCGCGCCGAGCACAAGGTGCTGCGCGAGGAGATGACGGCGATGGGCGCGCGGTCACCGCTGTCGAGCTTCGGCATCTGGATGCTCGGGCCGGCGCTGCTCAAATACGGCAACGAGGCGCAGAAGAAAGAGCATCTGCCGAAAATCGCCGCCGGCCTGATCCGCTGGTGCCAGGGCTATTCCGAGCCGAACGCCGGATCGGACCTCGCTTCGCTGCAGACCCGCGCCGAAAGCGACGGCGACGATTACATTATCAACGGCCAGAAGATCTGGACGTCATATGCGAACTACGCCGACTGGATCTTCTGTCTGGTGCGCACCGATCCCACGGCAAAGAAGCACGACGGCATCAGCTTCATCCTGTTCGACATGGCTTCCAAGGGCGTCTCGACCAAGCCGATCCTTTTGATCTCGGGCTATTCGCCATTCTGCGAAACCTTCTTCGACAATGTGCGCGTGCCGAAGTCGCATGTGGTCGGCACCGTCAACCGCGGCTGGGATGTCGCCAAATATCTGCTGCAACATGAACGCGCGATGATCTCGGGCACCGGAGAGCGCGGCATCGGCCGTCCGCTCGGTCAGGTCGCGGCCGACTCGCTCGGCAGCGATGATGCCGGCCGGCTCGACGATGCCATGCTGCGCAGCCAGATCGCTCAGTTCGACATCGACGAGGCGGCGTTCGCGGCGGTGGCCGAGCGCGCGATCGATCTCGCCAAGGCCGGGCAGTCGCATCCGGCGTTCTCCTCAGCGATGAAATATTACGGCACCGAGCTCAACAAGCGCCGCCATGAAATCCTGATGTCAGCCGGCGGCATCGATGCGCTGGAATGGGAAAGCGAGCGCTCGCGCGGCGGCGCCCGCCCGCGCGCCTGGCTGCGCACCAAGGCCAACTCGATCGAAGGCGGCACGTCAGAGGTGATGCTCGGCATCGTCGCCAAGCGCATCCTCGATCTGCCGGGGGCGTGAGTAATAGTTCCTCATCCTGAGGAGCGCGAAGCGCGTCTCGAAGGATGAGGCCCCGATGTCGGCCTCATGGTTCGAGACGGCGCCAAGGCGCCTCCTCACCATGAGGATCAAGATCGAAATCAATCGAAGATTATTTTGACGGAATTACCAATGCCCCTCGTCCTCACCGAAGAACAATCCATGTTGCGCGACAGTGCGCGCGGCCTCATCAACGACAAGGCGCCGGTGTCGCATCTCCGGCACCTACGCGACAGTAAGGATGAGACGGGATTCTCCCGCGACCTCTGGAAGGCGTTCGCCGAGATGGGTTTTTCGGGTCTCCTGGTGCCGGAGAATTTTGGCGGCAGCGGGCTTGGCTATGTCGAGGCCGGCGTAGTGATGGAAGAAATCGGCCGCACCTTGATGCCGTCGCCGTTTCTCTCGACCGCGGTGCTGGCAACGTCAGCGCTTTTGCGCGGCGGCAGCGAGGCGCAGAAATCGGCGCATCTGCCGAAGATTGCCGACGGCTCGCTGCTCGCCGCGCTCGCGGTCGATGAGGGAACAAAGCATCGCCCGCTGCAGACCAGCCTGCAGGCGCTTCGCGCCGGCAACGGCTTTAGGCTGAGCGGCGCCAAGGCGCTGGTGGTCGACGGCCACACCGCCGATCTCCTGATCGTCGCCGGCCGCACCGGCGGCGCGCCCGGCGAGCGCAACGGGTTGACGCTGTTTCTGGTCGATCCCAAGGCCAAGGGCGTTGCGATCGAACGCACCGTGATGGTCGATGCGCACAACGCGGCGCGCATCGCGTTCGATCATGTCGAGGTCAATGCCGACCAGGTGCTCGGCGAGGTCGATCAGGGTTTTCAGCTGCTGGACGGCCTGCTCAATATCGGCCGCGGAGCCGTGGCCTCCGAAATGGTGGGCCTCTCCGAAGAGGTATTCGGCCGCACCGTCACCTACCTCAAGGAGCGCAAGCAGTTCGGCAAGCTGATCGGCGAATTCCAGGCGCTGCAGCACCGCGCCGCCGAACTCTATGTCGATATCGAGATTACGCGCGCTGCGGTGTTGAAGGCGCTACAGGCGCTCGACGCCGATCTCGATCAGGCCGGCGCCGCGATCGCCGTTGCGAAAGCACGCGCCGGCACCACGGCGACGCGCGCGGTGCAGGAAGGCGTGCAGATGCACGGCGGCATGGGCATGACCGACCAGTTCGACATCGGCTTCTTCATGAAGCGCGCGCGGGTGTGTCAGGAGTTGTTCGGGGATAGCAATTACCACGCCGAGCAGTTGGCGCGGATGAAGAGTTATTGATTGTTCCTGAGGCGCACGAAGCGCGCCTCACACACCGATGTCATCACCCGCGCAGGCGGGTGATCCAGTACGCCGCGGCCTATCGGCTGAATCACTAACGTCTCTGGGATACTGGGTCACCCGCCTGCGCGGGTGACGACGGTCTTTGTGTGGCGCCGGCGTCGCGCGTTACCGTATCGGCGGCGCGTACTGGATCCCGCCGTTGCTCCACAGCGAATTCAGCCCGCGCGGGATCTTCAGCTTCGATCCTTCGCCGACATTGCGCTCGTAGATCTCGCCATAATTGCCGACATGGCGGATAACGCGCGCAGCCCAGTCCTTCGGCAAGCCGAGGTCTTCGCCATAGGTGCCTTCGGTGCCGACCAGGCGCATGACGTCCGGCTTCTTCGACTTCAAGGCTTCGTCGATGTTCTTCGAGGAGACGCCGAGCTCCTCGGCATTGATCATCGCGTAAAGTGTCCACTTCACGATCATCATCCAGTCGTCGTCGCGCTGGCGCACCACGGGGGCGAGCGGCTCCTTGGAGATGACGTCGGGCAGGATGACATGGTCGCTCGGCTGGATCAGGTTCAGCCGCAGTGCGTAAAGCTGGGAGACGTCGGCGCTGAAGGTGTCGCACTTGCCGCCTTCATAGGCCTTGAGAACGTCTTCCAGCTTGGGAAGCTTCACTTCCGTATATTTCATGTTGTTGGCGCGGAAATGGTCGGCCGCGTTGAGCGCCGTCGTCGTCCCCTCCTGCACGCAAACCTTGCTGTTGTTGAGGTCGAGCGCGGAATCGATGTTGCGCGAGCGCGGCACCATGAAGCCCTGGCCGTCATAATAGGCGACGGCCGGGAAATAGAGGTCATAATTGGTTTCGCGCGACATGCTCCAGGTCGAGTTGCGGGAGAGGATGTCGACCTTGCGGCTCTGCAGCTCCTTGAAGCGTTCGCTGGCGTCCAGCGGCACGAACTTCGCCTTCTTCGGATCGTCGAAGATCGCGGCAGCCACCGCGCGGCAGAAATCGACGTCGAACCCGGTCCAGTCGCCCTTGTCGTCGGGGATCGAGAAGCCGGGCAAGCCCTTGTTGACGCCGCACAGCACCTCGCCGCGGCGGATGGTGCGCTTCAAGGTCTTGGTATCGTACCGCTCATAGGTGATCGCGGCAGCCGCAACCGCAGCCGCGACAGCCAGCCCGATGAGCAGGCCGCCTCGAAATGTCCGTAGCATTTTTAACTCGCCAATATGTTGGAATGGAGCGCTGAAGAGACAGCGGCGGGGACTAAAGCTCAGGCTTCTGACGGATGATCACCTTGGTGCCGACAGGCACGCGCTCATAGAGATCGGTGACGTCGGCGTTGACCAGCCGGAAACAGCCGGAGGAAACGGCGGTGCCGATCGTGTCGGGACGATTGGTGCCGTGAATGCGGTAGACGGTGGTGCCCAAGTACATCGCGCGGGCGCCGAGCGGATTGCCGGGGCCACCGGCCATGAAGCGCGGCAGATAGGGCTGGCGCGCGATCATCTCCGGCGGCGGCGTCCAGTCCGGCCATTCCGCCTTGCGGGTGATGTTGACGAGCCCCTGCCACTGGAATCCTTCGCGGCCGACGCCGATGCCGTAACGCAGCGCGCGGCCGCCGCCCTGGATCAGATAGAGATGGCGCTCGGCGGTGACGACGATGATGGTGCCCGGCGCCTCGTTGGTGCGATAGAGCACCGCGGTCTTCCTGAACTGCGGATCGAGTTCGACGGATTCGTCGGGAAGCAGTCCCGGCTGATCGCCGACATCCGGCTGGCGCAGCTGCGCCTGGCTCTGCGAGGTCGAAATGACCAGAGCGCTGGTCGCGACCAACATCCAGATCAGCTGCCGAAATTTTTTCATTGCAGAATTCTCCTAGCGGCCGCGTTTGCCAAATCAATGAAACCATCAAATCTCAGGGCTAGCTTGATGGCAAGTTTAGGGCGAGTGCGACTTATATCCCACTGAAATATCTTCAATTTCCGTAAGTCGCCATATTCATGGGATCTTACGCCGCCTTATTTCGGTGCGATCCAGAGCCGCAGCAGAAACGAAATCAGCGCTACCGTGCCGACCCCGCCGAGCCACAGCGCGACGAACCACAGCAAACGATGGGTCAGAGGACGCTGGCCTGGCTTGATCTCTGTCAATGGTATCCGCTTTCCGGTCTGACCTTGCCGCGGAATACCCAATAGGCCCAGGCGGTGTAGGCGAGGATCAGCGGGATCAGCCCGGCGACCCCGACCAGCATGAAGAGCTGGCTGTTCTCCGGCGCCGCCGCCTGCCAGATCGTGATGCTCTGCGGCACGATGTAGGGATACATGCTGATGCCGAGGCCGGCATAGGACAACGCGAATAACGCCAGCGCCAGGAAGAACGGCTGGTAGTCCAATTTCTTCGCGAGGCTGCGCAGCAGGAGCGCGGTGATGACGGCCACTGAGATCGGCACCTGCGCGGTCAGGAGGACATTCGGCCAGGCGAACCATCGATGCGTGTACTGCACATGCAGGAACGGCGTTGCAATGCTGACCGCACCGATCGCGCCCAGCATTGCCAGCAAAAATATCCAGCTCAGGTGATAGGCGCGGTCGCGCAATTCACCTTCGGTCTTCATGACGAGCCATGTCGCCCCGAGCAAGGCATAGCCGATCACCAGCGACACGCCGGTCAGAATGCTGAACGGCGTCAGCCAGTCCCACCAGCCGCCGGCATAGTGACGCCCCTCGACATGCACACCCTGCAGGATGGCCCCGAGCGCGATGCCTTGCGCCAGCGTCGCCAGCAGCGATCCGCCGAAAAAGGCGATGTCCCATTTGTTTCGCGCCTTGGTCGTGCGCCAGCGGAATTCGAAGGCGACGCCGCGGAACACTAGGCCGAGCAGCATCGCGATCATGGGCGTATAGAGCGCCGGCATCAGCACGGCATAGGCCAAGGGAAACGCGGCCATCAGCCCGCCGCCGCCGAGCACCAGCCAGGTCTCATTACCGTCCCACACCGGTGCGACGCTGTTCATGATGACATCGCGATCCCGCTTCTCCGGAAACAGCGGAAACAGGATGCCGAGGCCGAGATCGAAGCCGTCCATCACGACGTAGACGAACACGGCGAAGGCGATGATGAAGGCCCAGACGGTGGCGAGGTCGACCGCGATGCTCATGGGCGGGCTCCCTGGGTCGCGGGTGTGATGCCGGCGGATCTGATCGGCGTCTCATGCGACGGTCCTTCCTCGCCGGGATGCGGCGGTGCCGCCATCAGGCGCAGCAGGTAGATCACGCCGGCTGCAAATACGATGAAATAGACGATGATGAAAGCGAGCAGCGAGGAGCCGACGGCGGGCGCGGCCAACGGCGAAGCCGAATCGACGGTTCGTAACAGTCCATACACCGTGAACGGCTGGCGCCCGACCTCGGTGGTGATCCAACCGGCCAGCACGGCAATGAAGCCCGCCGGCGCCATCGCCACCGCGAACATGTGCAGCAGCCGCGAATCGTACAGCTTGCCTTGAAAGCGCATCAACAGGCTGAACAGGCCGAGCGCCAGCATCAGCAGGCCCATGCCGACCATGATGCGGAACGACCAGAACGCGATGGCGACCGGCGGCCAGTTTTCGCGCGGCACCGTATCGAGCCCGGCCATCGGCGCATCCGGCGAGTGCTTGAGAATGACCGAGCCGAGCCTCGGCACTTCGATCGCGTAATCGACCCTTGCGGCTTGCTGGTTGGGCAGGCCGAACAGGATCAGCGGGGCGCCGTCCTTGTGGCTCTGGAAGTGGCCTTCCATCGCCATGATCTTCACCGGCTGATGCTCCAGCGTGTTGAGCCCATGCTGATCGCCGGCGAGGATCTGAATCGGCGCCACCAACGTGGCCATCCACATCGCCATCGAGAACATCACGCGCGCGCCTGCGAGGTGGCGGTCGCGGAGCAGGTGCCAGGCACCGACCGCGCCGACCACCAGCGCAGTGGTGAGATAGGCCGCCAGCACCATGTGCACGAGGCGGTAGGGGAACGACGGATTGAAGATCACTTTCAGCCAGTCGGCGGCGATGAACTGCCCGTCGGCATTGACGGTGTGGCCGGTCGGGGTCTGCATCCAGGAATTGGCGGAGAGAATCCAGAACGCCGAGATCAGCGTGCCGATCGCGACCATCAGTGTCGCCAGGAAATGCAGTCTTGGGCCGACGCGCTTGAGGCCGAACAGCATCACGCCGAGGAAGCCGGCTTCCAGGAAGAACGCCGTCAGCACCTCATAGGCCATCAAGGGGCCGATCACCGGACCGACCTTGTCAGAGAAGGCCGACCAGTTGGTGCCGAACTGGTAGGACATCACGATGCCAGATACGACGCCCATGCCAAAGGCGACGGCAAAAATTTTCAGCCAATAATTGAAAAGATTGATGAAGACCTCGCGGCCGGTCCACAGCCACAGCGCTTCGAGCACGGCGAGATAGCTGGCGAGCCCGATCGAGAAGGCGGGGAATATGATGTGGAACGACATCGTGAAAGCAAACTGCGCCCGGGCCAATACGACCGCATCAAAGCCTTCGAACATCGGCACCACCTGTCGCAGTTTCGCGGACGCAATTTTTCGCAAACGGAACAAGCGTTTTCGAAAATTGCGTCCGAACCAGGTGTTCAGTCTACCACGCCCGTTATGACGATGACACTATACCTGCGCGCATGCATGCCGCGCGGAACAGGCGTGCAGGCCTATCTGCCATCCCATGGATTCAGTCCCAGCCTTCGGACGATCTCGGCCTGCACGGCACGGGTCTGCTCCTTGCCGACCAGCACTGGGCTTCGAATTTTCTTGCCGGTGTGGAGCCGGATCGCGATGACATAGTGGCTGCCCCTGCGGCCGCCGCTTTCGATGTCGATGCGCTCGACATTGTCAGCGCCGACCGTCGCCCTCTCTATCGTCCCCTTCAGCGACAGCCGTTCAAACTGGATGGCGCCGTCGTGGACAATCCAGAAGGCGCTGGTTCGACGCAGATATCGGATCAGCACGAAGGCCATGATCGCGCCGAGCGACCAGACGGCAATTCCAAGGGCGGACAATTTGCCGCTCCATAGTGCATAGATGAACGGAAGGCTCAGCGAACCGGCGAGCAGCACCAGAAGAGCCCGGTAGGCCTGGACGCGTCTGGAACCGATCGGCTTGCCCAGCCGTATCCTGGCATTGGCCGCGTCGAGCGGGTTCTCGACCAGGTCGGGAGCCGGCAATTGCAGCAGCCGGGCAATCTGCAAGGTGGTTCTTTGCACCTGGGTGACATCAGGCAGCGGCGGCGAGGTCAGCGTATCTTTCGCCTCGGTCTCGACGACGAGGGTGAACTCGACCGATTTGCCAATGCTCTTGCGCAGGCGCATTCCGGTTATTTCATCATCCCGGATCAATCTTCGGTGCACCTTCCCGAAGGGACGCTGTTCACCAATCAGAATCCCGCCCGGCGTAACGATCCAGACGACGTTGCGATCGAACAGCGCCGCGCCCAGCAGCAGGCATCCGAACAGCAGTGCGAAGAGGGCGGCGATGCCGAGCCACTGGTCGTTTGCAAGGTGCGCGAGGCCGGGCAGGGCGATCAGGCACAAGACGACGGCAATGCCCGCGAGGACGAGACGCTCATTGAGCGTCGTGCCCTTGCGTAATCGGATTTCGTTCTCGTCTGCCACAGCATCCACCGCCGGCGGCAAACATCACGTGCGGCCTTATCGCGTCAAGCGGCAACGCGAGGGGGATGAAACACGATTGCGCCAGCGGGGATCGAACTTCGGTCGGACGTGAGTCTTTTCCGTGTCACGCAAACAGCGGACGCCAAATACAAAGCGACCCGGCTGTGGGGGGCATCCCGGCCGGGTCGTTGGAGGTTGCTTGGAGGTCTAGAGCTTGGGAGGTGAGAGAAAATTCAGCGGGGGGTCTCGCTGTCGTAGGAGATCACACAGATCTCCTTTGGACTCTTGGTGCCGCAATCGACCACCTGTTCACGCACGAACGAGGAGCCGGTGTCACGCTGGACGCGGGGCTGGACGTTCTGGGCCGAAAGGGTGGCGAGCGTTGCGACGGCGCCGAGCGGGACGATGAAAAAGCGGAAGGACGGCTTCAGCATGTTCGCTCTCCTGTTCGGCGTTGGCGTTGCGTTGATGGCAGGTATAGGGGCTGAGTTTTTCCGGGTGATGTCGCCGATTGTTTCATTTGTTTCGTCGGAGGTAATCCTTATCCGCCGAAACCGACCCCGTTTTACGTCCCCAATACCCCGCTAATCGATTGGAATAACTAGGTTTTATGCCGCGAGGCTGTCTACGCCGGCGCCCTTAAGCAACTCGGCCAATTGTTTGCGGGCATAGAACATCCGGGTCTTCACCGTGCTCTGGGGGATGCCGATGATCAGGCCGGCCTCTTCCACCGACTTCTCGTGGTAGTAGACCAGATTGATGATCTCGCGATGCGCCGGCGACAGCTTTGCGACGCAGGCGCGCAGGATCGCGCTGGTGTTGCTGCGGTCGAGCGAAGCTTCCGGGGTGTCGGCCTCGTCGGCGATCTCAAGCACGTCTTCCTGCTCGATATCCTCATGCTTGCGCTGGCGCAGCGCGGTCAGCGCCTTGAAGCGGGCGATCGACAGCAGCCAGGTCGAAACCTGCGAGCGGCCCTCGAACTGCGCGGCGGTGCGCCACACGTCGAGAAACACCTGGCTGACGAGGTCTTCGGCCATCGTGGTGTCGCGCACCATGCGCAGCACGAAGCGGTAAACCCGAACGCTGTGGCGGGAGTAAAGCACGTGCATGGCCGTCCGGTCGCCCTTGGCAATGCTCAGCAGCAGCGTTTCGTCCGATGTCGCGCGGGCGGCGGCGATCGACTGGTTGGCTGCGGCGTTGATGGCAATGACGTTCGACATGACAGGCTCCCAATTCCCCACGCCCGGCGGCGTTTCGTTGGGAGGATTGTTAATGAGGCTCGGTTTCGGGATGTCTGCTCGACAAGGGGAAAATGGTTTCGTGCCGCAGAGAATTGTTTCGTCGCGCGGCCTGCGACGAAACATTCGGCCCAGAAAAGCCAATAATTTCAATGTGCGGAAAATTGGAAGATTTCAGCTGCGGATTTGTTCCGTGCAAACACCCGCTCGTCGTCCCTGCGAACGCACGGACGACGGGCAGAGAGTGCGTGCGCACGTTGTCCCGCCACAGCTCGTCATCCCCGCGAAGGCGGGGATCCAGTACGCCGGGAAGGCTGTGATCAATCCGATAGGCCGCGGCGTACTGGGTCGCCCGGTCCTAGTGCGCAATTGCGCACAAGGCCGGGCGATGACAGCGGAGTTTGTTGCGCCCGATTGCCTCCGCCGAATGGCTTGCGCGGAAGGTGCGTTCGCAGGAACGACGGAGAAAGCTAACCCTTCTCGCCGGTCGGCGAGAACAGATAGCCGCCACCACGAATCGTGCGGATCACGGCGGGCTTGGTCGGGTCGATCTCGATCTTGCGGCGGATGCGCATGATGCGGAGGTCGACCGCGCGGTCGAAGGCTTCGGCGTCGCGCGCATTGGCCAATTCCAGAAGCCGCTCACGCGACAGCACGCGCTTCGGATTGGACGCGAACACTTTTAGCAGGCCGAATTCGGAAGCCGTCAGCGGATGCTCGTTGCCTTCATCGTCGCGCAGCGCTTGGGCTTCGAGATCGAGCCATTTGGTGCCGAACCGCACCAACTGCTCTTTCTCCGCCTTGGCCGGCGTGCTGCGGCGAAGCACCGAGCGGATGCGCGCCATCAGTTCACGCAGCTCGCAGGGCTTTGCAATGTAGTCGTCGGCGCCGAGCTCGAGGCCGACGACGCGGTCGATCGGGCTCGCCGTCGCCGTCAGCATGATGACGGGAACGTTGATGCGGCTCTTCAGGTCGCGAATGATCGACAGCCCGTCTTCCTCGGGCATGTTGAGGTCGAGCACGACGAGGTCGGGCACGGTGGTCTCGATCTCTTTGCGCAGGCTTTTTCCGCCGTCGCACAGCGTGACGCCGAAACCATGCATCTTGAGGTAATCGCCGACCATCTCGCGGGCCGGTGCCTCGTCGTCGACAATGAAGATGTGCGGGTTCTGGGTCATGTCGTCTCTGTCGCCGGCAGTGTAACGGTAAAGGTCGATCCCTGTCCGGGGCCGGCGCTTTCCGCGGTCACATGGCCGCCATGCATATCGATGATGCGTTTGACGATCGACAGGCCGAGGCCGGTCGAGCTTTCGCCGGCCGTCGGCTTGGCCGACAGCCGCTGAAAGCGGCCGAACAGCCGGCCGAGATCCTCAGGCGACAGGCCGGCGCCCTGGTCGGCAATGCGGATCACGGTGTCGCCGTCCTCATGGTTGACGGTGACCGTGATCTTGCCGCCGATCGGCGAATATTTGATGGCGTTGCTGACGAGGTTGTCGATCGCCTCGCGGATCCGGTCGGTATCGCACATGGTGACAACGTTCGGCGGCGCCGACACGTGGATGGTCTGCTGCTTGTTGACCGCGGAGGGCAAGTTGGAATCGGTAACCTCGGTAACCAGCGCCGCGATGTCGACCGGCTCGCGGCGGATGGTGATGTCGAAGGCGTCGGCCATTGCATCCGAAATCAGGTGGTCGACCATCGTGGTCAGCCGCTTGGTGGCGTCCCTGATATGCTCGACCTGGGCGGTGACGTTCTCCTTCGGGGAGCCGGCGCCGATCAGTTCGGTCAGCATCTCGGTGCGGCCGAGGATCACGCCGAGCGGGTTCTTCAGGTCGTGCGCGACGGTGCCGAGAATTTCATTCTTGAAGCCGTTGGCGCGCTGCAGCCGCAGCCACTGTGCCGAGAGGCGGCGGTTGGCCTGCATCAGCGCACGGGTGCGCTGGGCAACGCGGTCCTCGAGCTGGGTGTTGGCCTCGTGCAGTTGCCGGTAGAGGATGACATTGTCGAAGGCGATCGACAGGCGGCTGGAGAAGATTTCGACCAGTGCGCGGTCGGTATCCGACAATTGGCGCTCGGCCTGCAGCAGCACCACCACCTCGCGGCCGCTTCCGGTGCGCAAATAAAGCACGCTGCGATGGTCGGCGAACTCGTTCTTGCGGCGCTGGAAGGCGGCTTCCACCATCGCCCGCAGATCCGGATCGAGCGCCTTGGAGCTGGTGGTGCCGATGAAGCGGCTGTAGCAGCCTGAACCGGCCAGCACGGAGAACTCGCTGCCCGAGGCGCCGTCGTCGCGCAGCACCAGGATGCCGGCGCAGTCGACATTGAGCAGCGAGGCGAGCTGGGTCAGCACGCCCTCGGCCAGCCGCTGCATCGACTTGAAGTCGTACAGCGTCGAGGCGGCGTCGATGATGATCTCGAGCCCGCGCCGCGTCTGCACCATGCGCTCGAGCTGCTGGTAGCTGCGCAGCGCCGCGGTCAGCGAGGTGAACAGCTTGTCGGCGGTCAGCTCCGTCTTGGCCTTGTAGTCGTTGATGTCGTACTGGACGATGACGCGGCGCTCCGGCGCCTGGCCCGGCTGTCCGGTGCGCAGGATGATGCGGACGGTCTCGTTCTTGATCTCGTTGCGGATGTATTCGACGAGCTCCAGCCCTGCGACGTCGGTCTCCATGATGACGTCGAGCAGCACGGCGGCGACATCGGGATTGTCGCGCATCAGCTTGCGACCTTCGGCCGCGGAGTAGGCGGAGAGGATTTCCAGCGTCGCGCCGTTCAGGCTGTAGTCGCTCAGCGCAAAGCGGGTGCCCTCGTGCACGGCAGCATCGTCGTCGATGACGGCGACCTTCCATTTGCGGGCGGACGAGTCCTCCGGAGCAGCCCCGGTATCGTCGATCAGGTGGAGGACATCGTCCTGTTCGGCCATTGCGAAGTTCCGTCGGCTACTGTCTGGTCTATAATCGAAGGTCCGCCCTTGGCGACCTTGGGCATGATAATGCGGAATGTGGTGCCTTGTCCCAGCCTCGACTCCAGCATCATCCGGCCGCCGAGCTGTTGAGTGACAAGATTATAGACGATATGCAAGCCCAGCCCGGTACCGCCCTCGTTGCGCCGCGTCGTAAAGAACGGGTCGAACGCCTGCCGCTGCACGTCCGGCGTCATACCGGCCCCGTTGTCGGCGAAAATGATCTCGACATCGTCGCTGCCGCGGGCCCGTGCCGAGATCGAGATCGCCCCGGAACGGCCGTCGCCGAAGGCATGGTTGGCGGCGTTGAGGAAAAGATTGGTCAATATCTGGCCGTAGGAGCCGGGATAGCCGTCGATGACGAGCCCGTCCGGCACGTCGACCGACAGCGTGATCGCGGCCTTCTTCAATACGGGCTTCAGGCTCGCGACGATCTGGTCGGTGGCCTCGCTGAGATTGAACTGCCGGCGCTCGGCATGCGAGCGGTCCACTGCCACCTGCTTGAACGACTGGATCAGCTCGCCGGCGCGGTGCAGGTTCGCCACCAATTGCCCGGCCGCATCGCGCGAGGACTTGACGAACTCATCGAGCTTGGAGCGGCGCAGCGGCTCGGTGCGCAGTTCGGACTCGAACGTCTCGGCGCGGCGCGCGAAGCTCGAGGCCACCGTCAGGCTGATGCCGATCGGATTGTTCACCTCGTGGGCGACGCCGGCCACCAGCCCGCCGAGCGCCGCCAACCGTTCGGCGTCGATCAAATTCTGCTGCGCGGTGTTGAGCTCAAGCAGCGCGCTCTCGGCGCGCTCCTTGGCGGCGCGCAGCTCGTCCTCGGTCTTGCGCTTGGCGATGGCGTTTTCGCGGAATACGTCGACCGCGCGCGCCATGGCGCCGACCTCGTCCCTCGCAGTGGTGCCCTGCACGCTGCGATCGTAATGGCCTGACGTGATCGCATGCATGGACGCCAGGATCTGCTGCAGCGGCAGGCGGATCGAGAGTGCGATCAAGACGCCGGCGGACAGGATGATGCCGAGGAACATCACCGCAATCGACAGCACCCGGCGCGAAATACCCGATAGCGTGCGGTCGAACGTCTCCTGCGCCTTCTGCTCGCGCTGGCGCATCTTGACCGACAATTCGTCGATCACGCCGATCGCCTCGGCCTGGCTGGCATCGATGGTGTTGCGCAACAGCTCGGTCCGGATCGCGAGCTGCTCGGTCAGCTTCGCCATGCCCTCGCGCAGCGCCACCGTCCGCGCCTGCAGGCGCTTGAGCGCCATGCGCTGCAATTCATTGTCGGCGAGGTCGGCCATCACGGGGATGGTCTTCTCGATCGTCTCGGTGTTCCGGCGGGCGTCCTCGGCCGAGGTCGAGGCCGGCGACAAATAATAGGCGTTGGCGGCGACCAGCAGCGCCGTAAACGCCTCGCGGGACCTTCCGAGCGCCGGCCAGATCTGCGCGTCGCGGTGCCCGGTGGCACCTTCGATGACCGAGTAGAGTCCCGCCATTTCCCTCGCCGGGCCCAGCACCTGCTGCTCATAGGTCTTGGTGATGGTCGCCTGCGCGGCGCGCAATTCGCCAAAGCCGTTGAGGAAGCGGTCGGTGACCTGCTCGAGCCGCTCGACCGACCCCGACAGTATCGGGTCGTTGGCGGCGCGGTTGGTCAGCGTGCCCAGCACCGCCTCGCGCAGCAGCAGGATTTCGGCGAACAGTTCCGGGCTCGGCTGGTTGATATAGCGGTGGATCAGGTTCTGCAGCCGGCTAGTCTCGCTTTCGAGATGCGCCAGGATCTTGTCGGACTCCCGCACCAGGCGGACATCGTCCCAGGCCGAACCGAGCACTTTGGCGCCGTTCCAGATCAGGATCGCGAGCACGACCACGACGGCGGAGTTCAGCGCCGCAATCGACAGGATGCGCCAGCGGATCGGCACCGCCCGCAGCCACTGGACGACGCGAAAGCGGCCGCGTACGGCGAAGTTCGGCGGCCGTTCCGCTGTCTGCTGCTGTTGCGGTGCGCCGGTCAAATCCGCTCCGTCTTGTCTGGGCGCCAGACCAATAGCGGCGCGATCGTGCCGATCAATGCAACGATGGTACGGTCGGGGGCGGTTGCGCGGGTTCCGGTCTGTTCCTGTTCTGCAGCGGATTGGCCTTGGCGATCGCCTTGGGAATCGGTTTGGGGGTCTTGCGTGTGGAACCCGCGCGCAAATGCGCCCGTTGAGACCGCCGCAAGCAACAGCGCAACAACAAGCACGAAGGTCCGCGAAAGGTTGGCGCGGCGGTACACTGGCGACAAATCCCCTTCAGATGA
This sequence comes from Bradyrhizobium sp. CB3481, assembly GCF_029714305.1. Lineage (NCBI taxonomy): Bacteria > Pseudomonadati > Pseudomonadota > Alphaproteobacteria > Hyphomicrobiales > Nitrobacteraceae > Bradyrhizobium > Bradyrhizobium sp. CB3481. The sequence continues at coordinate 646,534 of NZ_CP121647.1, forward strand.
AGTCTGCGCCGGGAACAAAAAGGTTCAATGCATTTTTAGCAGAATTTACCGATGCTTGGCTATTGGCCGGCCCGGCTGCCGGATAGGATGCCCAAGGTAATTTCGGCAATGCTCCACAATCTCTAATTGTGCATTGCGATGATGCCGGCCGATTGAAACCTCCAGCGCGGGGATTTATGAGGGCGCGCAGGAGAGCAAGATAACGACGTCAGAACAGCTCCCAACCTCATCCTGAGGAGCCCGCGAAGCGGGCGTCTCGAAGGATGCAGGCCACAGACGGGGCCTCATGGTTCGAGACGCGCTTCGCGCTCCTCACCATGAGGGGCTTGGGAGCCATAGAGGGACCGCCGGTGAAATTGGCCTTCAGATTCTTGCAAGTCATGGCGGCCGCGGCGCTCGCGTCCGCCGTGTCGGCATCTCCATTGCGGGCCGCCACCGAGATCAACTGGTGGCACGCGATGTCGGGGGAACTCGGCAAGCATGTCGAAAAGCTGGCGGCCGATTTCAATGCCTCACAGTCCGACTACCGGATCGTGCCGACCTACAAGGGCAATTACACCGAGACGGTGACGGCGGCGATCTTCGCGTTCCGTTCGCGCAGCCAGCCCGCGATCGTCCAGGTCAACGAGATCGCGACCGCGACCATGATGGCGGCCAAGGGCGCGATCTATCCGGTCTTCGAGCTGATGCGCGACCAGTCGGAGCCGTTCTCGCCGGAGGCCTATCTACCGGCGGTAACAGGCTATTATTCCGACGTCGCCGGCAACATGCTCTCGTTCCCGTTCAACGTATCGACGCCGATCCTTTACTATAACAAGGATCTGTTCCGCGCCGCGGGCCTCGATGCAGAGGCGCCGCCGAAGACCTGGGCCGAGATCGGGGCTGCGGCAAAACGCCTGCGCGCGGCCGGCTCGCCCTGCGGGCTGACCACGTCATGGCCTTCCTGGGTCCATGTCGAGAATTTTTCCGCGTTCCACAACCTGCCGCTGGCCACCCGCGGCAATGGCTTCAACGGGCTCGACGCGGAATTAACCTTCAACAGGCCGGAGGTGGTGCGGCATGTCGCCCAGCTCGCCGAATGGCAGGCGACCAAGATTTTCGATTACAGCGGCCGCGGCCAGTCGGCCGAGCCGCGCTTTCAGAAGGGCGAATGCGCCATCTTCATCGGCTCGTCCGGCACGCGCGCGGACATCAAGGCCAATTCCAGGTTCGAGGTCGGCTACGGCATGATCCCATACCGGAGCGAAATCGCCGGCGCGCCGCAAAACTCGATCATCGGCGGCGCCACGCTATGGGTGCTGCGCGACCGCCCGGGCGCCGAATATGCCGGCGTCGCGCGGTTCTTCGCCTATCTCTCGAAGCCGGAAGTGCAGGCCGCCTGGCACCAGAACACCGGCTATCTGCCGATCACCCGCGCCGCCTTCGACCTGACCCGCAAGCAGGGCTTCTACGACCGCGATCCCGGCGCGGCGATCGGAATCGAGCAGCTCACCCTGAAGCCGCCGACCGAGAACTCGAAGGGGATTCGGCTTGGCTCCTTCGTGCTGATCCGCAACGTGATCGACGAAGAGCTCGAGCACGTTTTCAAGGGCAAGCAGTCCGCGCAGGCCGCCCTCGACCAGGCCGTCGAACGCGGCAACCGCCTGCTGCGCCAGTTCGAGCGGGCCAATCCGGATCGGTAGTGTCCCCTCCGTCATTGCGAGCAACAACATGTCCGCCGTCATTGCGAGGAGCAAAGCGACGAAGCAATCCATCTATCCGCTCGTGGCGCTATGGATTGCTTCGCTTCGCTCGCAATGACGGATAAAGTCGTTGCTTCCATGACCGCATCACTTCCGCTCTTCACCGCCTATGAGTCCTTCAGCGCCTTTCGCGCCGACCCGGCGCAATGGCTGCCGATTTCGCGCGATATCGCCCGCAGCCATGGCCTCGCATGCACGGCACCGCACGTCTTCGCCACCGGCACCAATCTCGTCCTTGGCCTTGACGAAAAACTGATCCTGAAAGTCTTCCCGCCATTTCTTCGGGGCCAGTTCAACTCGGAACGAAGCACGCTGGCGCAGCTTCGCGGTCAGCTTCGCATCCCGATTCCCGAAATTGTCGTCGAAGGGGAGCGCGACGGCTGGCCTTATCTCGTCATCACGCGGCTGTCGGGTGTGTTGGGAGCGGATGCGTGGGCGTCCTTGCCGGAACCGGACAAAGAGCGCGTGCTTGCCGAAATCGGCGAGACCATTGCGCAGGTGCAGCGCGTCCCCGCCGGGGCGCTGGCGCGCATCGAGCCGGGCTGGGAGGTCTTCATGCGCGGGCAGATCGAAGGATGCCGCGCCCGGCATGCGCGGCTTGGATTGCCCGCAAAATTTCTCGACGGGATAGACGAACTCCTGCGCGATACGGCGGCGGCGCTGCTTGCGCTGGACGGGCCGCCGGTGATCCTGACCGGCGAATACATTCCGGAGAATTTTCTCTTGAGCCGCGGCGGCTCAGGTTGGCAGCTCGCGGGGTTGATCGATTTCGGCGACGTCATGACGGGCAGGGGCGAATACGACCTGCTGGGCCCAAGCGCCTTCATGACGTCAGGCATGCCGCGCCGAGTTAGATGCCTGTTCGAGGGCTTTGGCTATTCGGCTGCGGACATCACGCCCGAACTGAAGCGTCGGCTGATGGCGCTGATGCTGCTGCACCAATTCAGCGATCCGATCAGGCACATCTGCATCGAGGGCTGGCAACAAAAGGCCGCCAACCTCAAGGAATTGCAGGAGCTGCTCTGGCCGGTCTGAGCGCGCCTAGCGATGAAGCGTCAAGAATTTATGCCTAATCGATGGGCAAATATGCCGCTTTGTATGCAATCTGCCAGCTTGTCGCACCCGCCACAGGCGGCGGGGCGAAGTGAAATATCAAGCCACATCAATCGATTAGCGCGGTGATAACCTTCTCTTAGGGGTTGGCACAAACCTTGCGATTCCCTGTTCCAAGGCCCGTTTCCCTCAGGCGTTTGGAGCATCACCCATGAAGCGTCGCGATTTTCTCAAATCCGTGTCGGGGCTGGCGGCCGCCGGTGCGCTCTCGCCGGCACCGGCGATCTGGTCCGCCGCCAAGGCGGATGCGCGTTCGGAGACGCTGCTGATCGTCTCCGAGAGCGGCCCGAACAACCTCGACATTCACGGCGTCGGCACCAACGTGCCGGGCTATGAGGTGTCGTGGAATTGCTATGACCGCCTGATCAGCCACGAGATGAAGTCGGGTCCCGGCGGCGTGCCCTATTACGACCGCGACAAGTTCAAGCCCGAGCTCGCCGAGGACATGAATGTCGGCGACATGTCCGTGACCTTCAAGCTGAAGAAAGAGGCGACATTCCATGACGGCGCGCCGGTCACTGCCAAGGACGTCAAGTGGTCGCTCGATCGCGCGGTGAGCGTCGGCGGCTTTCCGACCTTCCAGATGGGCGCGGGCTCGCTGACCAAGACCGAGCAGTTCGTTATCGTCGACGACAACACGGTGCGGATCGATTTCGCCAAGAAGGATCGCCTGACGATCCCCGATCTCGCCGTCATCGTGCCCTGCGTCGTCAATTCGGAGCTGGTGAAGAAGAACGCCAGCGAGAAGGACCCCTGGGGCCTCGAATACACCAAGCAGCAGACCGCGGGCTCCGGCGCCTACAAGGTGACGAAGTGGACGGCCGGCACCGAGGTCGTCATGGAGCGCAACGACGCCTGGGTTGGCGGTCCGTTGCCGAAGGTGAAGCGCGTGATCTGGCGCATGGTGCCGCAGGCCGGCAACCGCCGTGCGCTGCTGGAGCGCGGCGACGCCGACATCTCCTACGATCTGCCGAACAAGGATTTCGTCGAGCTGAAGGATAGTGGCAAGCTCAACATCGTCTCGGTGCCGTATTCCAACGGCGTTCAGTATATCGGCATGAACGTCAAGATCGCTCCGTTCGACAACGTCAAGGTCCGCGAGGCCGTTGCCTGCGCGATCCCCTACCAGAAGATCATGGATGCGGTGCTGTTCGGCCTCGCTAAGCCGATGTTCGGTGCCGCCGCCGACAAGGCGACCGAAGTGGCCTGGCCGCAGCCGACCAAATACGTCACCGACATCGCCAGGGCCAAGGCGCTGCTGGCGGAGGCCGGTTATCCCAATGGCTTTGAGACCACGCTGTCGTTCGACCTCGGCTTTGCCGGCGTCAACGAGCCGCTCTGCGTGCTGGTGCAGGAGAGCCTCGCGCAGATCGGCATCAAGACCACCATCAACAAGATCCCCGGCGCCAACTGGCGCACCGAGCTGAACAAGAAGGTGCTGCCGCTCTACACCAACGTGTTCTCCGGCTGGCTCGATTATCCCGAATACTTCTTCATCTGGTGCTACGACGGCAAGAACTCGATCTTCAACACCATGAGCTACCAGTCCAAGGAGATGGACGGTTACATCAGCGGCGCCGTCGATGCGGCCGCAATCGGCAACACCGCGAAATACGACACCGACGTAAAGGGTTTTGTCGATCTCGCCTTCAAGGACATCCCGCGCATCCCGCTGTATCAGCCCTACGTCAACGTCGCGATGCAGAAGAACGTGTCGGGCTATCAATACTGGTTCCACCGCAGGCTGGACTACCGCGCGCTGGTGAAGGCGTGATGCGTCATGCCGCGTGCGGATGAAACGCTAGCGTGCTCCGCTCTCCCTCTGTTCAGTGAGGGGCGCACCGCTCTCTCACTCCCTCCCCCCTTGCGGGGGAGGGGCGGGGAGAGGGGTAGCGGCAACGGCGGTGCGCGTGGCCTACCCCTCTCCCCAACCCTCCCCCGCAAGGGGGGAGGGAGCGCAGCGGAGTTCGCTCTCAAATGGATGCATCAAACTGCTTTTGCTTTTTTTCGACTTGGTGAGGACGTCGCCGCTCTCCTTCTGTTCAGTGAGGGACGCGCCGCTCTCTCACTCCCTCCCCCCTTGCGGGGGAGGGGCGGGGAGAGGGGTAAGCCACACGCACTGCCGTTGCCGCCACCCCTCTCCCCAGCCCTCCCCCGCAAGGGGGGAGGGAGCGCAGCGTCGCTTGCGGCAGCACCATTCCTCGTCACCGGGAGCGCCCCATGCTGACCATGATCGGCAAGCGGCTGATGTTTGCGATCCCGTCGCTGATCGGGGTCGTCATCGTCACCTTCCTGCTCACCCGCGCGTTGCCCGGCGATCCCGCGGCCTATTTCGCCGGCCCCGCGGCGAGCAAGGAAGCCATCGAGCAGATCCGCAAGAAGCTCGGCTTCGACAAGCCCCTGGTCGAACAGTTCTTCCGCTACACCAATGATCTCGCGCATGGCGATTTCGGCACGTCGCTGACCACGGGCCAGCCGGTTGCGACCGAGATCCGTAATCGCCTGCCGGCTTCCGCCGAACTCACGCTGCTCGGCCTTGTCATCTCGATAAGCATTGCGATTCCGCTCGGCGTGCTCGCTGCGACGCGGCCGGGCTCCTGGATCGATCATCTCTGCCGCGTCACCACGACGGCCGGCGTGTCGCTGCCGGTGTTCTTCACCGGCCTGGTGCTGGTCTATCTCTTTTATTTCCGGCTCGGCTGGTCGCCGGCGCCGCTCGGCCGGCTCGACGTCTTCTACAGCGCGCCGGCGCATGTCACTGGCTTCTATCTGATCGACGCGCTGATCGCGCGAGACTTCGAGACCTTCCGTTCCGCGCTGAGCCAGTTGATCCTGCCGGCCGCGACGCTCGCGATCTTTTCGCTCGCGCCGATCGCGCGCATGACGCGGGCCTCGATGCTCGCGGTGCTGGCCTCCGACTTCGTCCGCACCGCGCGCGCCAGCGGGCTCTCGCCGTCCACCGTGATCGTCACCTACGCGTTTCGCAACGCGATGCTGCCGGTCATCACCACGCTCAGCATGGTGTTCTCGTTCCTGCTCGGCGCCAACGTGTTGGTCGAAAAAGTGTTCGCCTGGCCCGGCATCGGCTCCTATGCGGTGGAGGCGCTGATCTCCTCCGACTTCGCGCCGGTCCAAGGCTTCGTGCTGACCATGGCGGTCATGTATGTGCTGCTCAATCTCGTCATCGACATTCTCTACGGCGTGATCGATCCGCGTGTGCGGCTTGAGGGGTAAGGAAGATGAGTAGCGTTGCGCCTGCCGTCGAACCCGCCGCGCCCGCGCGGACCTCGAGCCTGTCAGCGACCTTCGAGCATGTCAGATACGTGCTCGGCGAGAACCGCGTCACGGCGTTTGCCTTCGGCCTCCTGGTCGTCATCCTGTTCGCTGCGATCTTCGGCCCGTTCATCGTGCCCTACGATCCGCTCGCCAGCGATACCTCTTCCGCGCTGAAGCCGCCGTCTGCGGCGCACTGGTTCGGCACCGATCAACTCGGCCGCGATATCTTCAGCCGCGTCATCGTCGCCACTCGTCTCGACACCTTCATCGCGGTCGCCTCGGTGGCATTGGTATTCCTAATGGGCGGGCTTGCCGGCATCGCCGCCGGCTATTTCGGCGGCTGGACCGACCGCATCGTCGGGCGCGTCGCCGACACCATCATGGCGTTTCCGCTGTTCGTGCTGGCGATGGGTATCGTGGCGGCGCTCGGCAACACCGTGCAGAACATCATCATTGCGACCGCGATCGTGAACTTTCCGCTCTACGCCCGCGTTGCCCGCGCCGAAGCCAATGTCCGCCGCAACGCCGGCTTCGTGCAGGCGGCGCGGCTGTCCGGCAATGGTGAGATAAGGATACTGCTGGTGCACATCCTGCCCAACATCATGCCGATCATGATCGTGCAGATGTCGCTGACCATGGGCTACGCGATTCTGAACGCCGCCGGCCTTTCCTTCATCGGCCTCGGCGTACGGCCGCCGACGGCGGAATGGGGCATCATGGTCGCCGAAGGCGCGACCTTCATGGTGTCAGGGGAATGGTGGATCGCACTGTTTCCGGGCCTGGCGCTGATGATCGCGGTGTTCTGCTTCAATTTGCTCGGCGATGGCCTGCGCGACATCGTCGACCCGCAGCGGAGGACGTGATGCCTCGCGTTAGCTTTGCGCGTCCTGTAAATGAGACAGTGGTGCTGACCTTTCTACTGTGCATGGGGTTGTTTTCGATATTTTTGCGGAGGTCGTCATGACGGCCCAGCCTCTGCTCGACGTTAGCGACCTCACGGTCGAATTCACCACCCGGCGCGGCATCGTCAAGGCGGTGCAACACGTCAACATCTCCGTCGCCAAGGGCGAGACGCTCGGCATCGTCGGCGAGTCCGGCTCCGGCAAGTCGGTGACCTCCTATGCCGTAATGCGGATTCTCGACCGTGCCGGCCGGATCGCCGAGGGTTCGGTGATGTTCTCCGGCATCGACGTCAAGGCGGCCGGCGAGAACGAGATGCGCGATTTGCGCGGCCGTGAGATCTCGATGATCTTCCAGAACCCGCGCGCGGCGCTGAACCCGATCCGGAAAGTGGGCGACCAGATCGAGGACGTGCTGCGCCAGCATGTGCAGAGCGCGGCCAGCGACCGCGGCGAGAAGGCGATCCAGGCGCTGGAGCAGGTCAAGATCGCGCGCCCGCGCGAACGTTATCACGCGTATCCGTTCGAGCTCTCCGGCGGCATGTGCCAGCGCGTCGTGATCGCGCTGGCGCTGGCCTGCAATCCGCGGCTCCTGATCGCGGACGAGCCGACCACCGGCCTTGACGTCACCACGCAGAAGGCGGTGATGGACCTGATCGTCGAGCTGACCAAGCGCCGCCACATGTCGACGATCCTGATCACCCACGACCTCGGCCTCGCCGCTGCCTATTGCGACCGCGTGGTGGTGATGGAAAAGGGCAGGGTGGTCGAGACCGCGAAGTCCGCGGACATTTTTGCCAAGCCCGAGCACCCCTACACGCGCAAACTGATGCGCGCGACGCCAAGAATTGGGGTGTCATTGCGCGATTTGTTGCCGGAAGATGAGGCTCCAGCCTCTCCCCGCACGCGGGGAGAGGCCGACGCGCGCAGCGCGGCGGGTGAGGGGGACTCTCCGCGCACCGTGCTCGCGGAGGCGGCCCCTCACCCCGACCCTCTCCCCGTAAAGGACGGGGAGAGGGAGAAGCCACCCCTCCTCACCGTCGAAAAACTCGTCAAGGAATATCCGCGACAGGGCGCAAGCGCGGTGCTGACAAAACTATTCTCGCGCAAGCCGCCGGTGGAAGCGGAAGTGTTCCGCGCCGTCGACGGCATCAGCTTCACGGTCGGCCATGGCGAGAGCGTCGGCCTGGTCGGCGAGTCCGGCTGCGGCAAGTCGACGACGTCGATGATGGTGATGCGTCTCTTGGACCAGACCTCCGGCCGCATCGCCTTCGACGGCGAGGAGATCGGCGCCATCATGCCGCAGGCGTTTGCGCGGCTGCCGCAGCGCAAAAGCATCCAGATGGTGTTCCAGGACCCGACCGACAGCCTCAACCCGCGCTTCACCGCCGCCCGCGCCATCGCCGATCCGATTCTGCAGCTCGGCGACATCAGAGGGCGCGACGCGCTGCGCGCCCGCTGCGAGGAGCTTGCCGGTCTGGTCGGGCTGCCCGTCAATTTGCTCGATCGCTTTCCGCATCAGCTATCCGGCGGACAGAAGGCGCGCGTCGGCATCGCGCGCGCGATTGCGCTGCGTCCAAAGCTCGTGATCCTCGACGAGCCGACCGCGGCGCTCGATGTTTCCGTGCAGGCAGTCGTACTCAATCTGCTGCAGGATCTGAAAGCGTCGATGGGCATGAGTTATTTGTTTGTGTCGCATGATCTGAACGTGGTGCGTTTGCTGTGCGATCGTGTCATCGTCATGCGTAGCGGGCGAATCGTCGAGCAAGGCGCGTCCGAACGCGTGCTCGGCGATCCCCAGGACGCCTATACAAAGGAATTGCTGACGGCGATCCCGCATCCGCCGTTGCCGGTCTAGCTGTCATGCCCCGCGAAGGCGGGGCATCCAGTACTCACTGATGCCGGTGGTTACTGGATCGCCCGGTCAAGCCGGGCGATGACACGGAAGAGAGAAGGTAGAGTGAAATGGCCGACGATCATCTTGATCAGTACATCGATGCCGTCGCGAAAGCGTTGGCACTGCCAGTCGAGGAAGCCTGGCGCCCCGCGGTGCGCACCAATCTTGAGGTGTCGCTGAGGCTGGCGCGGCTCGTCGATGAATTCCCGCTGCCGGACGAGACCGAGCCGGCCAGCATCTATTCGGCTTGATGGTCATGACCGCAGCATCAGACCTCCTGTCGGCGCAACAGATCGCGCAAGCGGTATCCGGCCGCCAGCTTTCGGCGCTGGGTGCGACCGAGGCGGCGTTGGCGCGGGTCGCGGCGCATGATCGCGTGCTGAATTCGTTCACTGACGTTACCGCCGATCGTGCCCGCGCCACGGCCAAGGCGATCGATGCCACGATCGCAGCAGGTGAAAAGGTCGGCCCGCTCGCCGGTGTGCCCTTTGCGGTGAAGAACCTGTTCGACGTGAAAGGCCTCGCCACCCGCGCCGGATCGAAGATCAACCGCGACCTCGCGCCATCGCCACGCGACGCCACGCTGATCGAGCGGATGGAGGCGGCCGGCGCCGTGCTGGTCGGCGCACTCAACATGGGCGAATACGCCTATGACTTCACCGGCGAGAACGTGCATGACGGCCCGTCGCGGAACCCGCACGATCCGACGCGGATGACCGGCGGTTCTTCCGGCGGCTCGGGCAGCGCCGTCGGCGGTGCGCTGGTTCCTATCGCGCTCGGATCCGACACCAACGGATCGATCCGGGTGCCGTCCTCGTTCTGCGGTATATTTGGCCTGAAGCCGACCTACGGCCGGCTGTCACGGGCGCGCTCGTTTCCCTTTGTCGCCAGCCTCGATCATCTCGGTCCGCTCGCGCGAAGCGTCGGCGACCTCGCGCTGGCCTACGACGCCATGCAGGGATCTGATGCCGATGACGCCGCCTGCACCACGCGACCGGTCGAGCCTGTCACTTCGCTATTAGCAAAGGGCGTCGACGGCCTGCGGGTCGCAGTGGCCGGCGGCTATTTCCAGAAGAACGTCTTTCCCGAAGCGGTCGAGGCGGTCACGCGTGTTGCCAAAGCACTGAACGCAACGCAGACGGTCGAATTGCCCGAGGCCGCTCGTGCCCGCGCCGCGGCCTATGTGATCACGACCACCGAAGGCGCCTCGCTGCATCTCGACCGTCTGCGCACGCGTCCCAATGATTTCGATCCGGCGGTGCGCGACCGCCTGATCGCCGGCGCGATGGTGCCGGCGCCGCTGGTCGATCGCGCGCAGAAATTCCGCCGCTGGTACCGCGCCAGGGTGCTGGAGCTGTTCAAGTCGGTCGACGCGATCATCGCGCCGGCGACGCCCTGCACTGCGCCGAAACTCGGTCAGGTCAATTTCGTGCTTGACGGCGTCGAGCTGCCGGTGCGCGCCAATATCGGCATTCACACCCAGCCGATTTCGTTCATCGGTCTGCCGGTCGTCGCGGTGCCGGTGCCGCTGGAGCCGATGCCGATCGGCGTGCAGATCATCGCCGCGCCCTGGCGCGAAGATATCGCGCTACGCGTCGCGCATGCACTGGAACAGATGGGTGTCGCGGCCGCGCCGGCGCGGAGAGGATTTTGAGGATGGAAATCGATCTTCCCGATGTGCTCGCCGAGGTCACCGCGGAATTCCAGCGCTATGAGGCGGCGCTGGTGTCGAACGACGTCGCGGTGCTCGACGAGTTGTTTCGCAATGATCCGCACACCCTGCGTTACGGCATCGCCGAGAATCTCTACGGCTACGAGGCGATCATGGCGTTCCGCGCCGCGCGCTCGCCGGTGGGGTTGATGCGGCGGACCGACAAGACTGTCATCACGACCTATGGCCGGGATACCGCGGTCGCTTCGACGCTGTTCTATCGCGATGCGTGGGCCGGATCGAAAGTCGGTCGCCAAATGCAGACCTGGGTGCGGTTTCCCGACGGATGGAAGATCGTCGCCGCGCATGTGAGCATCATCGACGAGCCGAAAGGTCAAACGGCATGAGGCTGGACGACCTTTCGGAAACCGGGGTTCGCCGCGTCGATCGCCCGTCGTCGCGACGCGACAAGGTCACGCGCGCGGAAGAGCTGCGGCTGCAGCTTGCCGACGAGATCGTGCGCGGCGTGCTGCCGCCGGGATCGCCGCTCGACGAAACCGATATTGCGCGCCGCTTTTCCGTGTCCCGTACGCCGGTGCGCGAGGCGTTGCGTCAGCTTGTTGCGAGCGGGCTCATAGAGGCCCGCGCCCATCGCGGCGCGGTGGTGGCGCAGCCTTCGCTGGACCGGTTGACTGAAATGTTCGAGGCGATGGCGGAGCTGGAAGCCCTGTGCGCCGGCCTCGCCGCCGAGCGGATGCCGCCGGCGGAACGCCAGAAGCTGGAGGCGATCCATGAGGAGCTGCGCGTGCTCAGCCATGCCGGCAATCCCGAGCGCTTCCACGAAGTCAACGAGCGTTTCCACAACGCGATCTATGCCGGTTCGCAGAACGGCTACATCGCCGAGATGACATTGGCGACGCGGGTGCGGGTGCAGCCGTTCCGCCGCGCCCAGTTCCGCAACCTCGGCCGTCTCGCCAAATCGCATGCCGAGCACGATCGCGTCGTCGTCGCCATCATGCGCGGCGACAAGGCCGGCGCGGCGGCGGCGATGCGCGCCCATATTGAATTGGTGCGTGGAGAGTATGAGATTTACGCGGTGTCGGTATAGTCGTTTTGCGGAGCTTTTGATCGGAGTCAACTTTCTGCCGGCCGGCCTGCGGTAACCGACTATTGGCAAATGCTGGAAAGGTTTATGACAAAGGCAATTCGGGACAAGGCTGGGATCGTGTTTGAAAGCGCGCTCTCGCGATGATCTGGCAATCCATCATTACGGATTGGTTGAGCCTGGGCTTTCGCTGGCTGCATATCGTGGCTGCGATCGCGTGGATCGGCAGCTCGTTCTATTTCATCCACCTCGACCTCAGCCTCAAGCCGAGCGGCGACCTTCCCGATGGCGTCCAGGGCAGCGCCTGGCAGGTCCACGGCGGAGGCTTTTACCGGATCATAAAATATCTGGTTGCGCCGAAGGCAATGCCCGACGAGCTGACCTGGTTCAAGTGGGAAGCCTACACCACCTGGCTGTCCGGCATCGCCTTGATGATCGTCGTCTACTATCTGGACGCCGACCTGTTCTTGATCGACAAGTCGAACCTCGATCTCTCACCGCTGCAGGCCGCCGCCTTCAGCGCCGGCAGCCTCGTCCTTGCGTGGATCCTCTACGACACCGCGTGCAAGACCGCTCTGGCCCGGAACGAATGGCAATTTGCGTTGGGCGGCTACCTGTTTCTGGTTGGCCTGACCTGGATTTTCACGCACGCCTTAAGCGGGCGCGGCGCCCTGAACCAGATCGGGGCGATCGTCGGCACGATCATGGTGGCCAACGTCTTTCTGGTCATCATTCCCAATCAGAAGAAGATCGTTGCCGCACTGCTCGCGGGGCAGTCGCCCGACCCGCGGCTCGGCAAGGCGAGCAAGCTTAGGTCGGTTCATAATAACTACCTGACCCTGCCGGTGGTCGCGCTGATGATGAGCAACCATTATCCGCTTATTTTTGCGACGCGCTATAATTGGGTGATCGTCGCGATCCTGCTGCTGCTCGGCCCCGTCATCAGGCATTTCTTCAACGCCCGGCACGCCGGGAAGAAATCTCCGTGGTGGGTCTGGATTATTGCTGCCGCCGGGATGCTCGCCATCGGCTGGCTTTCGGCGGCAGGGCCTCCCGCCGTTGCGGTAGGTGCGCTGCCCGAGACTCAACCGAAATTTTCGGAAGTCGAAGAGATCGTGGTGTCACGATGCAGCATGTGTCACGCGAGCGAACCGGTCTGGGCGTCGATCGCGACAGCGCCCAAGGCCGTCCTGCTGGACCGGCCAGAGCACATCAGGCGCAACGCCAAGCTCATCGGCCGATATGCGGTGTGGTCGATTGCAATGCCGCCCGGCAACGTCACGGAGATGACGGGTCAGGAGCGCGCGACCATCGCCGCATGGCTTGCGGCGGGCGCCCCTGGTAATTAGCCGAACGGCTAGCCCGCGCGATCAAATCTTTGTCCCCGCATTCTCCATGAACGCGCGCCAGCCGCCGAATGCGGAAATATCGCGCGCGCCGTTGATCGCGGCCGCCTCCACGAGAAACCCTTTCACGGCTCGTCCGTCGGCCAGGCCAATCGTGCCGATGCCGAGCGGCGGCGGGATGGCGGCGACGAATTTGCCGAAGGCGGTGGCCGACAATGCCCAGAGCTCTAGCTTGATCGCGCTTCCGCTGCTCGCGTCGACGCGCAGCATGCCGGGCTTCGGCGGCGTAGTGTCGAGCGCGTAAAGCTTGTAATCCGGCGCGGTTTCGGTCGCCTCGAGCAGGCGGGCGCCGAGCGCCTGCAGTTCGCCGTTGAGCGCCATGCCCGAGAGATGCGCGCCGACCACGGCGATGGTGATTTCATCACCGCTCGCGGCTGATGGCCGCGATGCGAGCGGCGGCGGCATCACGCCGTGGGCTCCGATTTTCAGTTTGGTGTTGGCATGAAACACCCGCCCGATGCTGGCGAGCTCGGCGTCGCGGCCGGCGGGCGCGAGCAGCGTGACGCCGAATGGAATGCCGTCGTCGCGCATCGCGGCCGGCAGTGCGAGGCCGCAGAGGTCGAGCAGGTTGACGAAATTGGTGTAGGTGCCGAGCCTGGAGTTGAGCTCGATCGGATTGGCCAGCACCTGCGCGGTCGTGTAGGCGGTCGGTGCCGTCGGCAGCACCATCGCGTCGAACTGGGCAAAGCTGCGCTCGGCGGTGCGGCGCAGCGCTTGCAGCCGATAGAGCGCGGCGAAGGTCTCGGCCGCCGTCAACCGCGCGCCAGCTGCGGTGATCTCGCGCGTCACCGGATGGATCGCGTCAGGCGCCGACGCGAGCAGGTCGCGGATCACGAGGTAGCGTTCGGCGACCCATGGCCCCTCGTAGAGCAGCCGCGCGGTCTCGTAGAACGGTTCGAGGTCGAACTCGACCAGCGTGGCGCCAAGCTGCGTCCAGCGCTTCAGCGCCGCGTCATAGGCTTTCTCGGCGGCGCGGTCGCCGAAGAAGATCAATTGGCCGTTGCGGGGAACGCCGAGTCGGAGTTTTTCGGGAAACGCTGTTACTGCACCAAGTGGCCGATTGCGCGAATATGGATCGGCGCTGTCGGGTCCCGCCATCGCCGCCAGCGCGGTCATCGCGTCGTCGACCGTGAGCGAAAACACGGAAATGCAGTCCAGCGTGCGGCAGGCCGGCACTAGCCCGGCGTTGGAGATCAGCCCAAGGCTCGGCTTCAGCCCGACGATGTTGTTGAGCATCGCCGGCACGCGGCCTGAGCCGGCCGTGTCGGTGCCGAGCGCGAGCGGCACGAGGCCGGCCGATACCGCGACCGCGGAGCCCGAACTCGATCCGCCCGGAACGAGGTCGCCGCGGATCGGATTGACTGGAATGCCATAGGGCGAGCGCACGCCGACGAGCCCGGTGGCGAACTGGTCGAGATTGGTCTTGCCAATGATGATCGCGCCGGCGGCGCGCAGTTTTGCAACCGCCGTCGAATCCTGCGCCGGCGAATAGGAAAAGGCCGGGCAGGCCGCCGTGGTCGGCAGGCCCTGCGCGTCAATATTGTCCTTCACCGCGACAGGAATGCCGAACAACGGCAGCACGGCCGCGTCCTTCGAAGCGAGCGCCTCGGCCTCGCTTAGCGCGTCGTTCTCGTCGCGCAGGCTGATGAAGATGGCGGGATCGTTGTGGTCGCGGATGCGCTTGTAGGAGCGGGCGACGGTCTGCGCTGGGGTGAGCGTGCCGGCGCGGTGCGCCGCGACGATGGCGGAGGCGGTTTCAGGCGCGTCGGACCCCATGGCGGGCAAAACTCCAGCGAGCAAAGACTACCCGGAAGAAAGCAAGCGATGTGCCATTGTGTACAATAGCGAGGATCGATCCGAATTTGATGATAGTTAAACTATTTCAGTGGCTTAAATCGACGGCCCGCTGGCTCGGCCGGGTCGGTGCGGCGGAACAGTTGCATAAAAAATAGGCGACCTCGCTCCCAGCGAGGCGGGCAGGCCTTGATCAGGTGAACGCCGAAAGAATCTGCAGGAGTTTCTCCCGGTTTGCCTTGCCGATCTTCTCGGCGACATGGCGCTCATGTTCGGTGGCGAGGCGCTTGAACTGGGCCAGCGCTGTTTTGCCGCGCGCCGTCAGGTGCAGGGCGTGGGAGCGACGGTCGGTGGCGGAGCGGATGCGGCTGATGAGGTCGCGATGCTCGAGACTGTCGAGCAGATGCACCAGGCGGGCGCGTTCGATCCCGAGCCGCTTGGCGACGGCCATCTGGCTCAGGCCGGGATTGGCGCCGATCACGGTCATGACGGAATACTGCGTCGGGCGGATATCGACGGCGCCGAGCGTGCGGATGAAATCCTGAAATATCCAGATCTGGAAGCGCCGCACGGCATATCCGGCGTGGCCGGCCAGCGCGTCGAGGCCGATCTCGTCGTCGAGGTTTGCGCCGCCATTGGCGGCCTGCTTCCGTCCGCGAGGCAGCCTCGCGCTGGGTCGCGATCTGCCTGTTTTGGATACCTGCGCGCTTTCCGTCATCGTCTACGCTTCTAGCGCATCGGCGCTCCGATGAGAAGATTGTTGTTGACGACAACAATTGTTGTGCTCAACATTAGCCGCAAGCAGCCTTCTGAGCTGCAGGCCGGCGTGACGCCGGCGATCGGCGAACCAGCCGGCAGGAGGAAACCATGACCATCGCCGCATCAAGCGGTGACAAATCCAGCAAACTGTTTGCGACGCCCGCGATCGTCGCCGATCGCCGCGCCGACGGCAGCATCATCGTGAAATCGACCGCTCCGCTAGGCGAAAGCACGCGCTGCATCGGCGACTGGCTGGAGCATTGGGCGCGGCAGGCGCCGGACCGCATCTTTCTTGCCGATCGCGCCAGCGCGGATGCGCCGTGGTCGACGGTCACCTACAAGGATGCATTGAAGCAGGTACGGGGCGCGGCCGCCTGGATCCTCGCGCAAGGCCTCAGTGCCGAGCGGCCGCTGGTGATCCTGTCCGATAACAGCGTCGAGCACGCGCTGTTTGCGCTCGCCGCCCAGCATGTCGGCGTGCCCTCGGCCGCGATCTCGCCGGCCTATTCGCTGATGTCCAGGGATTACGACAAGTTCAAGAGCATGGTCGGGCTGCTGGAACCAGGCGCGATCTATGTTTCCGCAATAAAGCCGTTTGCTGCAGCGCTTGCTGCGATTAGGCCGTTGCATACGGCGACCATCGTCAGCGGCAATGCGGATGATGGCGACGCGGTCGCCTTCCGAACCATCGCGGCGACGCCGGAAACAACCGATGTCGACAAGGCGTTCGCCGCAATCACGCCCAATACCATCGCAAAATTCCTGTTTACCTCAGGCTCGACCGGCACGCCGAAGGCCGTCATCAACACCCAGCGCATGCTGACCTCGAGCCAGCAGGCGAAAGCGCAGACCTGGACGTTCCTCGAAGATATCGGCGACAAGCTCGTGATCCTCGACTGGTTGCCGTGGAGCCACACCTTCGGCGCCAACCACAATTTCAATCTGGTGCTGCGCAATGGCGGCACGCTCTATGTTGACGGCGGCAAACCGGCGCCCGGCCTGTTTTTGACCTCGCTCGCCAATCTGCGCAGCGTGAGGCCGACGGTCTATTTCAACGTGCCGCGTGGCTTCGATATGCTGATCGCGGCGCTGCGCGGCGAAGACGAATTGCGGCACAGGTTCTTCAGCGAAGTAAAATTCGCCTTCTATGCCGGAGCGGCGCTGCCGCAAAATCTCTGGGATGCGCTGGAAGAGCTCTCGATCAAGACGGTCGGCCGCGCGCTGCCGATGGTGTCGGCCTGGGGCTCGACCGAGACCTCGCCGCTCGCCACCGACTGTCATTTTCAGGCCAGGCGCTCCGGCAATATCGGCGTGCCGATACCGGGGACCGAACTAAAACTGGTGCCGTCGGGCGACAAGCTGGAGGTGCGCGTGCGTGGCCCGAACGTCTCGCCGGGCTACTGGAAGGCGCCGGAATTGACCGCGCAGGCGTTCGACGCCGAAGGCTTCTATCTGATCGGCGATGCCGTCACCTTTGCCGATCCGGAGCGTCCCGAGCTCGGCCTGTTCTTCGACGGTCGCGTTGCCGAGGATTTCAAGCTGAACTCCGGCACCTGGGTCAGCGTCGGCACGCTCCGCGTCGCCGGGATCGCAGCGCTGGCGCCGCTGGCGCAGGACATCGTCGTCACCGGCCATGGCGGCGACGAAGTGCGATTCCTTATCTTCCCGAATATCGCTGCCTGCCGGGCCCATGCCGGCCTGCCTGATACTGCCGATGTGAAGGACGTCATCGGCCACGATAGGGTTCGCAGTGCGATCGCGCAGGGCCTTGTGAAACTGAAGGCGCAGAGCGGCAATTCGTCGGGACATGCGACACGCGCGCTGCTGCTGGCCGAGCCGGCCTCCGTCGATGGCGGCGAGATCACCGACAAGGGCTACATCAACCAGCGCGCGGTGCTGACGCGGCGCGCGGGCGCGGTGGCAACGCTCGACGACGATGCTTCGGCCGAATGGATCGGCTGCGCCGGCTGACTTCTTGCGCTCCTCATGGGGAGGAGCGCCACCGGGTCCGCGCGAAGCGCGGCCCGATGACAGGCTCCGCGTCTCCGGACGATGCTTCGCTTCGCCGGGAGAACCATGAGGCCACAGAAGGGCCTGCATCCTTCGAGACGCCCGCTTTGCGGGCTCCTCAGGATGAGCGGTTTGGAGAGGCAATAACGCAGCAGAAATAGGACGTGCTGTGCCTCAAATGCCGTTCTCGTGCGCCTCGACCAGCCGCACCAGCATCTGGAGAAAAGCCGCCTGCTCGGCTTTGCTGAGCACCGAAAGCGTCCGCGCGTTAAAACTCTCGCCGAGCCGGCTGGCTTCGTCGGCGCGACGCTCGCCGGCGGCGCTGAGGCTGAGTTCGACCGCGCGGCGGTCCCGCGCCGAGCGCTTGCGCTTGAGAATGCCGGTCTCCTCCATCCGGGCGAGGATTTTCACCAGGTTGGGCAGCTGCATTTTCAGGACCGCGGCAAGCTCGCTTTGCGTCACCGTCTTGTTGTCACGCACCGCGACCAGGATGGCGTATTCGAGCGGCGAGAGTTTCAGCGATTCAAAATACGGGTAAAACGCCTCGAAGTTCTGCAGTTGCAGAATCCGGATCATGAATCCAGGGGTTTCCTGGAGCGCGCTGAGATCGAGCTCCCGCTGTCCGTCCGGCTCGGCCGCCTTTGCGGCCCCGTTACCCCTGCGCGTCGTCGCTTTGCCGATTCTACCCATGGGCAATAGCTCGCACGTCGTCATGTGAATTGACAATCCTCAAAATGCTTATAAAATATAACTAATCAGAAGCGGTCGCGAAGGCCCGCCGTATCCACACAGGAGGGAACGCATGCGACAGTTTTTTCGCCTTGGAATGCTTGTGGCCGCGCTCGGCGGCATGTTCGCCGGCGCGGCTCACGCCCAGGACCGCGTTCGGATCGGCGTGCTCAACGACCAGTCAGGCGTGTTTTCGACCTATCAGGGCGTCGGCTCGGTGATCGCAGCGCAGATGGCCGTGGAGGATTATGGCGGCAAGGCCGCCGGCAAGCCGGTTGACGTCATCACCGCCGATCACCAGAACAAGACCGATGTCGGCGTCGGCATCGCGCGGCGCTGGTACGACACCGAAAATATCGACGCCATCTTCGACCTGCCGAATTCGGCGATCGCGCTTGCGGTGGCCGCGATGAGTGAGCAGAAGAACAAGGCGTTCATCGGCTCCGGCGCCGGCACGGCGCTCCTCACTGGCGAGAAATGCACGCCGAATACCGTGCACTGGACCTACGACACCTATGCCTATGGCCGCGGTCTCGGCAAAGCCGTGGTGGCGCAGGGTGGCAAGAAATGGTTCTTTCTGACCGCCGATTATGCCTTCGGCCATGACCTGGAGAAGCAAGCGATGGAGGGCGTCAAGGCCTCCGGCGGCGCAGTGCTCGGCGCCGTGCGCCATCCGCTCGGGACGGCCGACTATGCCTCGTTCCTGCTGCAGGCGCAGGCCTCGGGCGCCGACGTCGTCGGCGTCGCGAATGCAGGCGACGACACCATCACCTCGATCAAGCAGGCGGCGGAGTTCGGGCTGACGCAAAAGCAGAAGCTGGTCGGCCTGATCCTTGGCATGAACGGCATTCCCGCGCTGGGGCTGAAGGCGGCGCAGGGCGCGCAGATCATGAATCCTTTCTACTGGGATCTGAACGACGGCACGCGCGCCTTCGCAAAACGTTTCGCCGAACGCCATCCGCAGAAGAATTATCCGAACGACATGCAGGCCGGCGTCTATGCTTCCGTGCTGCATTATCTCAAGGCTGTCGACAAGGTCGGCGGCGCCGCTGACGGCAAGGCCGTGGTCGCTGCCATGAAGGCGATACCGACCGACGATCCCTTGTTCGGCAAGGGAACGATCCGCAGCGACGGGCGCAAGATTCATCCGCTCTATCTGCTCGAAGTGAAGAAGCCGGACGAATCCACGTCGAAATGGGATCTGCTCAAGGTCGTCGCGACGATTCCCGGAGATCAGGCGTTCCGTCCCGAGAGCGAGGGTAACTGCCCGTTGGTGACGAAGTAGCTTGGCCTTGCGAACGCCCGGCCGTCGCCTATGCGCCCATTGTCCTAGTCCGATGTGCCCACAAACTCGTCGTGCCCGGGCTTGTCCCGGGCATCCACGTCTTGGCAGCAAAGGAAGTCGTAGATGGCCGGGACAAGCCCGGCCATGACGATCGGACCGCTTACGGGTCATTCGTGGAACTTTCGACGGGCCCGTCATTTATGTTGCCAAGGCAACTAGTTTGTGAGAGCGTATTCTCAGAACAAGCGGCCGAACGAAGAGCACGGAGTGCCGAAGGCCGTATAGGGGAGAAACGGATGTCCGGGCGATTGGATCGTCACGACGCATTGCGCCATCGCACGCGCGTCGGCTCTGCGGCGTATGTTCGCGCTGCGGCCGCCTCCGGCCGTTCAGGCGCGATCGTCGATTTCGCCGGCGCCTTTTACCGCATCGAGATTGCCGTGCACCCGCAGCAGCAGCGCGATCAGCGTCTCGCGTTCCGGCTTGCTCAGGCAGGACAGCAGGCGACGTTCGCGTTCCAGCGCGACCGCGATAACCTGATCGTGGGTGGTATAGCCCTTTGCCGTCAGCGAGATCGAATGGGTGCGCCCGTCCTGGCGGTCGGCGCGGATGTTGACCAGACCGCGCTCCTCCATTCCGGCCAAGGTCCGGCTCACTGGGCCCTTGTCGAAACCGATCACGTGGCAGATGCGGGCCGCCGAAATTTCCGGCTCGATCGCCAGCAGCGACAGGATCCGCCATTCCGTGACGTTGACCCCGAAACGCTTCTGATAGACGACGGTCGCGCTGCGCGACAATTTGTTGGCGATGAAGGTGATGAGCGCCGGCACGTAACGGTCGAGGTCGAGCACCTGTTCGGCGCGCCCGCTCCTGCCTGCCGTACCCGCGCGAGGGGCGCGCGCCTGTCTGTTCCTGCTCATGCTCTTCCGAAGCCGCTCCAGCATTTTAGACATAGAGACAGCGCACGCCGCTCTGCAAGAACATTATGCGGGAGACCCACATGAGCGCGACAGAGAAAGCTGCACCGTCAGGCGTTCCCAGCCTGGACGTCGATCCGTTCTCGACCGAGTTCTTCGACGATATGCATGCGATCCATGAGGTCCTGCGCGAGGCTGGACCGGCGGTCTGGCTCGATAAATGGGGCGTCTATGGCGTAGCGCGCTATGCCGAGGTGCATGCCGTCCTCAACGATCCCCTGACGTTCTGCTCGAGCCGTGGCGTGGGTCTCAGCGATTTCGCCAAGGAAAAGCCGTGGCGACCGCAAAGTATCATTCTGGAGGCAGATCCGCCGGCGCACACCCGCACGCGCGCGGTGCTGAACCAGGTGCTGTCGGCCAGCGCATTGAAGCCGCTGCGCGGTCACTTCACCGACTTGGCCGAAGCCAAGGTTGATGAACTGCTCGCGCGCGGCAGTTTTGACGCGATCGCCGATCTTGCCGAAGCCTATCCGCTGTCGGTCTTCCCCGACGCGCTCGGGCTGAAACAGGAAGGGCGGGAGAATCTGTTGCCCTATGCCAGCCTGGTGTTCAACGCGTTCGGTCCGCCGAACCAGCTTCGCCAGGAGGCGATCGAGCGCTCGGCGCCGCATCAAGCCTATGTCGCCGAGCAATGCCAGCGCGAGAATCTTGCGCCCGGCGGTTTCGGCGCCTGCATCCATGCCCGCGCCGATGCCGGCGACATCACCCATGAGGAAGCGCCGCTTTTGGTGCGTTCGCTGCTGTCGGCCGGGCTCGATACCACCGTCTACGGCATCGGCGCCGCCGTCTATTGCCTGGCACGCTATCCCGAGCAACTGGCGAAGCTGCGCGGCGATCCGACGCTGGCGCGCAACGCCTTCGAGGAAGCGATCCGCTTCGAAAGCCCGGTGCAGACCTTTTTCCGCACCACCACGCGCGAGGTCGAGCTCGGCGGGCACGTGATCGGCGAGGGCGAGAAAGTCTTGATGTTCCTCGGCGCCGCCAACCGCGATCCGCGGCGGTGGGAAAACCCTGACAATTACGACATCACCCGCCGAACCTCGGGCCATGTCGGCTACGGCTCGGGCATTCACATGTGCGTCGGCCAGCTTGTCGCGCGCCTCGAAGGCGAAGTGATGGTGGCGGCGATCGCGCGCAAGGTCGGCAAGATCGAGATCTCCGGCCCTGTGAAGCGCCGCTACAACAACGCGCTGCGCGGGCTCGAAAGCCTCCCGATCGCCATTTCCGCGGCCTGATGGATACCGCCGGCAGCTGATCGGCAGCTCTAGCGGGTGCGTCGCGTCATTCTTAAACCCGGCGAAAGTCCGGGAACGCTAAAGTCATCACGGAGGAGAAAACAATGCGGGGTTTAGGGTTGGGTCTGGCGCTGGCCCTGTCGTGCGCGGCAAGTAGTGCAGCGCATGCGCAGATTTCCGACAACGTCGTGCGCATCGGCGTGCTCAACGACATCTCCGGTATCTTCCAGGATACCAACGGCATGGGCTCGGTCGAGGCCGCGCGCATGGCGGCGGAGGATTTCAATGGCGGCGGCAAGGGCATCAAGGTCGAGATCGTCTATGCAGACCACCAGAACAAGGCCGATGTGGGATCGGCGATCGTGCGCAAATGGCTCGACGTCGATGGCGTCGATGCGGTCGTCGACGTGCCGAACTCCGCGGTCGGCCTCACCATCAATTCGCTGCTGCGCGACAGCCGCATGACGTTTCTGGCTTCGTCGACGGCCAGCTCCGACCTGACCGGCAAGGCCTGCTCGCCCAACACCATCCAATGGGTCAACGACGCCTGGGCGACCGGCAATTCGACGGCGGCGGCGATGATGGCGCGCGGCGGCAAGGAATGGTTCTTCATCACCGTGAATTTCGCGCTCGGCCAGGGCATCGAGGCTGAGGCCACCAACTACATCGAAAAGCACGGCGGCAAGGTGCTGGGCTCGGCGAAGCATCCACTCAACACGGCGGATTTTGCCTCGCTGCTGCTGCAGGCGCAGAATTCCAAGGCCAAGGTGATCGGGCTCGCCAATGCCGGCGGCGACACCGTGAATGCGGTGAAGCAGGCGGCCGAGTTCGGGCTGCAGCAGGGCGGTCAGAGCATGGTGGCGTTCCTGCTGTTCATCAACGACATCCACGGCATGGGGCTGAAGGTCGGCCAGGGGCTGCAACTGTTCGAGGCGTTCTACTGGGACATGGACGACGACACCCGCGCGTTTGCAAAGCGCTTCGGTGCCCGGCCCGGCATGAACGGCAAGATGCCGAGCGGCAACCAGGCCGGCGTCTACGCCTCGACCTTGGCCTATCTCAATGCGGTGGCCGCGACGGGCAGCGATCACGCCAAGGACGCGGTGCCGCAGATGAAGAAGTTCAGGGGTAAGGACAAGCTGTTCGGCGACGTCACCATCCGCCAGGATGGCCGCGTTATTCACCCGATGTACCTGTTCGAGGTGAAGAAGCCGGAGGAGTCGAAGTACCCCTACGACTATTACAAGCAGGTCTCGACCATTCCCGCCGACCAGGCTTTTCGCCCGCTCGCCGACGGCGGCTGCGCGCTGGTGAAGTGAGGCGCGGCACGATAGGTGCCGGCATGGCCGGGCGTAGCCGTCCGAAGGACGGCGTCGCTTCCGCCCGCCTGTGTCCCAGCCATCGACGTTCTTCACGCAGAGACCAAGACGTGGATGCCCGGGACAAGCCCGGGCATGACGCGTTTGTGGATGTACGCCGGGCCAGTTCGATGGCAGCATATGCTGCAATACCAAGGGGGAAACGATGCAACGCCTGGGAATCGATATGCGTATCTCGGTCTGGCTGATCGCACTGACGCTGGCGATCTCGCTCATTGCCGCAGAAGCGACCGCCGCGAAGATGACCGGTGCTCCCGCGGCGACATGCAGCGGCCTCGTCGGGCCAGCCGACAACGGCGTGAAGATCGATTCCGCCAGCATCGTCGCACCGTCGCCGCTTGCGGTCGCCGAGAAGGGGCCGACGCCGGCGGCGCGCGTCTCGCCGGCCAATCCGGAATTCTGCAAGGTGCTCGGTCACATCGCGCCGTCAGACCCCAATGCGCCGCCGATCAAATTCCAGGTCAACCTGCCACTCGAATGGAACGGCCGCTCGCTGCAATATGGCGGCGGCGGCTTCAACGGCGTGCTGATCACCGGGCTGGCCTTGCCGCCGGCCTATCCGTTCGGCGCGCCGTCGCCGCTGGCACGCGGCTTCGTCACCTACGGCACGGATTCCGGCCACGAGACCAAGCCGGGCGAGCCGCCGCAGGTCTTTGCGCTCAATGACGAGGCGTTCGAGAATTTTGCGCATCGCGCCTACAAGCGCGTGCGCGATGCCGCGATCGCCCTGATGGTGCGGGCCTACGGCAACCCGCCGGCAAAACTCTATTTCATGGGATCGTCGGAAGGCGGCCGCGAGGCGCTGACCATGGCGCAGCGCTATCCCGATGATTTTGACGGTATCTTCGCCCGCGTGCCCGTTATCAACTGGGTCGGCCTGCAACATGCCGGAACGAAATCGGGCCTCGCCACGATGGGCGAGGGCTGGATACGTCCGGCGCAGGTCGACCTCGTCGCCAAGGCGGTGCTCAAGGCGTGCGACAAGACCGACGGTGCCGAGGACATGCTCGTTCTCGATCCCGTCGGCTGCAAAGCGAAATTCAGGGTGGAAGAGCTGCGCTGCGCGGCGGGCCAGAGCGGCGATCAATGTCTGAGCGAGCCGCAGGTCGCGGCGATCAAGACGCTGCATGGGACGTACAAATTCTCCTTCGCGCTGGAGAATGGCCTCGACGATTACCCGGGCTGGGGCGTCTCCGGCGAAAATACCCCGGCGTTCGGCCCGACCGGCGGCTGGAACGCCTGGTGGCTCGGCAAGGCCGCGCCGGTGCAGCCGCCGGCGCCGAACAACGGCATCGCCTGGATCTATGGCGCGGGCGGCATTCAATATGTCTTCGCGCGCGATCCGAAGCTCGACGTCACCACTTACAAGCCCGAAGATCACAAGGAGCGGCTGCTGCAGGTGTCACGGCTG
Organism: Bradyrhizobium sp. CB3481; assembly: GCF_029714305.1. Classification (NCBI taxonomy): domain Bacteria; kingdom Pseudomonadati; phylum Pseudomonadota; class Alphaproteobacteria; order Hyphomicrobiales; family Nitrobacteraceae; genus Bradyrhizobium; species Bradyrhizobium sp. CB3481. The sequence goes on from NZ_CP121647.1 coordinate 671,202, forward strand.
ATGGATTCGACCAATCCGGATTTGAGCCGCTTCGCGGCGCGCGGCGGCAGGCTCGTCATTCTCGAAAACATGGCCGACTACGCCCAGAGCCCCTATGCCGGCATCCGCTATTTCGAGAATGTGCAGCGCACGCTCGGCAAGGAGAAGACAGCAGAGTTCGCAAGGCTCTACACGGCGCCGGGCGTCGATCATGTCGGCTCCGGCGCGCCGGCCAATGTCGACATGCTGGCGGTGCTGGTCGACTGGGTCGAGAAGGGCAAGGCGCCCGGCGATCTCGACGTGACCGAGCAACGGCTCGACACGCCGGCCTTCGAGACAACGCGCTCGCTGCCGCTGTGCCAGTGGCCAACGTGGCCGCACTATAAATCGGGCCCGATCGATCGGGCCGCGAGCTTTGCCTGCGCGCCGTAGACCCTCATGGTGAGGAGGCGCCTTGGCGCCGTCTCGAACCATGCAGGCCCGTCTGTGGCCTACATCCTTCGAGACGCCCGCGTTGCGGGCTCCTCAGGATGAGGGTTCTGCAGATCGTGATGCCTCAAAGCTACCCCGTCACCTTGCTCGATCCCTGCGTGATCAGCCGAGCGGCGCGCTGGTCGCGGGCGTGAATCCACAGCCAGCTTAGCGCGACGCTGAGGCGGTTGCGTAGGCCGATCAGGAAGTAGATGTGGGCGATGCCCCAGATCCACCAGGCGAGATTGCCGCGTAGCTTCATCCAGCCGAAATCGATCACGGCCTTCTTCTTGCCGATCTGAGCGAGGCTGCCGGCGTGCTTGTAGCGGAACGGCGGCAGCGTCTCGCCGTTGAGGCGCGCCTTGATCAGCGCGGCCACGTAACGTCCCTGCTGCTTGGCCGCCGGCGCGATGCCCGGTACGGGGTTGCCGTCCGGGCCTGCGATCGTCACGGTGTCGCCGATCGCGAACACGTCGGGATGGCCGGGCACGGTCAGATCAGGCTCGACCTTCAACCGATAGGCGCGGTCGGCCGGCGCGTTCATCCATTCCGCCGCCCGCGAGGCGCGCACGCCGGCGGCCCAGACGATGGTCCTGGCCTCCAGCTTCTTGCCGCCGAAGACGACGCCATCGATGGCGCATTCGGTGACGGGCTGGCCCAGCACCACCTCGACGCCGAGTTCCTCCAGCGACCGCTGCGCGTAGGCGGAGAGATCCTCCGGAAATCCCGCGAGCACGCGCGGACCGGCCTCGACCAGGACGACGCGAGTCTTGTGCGTGTCGATGTTGCGAAAATCCGGCGGCAGTGTGTCCTTGGCGAGATCGGCGATGGTGCCGGCCATTTCGACGCCGGTCGGGCCGGCGCCGATGATGACGAAGGTCAGCAGCGCGGCGCGCCTGATCGGATCGGTTTCTCGCTCGGCACGCTCGAACGCGACAAGGATACGACGCCGCAGCGTGGTGGCGTCCTCCAGCGTCTTCAGGCCGGGGGCGAACGGCTCCCACTCGTCATGGCCGAAATAGGCGTGGCGGGCGCCGGTGGCGAGCACCAGCGTGTCGTAGGCGATGGTCTCGCCGTCTTCGAGCAACACGCGCTTACCCCCTGCATCGATGCCGTTCACATTGGCGAACAGCGTCGTCACCTCCTTGCGGTCGCGCAGGAGATAGCGCACCGGCCAGGCGATCTCAGACGTCGCCAGCGAAGCGGTCGCGACTTGGTAGAGCAGCGGCTGGAACAGATGATGGTTGCGGCGATCGATCAGCGTGATTTTTACCGGCGCGCCGGCGAGGCCGAAGGCGGTTTCCAGCCCGCCGAATCCGGCACCGACGATCACCACGTGATGAGGCTGGTTCGGCGCTGTCGTCATGGTGTGGCCCCGGTCTATGAATGCAGGGGATTATGTAGCCATTCGCGCCTGATGGTCCAATACGCCTTTGCTAATTGGCCGATAGCGAAACGTTATCACCTGTCGTCCCGGCCTTGAGCCGGGACCCATAACCACCCAGGGGCTTTGTTGAGAAGGCTGGAGCCACAGCAACAGCGTAACAACCAAATCCTGTGGTTATGGGTCCCTGCGTTCGCAGGGACGACGGCAAAATAAATCTCCTGCCACCGCATCCTTTGTCAGTTCCCGACCGTCCTTGGGGTCGAGATGGCCACTGACGAGGAGAGCGTCATGCGACGAACCGTGATAAGGTACAAGACAACGCCTGAAATGACCGAGAAGAACGCCGAACTGGTCGCAAATGTGTTTGCGGCGCTGAAGGCGGTGCAGCCGGAAGGCCTGCGCTATCTATCGCTGCGGCTGGAGGACGACACCTTTATCCATTTCGTCGAGACTGCGGCCGAGGGCGCCAGCCCCTTGCAAGGCCTTCCGGCATTCGCGGCGTTCCAGAACGGCATTCGGGAACGTTGTGCCGAGCCCCCGCTCGCCAAGGGCGCGACGGTTATCGGCAATTATCGCATGCTGGGCGATACATGAATTCGCCGGAGGCTGAGTGACCGTGATTTCCGAGACGTCGAACTCTGAAATCGAGCGTCTGCTGATCGCGATGCGGCCAAGGCTGCATCGCTATTGCGCGCGCATGGTCGGCTCAGTGATCGACGGCGAGGACGTCCTGCAGGACGCGCTGATCAAGGCGGTGGAGGCCCATGCCACCGCCGGTCCTGTCGGCAATCCCGAGGGCTGGCTGTTCCGGATCGCGCACAACACCGCGCTGGATTTTTTGCGCCGTAAGCGCCGCCTGGAAGCGCTCCGGGGCGATGCGGAGATGGACATGATCGTAGACCAGCTCGATGCTGTGGAGAGTCGCCAGATCGCCGCGACCTCCTTGCGCACCTTCATGCGCCTGCCGGTGGCGCAACGCTCAAGCGTGATCCTGATGGACGTGCTCGGATGTTCGCTCAAGGAAATCTGCGAGGTCATGGAATGCAGCCTGCCGGCGGCGAAGGCATTCCTGCATCGCGGCCGTGCGCAGTTGCGCGACATCGCCGATGAACCTGATGATGCGCCGCAAGCAAAATTGTCGGATGCAGACCGCGCGCGCCTCGGCGCCTATGTCGCCCATTTCAACGCGCGCGATTTCGACGCGATCCGGGCGATGATTGCTGATGACGTCAGGCTCGATCTCGTCAACAAGACCCGCATGCGCGGCAAGGTCGAAGTGTCCCGCTATTTCGGCAATTACGCGAAGGTCAGCGACTGGCATCTGGTGGCCGGCCTGGTCGAAGGGCGCCCCGCCATCCTGGTGTTCGATCCGGGCGAGCGGGATTCAGGCCCGAAATATTTCATGCTGCTGGACTGGTCGGCCGGCCAGGTCGCCACGATCCGGGATTTTCGCCACGCGCCCTATGTCATCGATGGCGCGGAATACCTGATCTGAACGAGCGCTTCCGGCCGATGCCGGGCGAGGTTCGCCACGGACGTGGCCGCTCCTTCCGGCTTTCCGGCCCAAAACTGCGACAAATCGTTGCCCTGGCAACCGGCACTATAGTTCTTGCCATCCCCGCCATCCGCGAATTATGGTTCCGGTGGCTTAAGCATGCGCCGAAGGTCCAAAGCCGGGCAAACCGGTTCATGCTTGCCGCTGACCGGCGATTTCGCGCACAAAATACCTCAGTGATAATGAGGTGCGCGAGACAGCGCCGGTCGCCCGGGAGACCCGGGTCTAATCGATAACGAGGAGGGGAGTGATTATGAAAAAGGCATTCTGGCTGGCGGGCGCGGCAATTCTGGCGCTGGCGCAGCCCGCATCCGCCGGCGACACCATCAAGATCGGCTTTGTCTCGACCTTCAGCGGCCCGACCGCTGTGATCGGCAACGACATGCGCAATTCCTTCGAGCTGGCGCTCGACCATCTCGGGCGCAAGATCGCTGGCAAGCCGGTCGAGGTGATCTACGAGGACGACGGCCAGAAGCCTGACGTGGGCAAGCAGAAGACCGAAAAACTGATCCAGTCCGATAAGGTCGATTTCATCGTCGGCTATATCTGGTCGAACGTTTTGCTGGCCTCGCTGAAGACCGCGGTCGATGCCAAAACCTTCCTGATCTCGGCCAATGCCGGCCCCTCGCAGCTCGCCGGCGAGCTCTGCTCGCCCTACGTGTTCTCGACCTCCTGGCAGAACGACCAGACCCCGCAGGCGGTCGGCACCTACATGAACCAGAAGGGCGTCAAGTCGGTATTCCTGATCGGCCCGAACTACGCCGCCGGCAAGGACATGCTGGCCGGCGTGAAGAGCACCTTCAAGGGCCAGGTCGTCGGCGAGGAATATACGGTGTGGCCGAGCCAGCTCGACTTCTCCGCCGAACTCACCAAGGCCAAGAACTCCAAGGCCGAATCGATCTTCGTGTTCTATCCGGGCGCGGCCGGCGTGCAGTTCCTCAACCAATATGCGCAGGCCGGGATCAAGGCGCAGATTCCACTCTACACCGCCTTCACCATCGACGAATTGTCGCTGCCTTTGCAGAAGGAAAACGCGCTCGGCGTGCCCGGCGCGCAGCAATGGGTCAACGACCTGCCGAACGCCGAAAACAAGAAGTTCGTCGAGGACTACCGCAAGAAGTACACCGGGCTGCGGCCGACCTTCTACGGCGCGCAGTCCTATGACGCCGCGAACCTGATCAACAGCGCTGTTGTCGCGGTGAAGGGCGATACGTCCAAGAAGGACGAGATGAAGGCCGAGATGGAGAAGGCCAACTTCAAGTCAGTGCGCGGTCCCTTCAAATACGGCAACAACCACATCCCGATCCAGAACTTCTACCTGCAGGACGTGGTCAAGGACGCCGACGGCCAGCTCGCGCTCAAGACGGTGGCGACCATCGTCAAGGACGATCAGGACCGCTTCCACGACAAATGTCCGATGAAGAAGTGATGGTTGGCATGGCCGGTGCATGATCGGGTGCAAAACGCCCTCGGGCTTGACCCGGGGGCGGGTTGCGACAGATCATCCGCCCAACAAGAAAAATGGCGGCGGCGCAGATGTGCTGCCGCTGTTTTGTTAGGCCCCCAGCGTTCAAGGGATCAATGCTTGTCTTAATCGAACAATCGCTGAACGGCTTGCAGTTCGGCCTGTTGCTGTTCTTGCTGGCAGCCGGCCTGACGCTGGTGTTCGGCATCATGGATTTCGTCAATCTGGCGCACGGCTCGCTCTACATGATGGGCGCGTATTTCGCCGCCACCTTCGTCGCCTGGACCAACAGTTTCGTGCTCGGCATCCTGCTGGCCCTCGGCGCTACATTGCTGCTCGGCATCGCGCTCGAATTCATCGCGTTGCGGCATCTCTACGGCCGCGACCATCTCGACCAGGTGCTGGCGACCTTCGGCCTGATCCTGTTCTTCAACGACGCGGTGCGGCTGATCTGGGGCCCGGCCGGCCTGTCGCTGCCGCTGCCGGCCTGGCTCACCGCGCCGGTGCAGATCGTGCCCGGCGTGTTCTATCCGGCCTACCGGCTTTCCATCATCGTGGTCGCGCTGGCGGTCGCCGCGATGCTCTATCTCGTCGTGATGCGGACCAGGATTGGCATGTTGATCCGCGCCGGTGCCTCGAATCGCGAGATGATCGGCGCGCTCGGTATCAACATCAAGCTCTTGTTCACTTTGGTGTTCGGGCTTGGCGCCGCGCTCGCCGGCCTTGCCGGGCTGATGCAGGCGCCGATCCTCACGGTGCAGATCGGCATGGGCGAGAACATCCTGATCCTCGCCTTCGTCATCATCGTGATCGGCGGCATCGGCTCGATCCGCGGCGCCTTCATGGCGGCGATCTTCGTCGGGATGATCGACACGCTCGGCCGCGCCTTCCTGCCGGATCTGCTGCGCATGGTGCTCAGTTCCGCCGCCGCCTCTACCGCGGCGCCCGCATTGTCGTCGATGCTGATCTATCTCCTGATGGCGATCGTGCTCGTCGTCCGTCCGGAGGGGCTGTTTCCGGCTGCCAAGCGATGAAATCTCCCGTCAACGCCCGCAACGTCATCGTGGCGCTCACAGCGCTTTTCTTGCTGCTATTGCCGGCCTATTCGGCGCTGACCGGCAACATCTTTATCCTGACGCTGTTCACCCGCATCGTCATTTTCGCACTTGCGGCTGCCAGCCTCAACCTCATCATGGGCTATGGCGGCATGATGAGCTTCGGCCATGCCGCCTATCTCGGCATCGGCGGCTATGCGGTGGGCATCCTCGCCTATGAGGGTATCGGCTCCGGCTTCATCCAGTGGCCGGTGGCGCTGATCGTATCCGCGCTCTATGCGCTCGTGATCGGCGCCCTGTCTCTGCGCACCCGCGGCGTCTATTTCATCATGATCACGCTCGCCTTCGCCCAGATGGCCTATTACATCGCCTCGGGCATGTCGCGCTATGGCGGCGACGACGGCCTCACCATCTACAAGCGCAGCCATTTCGGTGGCATCATTGACCTCTCGAACCGCGTGCAGTTCTATTATCTCTGCCTCGCCTGCCTGTTCGGCGGCATCTACCTGATCTGGCGCATCGTCAATTCGCGCTTCGGCATGGTGGTGCAGGGCGTGCGCTCCAACGAGCAGCGCATGCAGGCGATCGGTTTTCACGCGAACAGATATCGTCTCGTCTGCTTCGTCATCTCAGGCACGATCTGCGGGCTTGCCGGCGCGCTGCTGGCCAACAATACCGATTTCATCAGCCCGGCGACGATGTACTGGACCCGTTCCGGCGATCTCATGGTGATGGTGATCCTGGGTGGCATGGGCTCGCTGTTCGGGCCCGTGATCGGCACCATTGTCTTCCTGGTGCTGGAAGAGGTGCTGTCGCAGTTCACCGAATACTGGGCGTTGATCATGGGCCCGCTGCTATTGCTGATCGTGCTATTTGCGCGCGGCGGCATCATGGGCGTGCTCGGGAGGTTGAGCCGTGGTTGAACCCTTGCTCCGTGTCGAGAATCTCGTCCGCAGCTTTGGCGGCATCAAGGCCACCGACAATCTCTCGCTCGACGTCTCGAGGGGCGAGCTGCACGCCATCATCGGTCCCAACGGCGCCGGCAAGACCACGCTGATCAGCCAGTTGACCGGGCAGCTGGCGCCGAACTCCGGCACTATTCACTTCGCCGGCCGCGAGGTCACCTGGCTGCCGTCCTACCAGCGCAGCCGGCTCGGCCTGGCGCGCTCGTTCCAGATCACCTGCCTGCTGCCGGATTTTACGGCCGCCGACAATGTCGCGCTCGCAGCGCAGGCGCACGATGGCCACTCCTTCCGCTTCTGGGGGGCGGCGCGCAAGGAGAGGCATTTGCGCGAGGCGGCGCAGGCGGCGCTCGACCGGGTCGGGCTCGCCAAGCGCGCCGATGTGCTGGTGTCGGAGCTCAGTCACGGCGAGCAGCGCGAGCTCGAGCTGGCGGTCGCGCTTGCCACCAAGCCGCAATTGTTGCTGCTCGACGAGCCGATGGCCGGCCTCGGTGTCACCGAATCCGCGCGCATGGTGGCGCTGCTGAAAGAACTGCGCAAGGAAGTCACCATCGTGCTGGTCGAGCACGATATGGAGGCGGTGTTCGCGCTCGCCGACCGCATCACGGTGCTGGTCTATGGCCGCGTCATCGCCTCCGGCGATCCTGATGCCATCAGGAACAATGAGGAAGTCAAGCGCGCCTATCTCGGCGAGCAGCATGCGGTGACCCGTCATGGCTGAAACCCTGCTCGAAATCGACGGCATCGAGACCTGCTACGGGCTCAGCCAGGTGCTGTTCGGCCTGTCGCTAAAAGTTCAATCGGGCGAGATGGTTGCCCTGATGGGCCGCAACGGCATGGGCAAGACCACCACCATCCGTTCCATCATGGGCATGACGGGCGCGCGCGCCGGCACGATCCGCTTTGCCGGCGAGGAAGTCCGCCGCCTGCCGTCATACAAAATTGCAAAGCTCGGCATCGGCCTGGTGCCGGAGGGACGCCAGATCTTTCCGAACCTCACGGTGTATGAAAATCTCGTTGCGGCCTCAGGCAACCGCCAGGGTGCCAGCGATCCCTGGACAATTGAAAAAATCCATGCGCTGTTCCCGCGCCTTGCCGAGCGCCGCAACAATATGGGCGTGACGCTTTCGGGCGGCGAGCAGCAGATGCTGGCGATCGGCCGCGCGCTGATGACCAATCCAAAGCTTTTGATCCTCGACGAAGCCACCGAAGGCCTTGCACCCTTGATCCGCGAGGAAATCTGGAATTGCCTGTCGATGCTGAAGGGCCGCGGGCAATCGGTGCTGGTCATCGACAAGAACGTCGCCAACCTCGCCAAGATCGCCGACCGCCACTACATCATCGAGCGCGGCCGCACGGTGTGGACGGGGACGAGCGAGCAGTTGATTGCCGAGCCGGATCTGCAGCACCGGTATCTGGGGATTTGATCCAGCAAGCCGCCACGCCTCACCGCAAAGAGTTCCGCAGCAGCCGGTTTGCTGCGTCGGCCGCCGCGGCCGCATAGGCGCGATCACCGTGCACCAGCATCAAGGAGATCGCGCCCTCCGAGAGCAGCCATATCTCGCGCGCGCGGCGGCGAGCATCGCGGACGCCGGCTCGCTTTAGCAAGTCCGCGAGATGGGCTTCGAGCAATGCCTTGTGTCGGCGTGCGATTGCTCGCGCGGGGTGGCCGGGTAGATCCGCAAGTTCGATGACCAGCCTGGTAAAGCCCGACCCGGCCCATCGTGGCCGGTCTGCCCATACCGCAAGATCGCGAAACAGGCCGTCAACAATCGCGGCTGGGGAGCCGGTGAGCTGATCGCCGAACGTTCTGAACGCGGCCAATGCCAGTTCATTCTGGGCTTCAAGCACGAAGGCGAGCAACTGATCCTTACTTTGAAAATGATTATACAGAGTCCGCTTCGTGACGTTCGTCGCCGATGCAATTTCGTCCATGCTCACGCGGCTATACCCGCGCTGGCGAAATAGCACGTATGCGGCGGCCAGGATCCGCCGTCGGGTCGGCTCTGCAGATCGTGCCATGCAGTCACCCTTTAACTATACCGGGTAGTGAATTTACATCCTTTGAAAAACCAGTTGGAATGGCGCCCAGGATTTATTTTTCGGCCCAGCGCGCCGGCTTCCATCGAGCTTCGAAAGGTATCGTCATGCCCGAACCATTGACGCTCAGGGAAATCAAGGCTCGTCCTGTGATCCTCAAGCTCAAGCGGCCGGTAGTCGTGCGTATCGCCACGATATCGGAGTGGCCGCTCATTCTCATCGATCTCATCACCGAGGAGGGCATCGTAGGGCGAAGCTATCTCGAGCCCTACATCGTGAAATCGATGCGATATCTGGTTCCCGCGATCCATGATCTCGGCGAATTGCTCAGAGGCCGGAACGTGGCGCCTGTCGAACTCTTCGAGGCGGCGCGCAAATCTCTGCATTTCGTCGGCTATGAGGGATTGTCCATGATTGCCGCCTCCGGCCTTGACATGGCCGCGTGGGACGCGCTGGCGAAGGCTGCAAATAAGCCGCTCTGCGTGCTGTTGGGTGGTACGGTCGGCGCCGTGAAATCGTACAACAGCAACGGCCTTTGGCTGAAAGAGCCGGCCGCGGTCGCGGCGGAAGCGATGGAATTGCGCGAGGAAGGAGGATTCTCCGCTCTGAAACTGCGGCTAGGCAGAAGCGATCCGCGCGATGATTTGGCTACTCTCGACGCCGTTCGCAGAGCTGTCGGTGACAGCGTGCACTTGATGATTGACTACAACCAGGGACTAAATCTCGCAGAAGCCATCGAGCGATGTCACATGATCGATGACCATGGGCTCGACTGGATTGAAGAACCCGTCGTCTATGACAATCTCGACGGCTACGCTCAACTCGCGGCGGAACTGAAGACCCCGATCCAGATCGGAGAGAATTTCTATGGGCCCAGGGAAATGCATAAGGCGATTGGGAAAAAAGCCTGCGACCTGGTGATGCCGGATTTCATGCGCATCGGGGGTGTGACCGGTTGGATGCGCGCGGCAGCGATTGCCGGCGCGGCGGGCATACCGATATCAACACATCTTTATCCGGAAGTTGCCGCTCACGTCATGCGCGCAACAGAGACGGCGCATTGGCTGGAGTGGCAGGATTGGGCCGATCCGATTCTCGAACGGCCCTATGAAGTGAAGCATGGGCTATTGCATATTCCTGACGCGCCCGGTCTTGGCCTGGAATGGAACGAAGGCGCAGTCGCGGCTCATCTCGCAAGCCTCTAAGCCGCGGCAGAACAGGCTTGTCCGACTTATCGGCGACTGGCTTGTCTTCAAAACATCTCAAAATACTCGCGGTGTTCCCAGTCCGATACCTCGGCCTGGAAACGCTCGATCTCCGCGTTCTTGATGTGGACGTAGTAGTCCACGAACTCCGCCCCCAGCGCGCCGCGGAAGAACGGATCGTCCTGTAGCGCGAACACCGCCTCGCGAAGACTCTTCGGCAACAGCGCGGCCTTGATCTCATACGGCGTGTCGGCTGACGGGGGCGGATCGAGCTTGCGGTCGACGCCGTCGAGCCCGGAGAGAATCTGCGAGGCCATGTAGAGATAGGGGTTCGCGGCGGGTTCGCCGATGCGGTTTTCCAGCCGCGTGGCGGCATCGTTCGGCCCGCCGAGCACGCGGATCATGACGCCGCGGTTGTCGCGGCCCCAGATCGCGCGATCGGGCGCCAGCGAATAGGAGCGGTAGCGCTTGTAGCCGTTGATGGTCGGCGTCGTGAACACGGTGGAGGCGCGGGCGTGCTCCAGCAGTCCTGCGAGATAGGCGCGTCCAAACGGGCTCAGCGCCTCGCCGGCGTCCTTCGCCATGAACGCATTCTCGCCGTTCTCACGCGACACCAGCGATTGATGCAGGTGCCAGCCGGAGGCGAATACGTTGGGCAATTTCGGCCGGCACATGAAGGTCGCGTGATAACCATGGCGGCGCGCGATCTGCTTCACGGCCGAGCGGAACAGCATCATGTTGTCGGCAGGCACCAGCCCCTTGGTCGGCTGGAAGGTGAATTCGCACTGGCTCGGGCCGAACTCGACCTCGACCGAGCGCAGGGGCAGGCCGAGCGCCAGCACGTCGCGGCGGATGATTTCCAGCGCCGGCTCCATCTGGTCGTAGCGCTGCTCGGTCAGATATTGATAGCCATGCGAGAGCAGGCTGACCGATGGCGGCCGCCCGGGCTGGCCGGCATCGTCGGGCGTCATGTGCGCATCGTCGAGCTTGAAGAGGTGGAATTCGACCTCGAGGCCAGCGACGAAATCGAAGCCGCGCTGCCCGAGCTGGTCGATCACCCTGCGATAGAGGTGGCGTGTGGCGAACGGCACCGGGCGGCCGTCGTTGAAATAGAGGTCGCAGAGCAGCCAGCCCGTGGTCGGCGCCCAGGGCAGCACGCGGAACGTGGTGGGATCGGCCACCATCAGCACGTCGGCGGCGCCTTCCATCTCCTTCATGCCAAAACCGCCGCCTGATGTGAACACCGGGAACACCGTCTTGTGCGAGGTGTCCTTGGCCAGCATCGTGGTGGTGATGGAGCAGCCGCTTTCCAGCGATGCGATCGCCTCGCTCGCAATCAGCGTCTTGCCGCGCAGGATGCCATGCTGATCGGGGAACGATAGGCGGATGACTTCGAGATTCTTCTCTTCGACGATCTTGCGCAGGCGGGTGGCCACCTCGCGTTGTTCGTCAGACCAAAGGCCGTGACGTTCGACAAAACTCAAGGCGTTGCTCCCCATCTTCCGTCATTCCGGGGCGATGCGCAGCATCGAACCCGGAATCTCGAGATTCCGGGTTCGGCTCTGCGAGCCGCCCCGGAATGACGGTGCCACAAACATCACTCCGCCGCCGTCAGATGCGTAACCTTCCCAGCGATCTCGCGCGGCACCGGCGCGGCCCAGGGCGCGCCGCGGCGGCGCTTGACGTCGACTTCCATCCAGTAGAGCTCCCAGCCCAGCGTCGGCCCGATGCCGTCCATTGTCGCCGGCCCCTGAATGCTGCGGGCCGTCGCGTCATCAAGAAACAGCATCGGCTTCTCGCCACCCACGACTTTCTCGATCTCCTGCCGCAGCAGGCGGCGGTACTGCACGATCGCCTTGTCGGAAGTGCCGAGATGCTCGTTGGTGCGGTCCTGGATCGGCCCCATCGATTCCACCGCCCACTGGTCATGGACGTTGATGTCGCTGCCCATGCCGGTATAGGTCGCGGTCGCCTGCTCGTGCGGATCAAAGCCGTAATCGTTGCTCTTGTTCTTGCGCGATTTGTAATCCGGCAGTTCATACAGCTCGAGCCGCTGGTCGCGCATCTTCTTCTTGTCGACCGGCGCCGTATAGGAGGTGAAGATCGCGTACCAGTAGCAGTTCTCGTCATCGATGGGCACGTGCCACTGCGTGATCGTCATCTCCTGGCTCATCGGAATGACGAAGCCGTGCGGGAAAAGCTGGTTGGTGACGCGCACATGCGTCCGCTCTTCGTCAAGCTCGCGCAGCGCGATCAGCCGCAGGCCATATTCGGTGTGCTCGACATTGATGATCGGGTTGTCGTATTCGCGCAAAATCTTCGTCATCGGCATGTCGCTGCTGGCGGATGCGCCGCGGAACTGCTTGCCATAGGCCGTGGACGTGTCCTCGTCTTCGAAGAAGCGATGCAGGAACGAGGCGTGTGCCGGATCGATACCGACTTCGAGCGCCTGCAGCCAGTTGCAATTGATGTGGCCCTTGAACGCAAAGGTGTGGCTGTCGGGCGCGACGAAACAATCGATCTCCGGAAAGGCCGGCGGCTCGCCTTCGCCGAGATACGCCCAGAGAATGCCGCTCTTCTCGACCACGGGATAGGAACGCTGCCTGATGCCCTGACACAGCTTCGAGCCCTTCGGCTCGGCCGGCGTTTCCAGGCATTGGCCGGAGACATCGAACAGCCAGCCATGGAAGGCACAGCGCAGGCCGCCATTCTCGAGTCGGCCGAAGGCGAGGTCGGCGCCGCGATGCGCGCAGTGGCGGTCGATCAGGCCGTAGCGTCCCTGTTCGTCGCGAAACAGCACGAGGTTTTCGCCGAGCAGTTTGATGGGACGAACCGGCCGCGGTCCCTCGAGCTCGTCGACCAGCGCCGCCGGCTGCCAGTACATCCGCATCAGCCTGCCGCAGGGGTCCTTGCGGCCGGTGCGGGTAATCAGGTCGTTCGCTTCCTGGCTCATCATGGCGAGGTCCTCCGGGTAGATTTGTTCGCCTATTGAACTTTTGTGCGATTCTAGCGTAGGCTGGAGATGAGGCAAGCGGATTTTGGAGGCAGCGATGCCCAAGCTTAAGCGCGCGGCGGACGCAGACAACCGCGGCGCGACCGATTTCATCGAAAGCCTCGACCGCGGCCTGCGGGTGCTGGAGGTGTTCGGCAGCAGCCAGCAGCCGATGACGCTGAGCGATCTCGCCAAGGCCGCCCTCCTACCGCGCGCCACCGCCCGGCGGATTCTCTTCACGCTGGAGCGCGCCGGCTTCGTCACCACCGACGGCAAGCTGTTTCGCCTGATGCCGCGCGTGCTGGTCTTGGCATCGAGCTATCTCGCATCCAACCACGTCGTCTCGGTGCTACAGCCGGCGCTCGATCGATTGTCGAGCGAGGCGCAGGAAATCTCCTCGATGGCGATCCTCGACGGCAACGACGTGGTCTTCATCGCGCGCGCCAGCCCGACGCGTATCTTTTCGGCAGGGATCGATATCGGCTATCGGCTGCCGGCGTTCTGCACCTCGGTCGGCCGTGTCCTGCTGTCGCGGCTATCAGATGACGAACTCGCTGCTGCGCTTGGCCGGATGGAGCTTACTGCGCTGACGCCGTTCACAGTCACCGACAAGAAGAAGTTGCTCAAAACCATCATCGCCGATCGCGCGCAAGGCTATTCGCTGGTCGACCGCGAAGCCGAGCCGGGGTTTCGCTCGGTCTCGGTGCCGGTGCGCCGCTATGACGGCGCCATCGTTGCCGCCATCAACATGGGCGCGCATGTCGACCGCGTTTCCGCGGAGGAGATGATCGAGCGTTTCCTGCCGCGGCTGCAGGAGGTTGCCGCCTCGGTGAAATCGCTGCTGGTGTAAGACATGATAGTCAGGTTCGAAATGCCCGACGATATTGCGGCCATCCGCATCGTCCAGGAAGTCGCGTTCGGCCAGCCGGTCGAAGCGCAGCTGGTCGACGATCTCCGCGCGGCCGGCGACTGTGCGTTCTCGCTGGTCGCCGTGGATGACGGCATCGTCGTCGGCCATATCATGTTCTCACGGATGAAAGCACCGTTTCCCGCGCTGGCGCTCGCACCGGTCGCGGTGCTGCCGGAGTACCGCCGGACAGGTTTTGCCAGCCGCTTGATCCAGCAAGGGATCGCGCGCAGCGAGGCTGCCGGCTGGCGGGGAATTTTCGTTCTGGGCGATGGCGCCTTCTATCGCCGTTTCGGATTCGATGCCACCAAGGCGGCGGGTTTTACGTCACCCTATGCCGGACCGCATCTGATGGTGCTGCCGCTTGGAGGAGGCGAGCTCCCGACCACCGGCATCATCCAGCACGCCTCCGCCTTCGCGAAGCTCGGATAGCGTCCACCGTCATTGCGAGGAGCGAAGCGACGAAGCAATCCATCTCTCCGCTTGTGGCGCGATGGATTGCTTCGCTACGCTCGCAATGACGGGGTTGGCGGCTCAAGATGACGGCGACAGGTGATGTGCTGCCCGACCTGCGCTTCAGGCGTCGAGCCTGAAATGGCGAACGATCCGCTGCGCGGTCACCGCGGCCGGATCGTTGCTCGTATCCAGCCTGAGGCAATCGGCGCGCGGCACCGCGGTGAGATCATAGCGGTCGAGATCGCGGATCAGATGCTCGCCGGAAGATATTTTGCGCCGCGCCACGCGGTCGGGATTGCCGATCCTGCGCAAAGCCTCCTCACGCGAGCAGTGCAGGAAGACCGGAAGCAGTTCGCCGTCATAGCGCTGCATGATCTGCTCGACACGGCCGAAATACACGCGATCTTCGGGCTCGGCATAGCAGAAGGTTGTGACCAACAGCGGCACGTCCCGTTCGGCGGCGGCTTCGAACGCGGCTTCGCGGACGTTCTGAACCAGCTCCCAGAAGCCGGGCGCGCCAAAGTCGAAGACCGTCAGCGCCAGGTCGATCGCGGCGTGATTGTCCATCAGCCGGGCCGGCACGATCCGGAGCAGCGCCTTTGCGACGGTCAGTTTGCCGGCGGCGGGCGCGCCATGGAGGAAAAGCAGCTTCATGCCATCAGTATCGCGATCGAAGAGTGAGTGCGAGGGCACTCGGGGGCGCATGATATCAGATCAACCGCGCTAGCGCGGCGATAGGCGCTTGAGCGCGGCTTCGAGCGTCTCGAACGTGGCGACGATCTGCGGCGTTACCCGGTAATGTAGCGTCACCGCGACGGTCACGCCGACGAGTGTGGCGATAATCAAATACTGCGTCAGCAGCGCCAGCAGGATCGTGCGCAGCGGACGCCGCCGCGCCTTCGGCGGCCTGAAGCCGGCGCGCGGGAAGTCCTCATTTTCAAGCGTGCTCATGCGGCTATTCCAGACGAGGCCGCATTCAATGCTCGTTCAATAGCTGATCGAGGCGCGATTTCAGCCGGCGGTTGGCGCGCTCGCTGGCGCGGAGCTTGCGCGCCCAGTCCAGCGTAACGACGCTGCCCGTCTCGTGCTCTTCGCAAAACACCAGGCCCGCCGCGTTGTGATCGCGCCAGACCAGGCGGGCGAGGCAGGTCAGGCCCTTGCGCGCGACCTCGAAGTCGACGCTGTCGGGCAGCATCGCCGAATTCTCGAATTCGATCTTGGCGCCGCGCGAGCTGAAATTGCGCACGACGCAGTCGACCGTCGAGTTGCGGCCGTTAAACGCAATCAGTCCGCCGTAATAGACCCGGTTTCTGTGTTGCAGGCGGCGTTCCAGCATCATCCTCTCCATTCCAATTAACGGATTGGTAACACAATTGGAGGGTGTGTTGCTGCCCCCGTGCGCATGGAATTTGCCAGGTGGTTAATTTGCGCAAGGCACAACCGGCGCGAGCATGCGCCCGCATGGTGAACTCAGGCCAAGATGGATCGTTCAGAGGCCGGAACGGTCAGGACACCGCGCTGCGCAGGCCAAAAGCGTGCTTGTCGTGCAGCACCGGGGCCACGGCATCGCTTAAGCGCGCGGCCGCGGTGTCGACGGAAAGTCCCGCGGTATCGACCACGGCGGAGGCGCGGGCATAGAGCGGCTCGCGGCTGACCAGGATGTTGCGCAATTCGGCCATCGCGGAGCGATCATCGGCCATCGGCCGCAGGTCGCCCTGGCCGCGGACGCGGGCCATGTGCTCTTCCGGATCGGCCTTGATCCAGATCGTGTAGAACGACGACAGGATCAGATCGAAGGTCAATGGCTCGGAGACGATGCCTCCGCCGGTCGCCAGCACCATCAGCTCCTTGCGGGCCAATAGCTGCGACAGCGCCGCCTGCTCCATCCGGCGAAAGCCTTCCTGGCCGTACAGCGCGATGATCTCGGCAACCGAAAGGCCGTTCTGCGCCTCGACCTCCTTGTTGAGCTCGACGAACTTCCAGCCGATCTTTTTCGCCAGCATTCGCCCTAGCGTCGACTTGCCGGCGCCGCGCAGGCCGATCAGCGCGATGCCGGCGAACGAGATGCGGCGCTGCGCGGCCGCCGCGCCGCCGGCGAGCGCGTCCTTGGCCTGCGCGATCTGTGCCGGCGTTGCCTTGCGCAGGAGATCGCGAATGACGGCCCAGTCCGGCGTCGGCTCGGCGGAGGGAATCAGGTCTTCGAGATGCGCGCCCATCGCGTTCGACACGCGGCGCAGCAGCACGATCGAGACATTGCCCTTGCCGCTTTCGAGCTGCGCGATGTAGCGCTCGGAAATTCCGGAAACCTTGGCGAGCACTTTTCGCGACATGCCGCGCAGGGCGCGCATGGTGCGCACACGCTGGCCAAGCTGCTCGAGAAAGCCGGTTTCGGGGTCGCTGGCCTCGGTCATTGCCCTCGTTCGGCGCTGCCACGGGTAAGGAGGTATTTCGGAAACATAATGCCGATGAGGATTGACAGCAAGCGTGGCCGGTGGCTTTCTATGAATTATAATTCTTAAAAACTGTGGGAGAAGCGTCGTGAGCGGCACGTCCGGTTCATACATGTCCGGTTCGTACAATGCGGTGACCTGGCTGCTCGATCGCAACGTCGATGAGGGCCGTGGCACCAAGCTCGCCTTCACCGATACGGTCTCCGAACTCAGCTATGGCGAGCTGCAGC
Organism: Bradyrhizobium sp. CB3481; assembly: GCF_029714305.1. Classification (NCBI taxonomy): domain Bacteria; kingdom Pseudomonadati; phylum Pseudomonadota; class Alphaproteobacteria; order Hyphomicrobiales; family Nitrobacteraceae; genus Bradyrhizobium; species Bradyrhizobium sp. CB3481. The sequence goes on from NZ_CP121647.1 coordinate 688,356, forward strand.
GGCAGACCTGCCGTGTCGCTAACATGCTGCGCCGCCTCGGCGTCCGCCGCGAGGAGCGCGTGGCGATGATCATGCTTGATACGGTCGACTTTCCCGCCGTGTTTCTCGGCGCGATCCGCGCCGGCATCGTGCCGGTGCCGCTGAACACGCTGCTGACCGCGGAGCAATATGCCTACGTGCTGGCCGACAGCCGCGCCCGCGTGCTGTTCGTTTCCGAAGCGCTCTATCCCGTCGTGAAGGATATCGTGGGCCGCATGGCGGACCTCGATTGCGTCGTCGTGTCGGGCAAGAATGCGTTCGGCCACAAACTGCTTTCCGAGGAGTTGGCAGGAGAGAGCGACTCCTTCGCCACGGTGCAAACCCATCCCGACGAGCCGGCGTTCTGGCTGTACTCCTCGGGCTCCACCGGCATGCCGAAGGGCGTGCGCCATCTGCACGCCAACCTTCAGGCCACCGCCGACACCTATGCCAAGCAGGTGCTCGGCATCAACGAGAACGACGTCTGTCTCTCGGCGGCAAAGCTGTTCTTCGCTTACGGCCTCGGCAACGCGCTGACCTTTCCGATGTCGGTCGGCGCCTCGACAGTGCTCAACGCCGACCGGCCGACGCCGGCGCTGATGTTCGCGCTCCTGAACAAATACAACCCGACGATCTTCTACGGCGCGCCGACGCTGTTTGCGGCGATGCTCAACGAGGAGACGACGAAGAACGAGCGGGCAGGGACGCGGCTGCGCATCTGCACCTCCGCCGGCGAGGCGTTGCCGGAATCCGTCGGTCTGGCCTGGAAGGCGCGCTTTGGCGTCGACATCCTCGACGGCATCGGCTCGACCGAGCTATTGCATATCTTCGTGTCGAACGCGCCCGGCGACATCAAATACGGGACATCAGGCCGGCCGGTCCCCGGCTATCAGGTCCGGCTGGTCAGCGAGACCGGCGATGACGTCGCGGACGGCGAAATCGGCGAGCTTCTCGTCGAGGCGCCGTCGGCCGGCGAAGGCTACTGGAATCAGCGCAGCAAGAGCCGGCACACCTTTCAGGGCAACTGGACCCGCACCGGCGACAAATATGTTCGCGACGCGGATGGCCGCTACACCTTCTGCGGCCGCGCCGACGACATGTTCAAGGTATCCGGCATCTGGGTTTCGCCCTTCGAGGTCGAGAGCGCGCTGATCACGCACCCGGCCGTCCTGGAGGCCGCCGTCGTGCCCCATGCCGATCCGGAAGGCCTGTTGAAACCGAAGGCGTTTGTCGTGCTGCGCGAAGGCGGCCGCTCGGACGGCCTCTATGAATCGCTGAAAGAGCACGTCAAGCAGAAGATCGGCCCGTGGAAATATCCGCGCTGGGTTGAAGTCGTCGATAGTCTGCCGAAGACAGCGACGGGGAAGATTCAAAGGTTCAAGCTGCGGGATGGGGCGCAGTAACCTCCGCGTGTCGTCCCGGTGAACGCCGGGACCCATACGCCGCGGCCTCTGTTGTTCAGGAAGGTGTCGGCCATCCTGCCTATGCGAGGAGCCGCGGAGTATGGGTCCCGGCTCAAGACCGAGACGACGAGCTTGCGAGTACGACGTCACGATCACTTTCGGAAAGCTTACAATGACAACCCTAACCCCCCAAGGCTTCCTCACCGTCGGCGCCGCGCATCTCGAATACCGCATGATCGGCCCGTCGCCCGAGCACGCGCCGACCATTGTGATGCTGCATGAGGGGCTGGGATCAACGAAGCTGTGGGGCGATTTTCCCGATCAGCTTCAGGCCGCGACCGGGGCCGGCGTGTTCGTCTATTCGCGCGCCGGCTATGGCGCATCGACGCCGGTCAAACTGCCGCGTCCGCTCGACTACATGCATGTCGAGGCGCTCGATGTGCTGCCGAAACTACTCGAGAAGATCGGCTTTCGCCACGGCATGCTGCTCGGCCATTCCGACGGCGCCTCGATCGCGGCGATCTATGCCGGCTCGCATCAGGATCACCGCGTGCAGGGCCTCGCGCTGATCGCCCCGCACTTCATCGTCGAGAATATTTCCATCGCCTCGATCGCGCAGATCCGGACCGCCTACGAGACCACCAACCTGAAGGGCAAGCTGTCGCGCTGGCACCGGGACGTCGACAACGCCTTCTATGGTTGGAACGGCGCCTGGCTCGATCCGGACTTCCGCAAGTGGGACATTTCCGAACACCTCGCCTATATCCGCGTTCCCGTTGCGATCCTGCAGGGCACGAACGACCAGTATGGCACGATGCGGCAGATCGAGATTGCCAGGGAAGAGTGCTACTGTCCGGTCGATGTGACTGTGATTCCACAGGCGGGACATCAGCCGCATCGCGATGCGCCGGAGGCGACGCTCGATGCGATCAAGGAATTCGCAAACGCGGTGTTGCAGGTGGGGAGCGGCTCGCACAGAGGCGCCGCCTAGCGCGTTCGTGCCGGCGCGCGCCGGGAGGTCCCGATGATCGCGCCATCCGGCAGCGCGGGCCATTTGCCGCTGCCGCGATGGGCCTATGTGCCCGGTATCTCCGAGAAAGATAGTGCCGATTACGAGACGCTGGCGCAGGTCACGGCGTTGGTGCCGGCGCGTTTCCATGGCTACGTGCCGGCGCGCCATCCGGCGCTGCGCTATGGCATCGCGCTCAACGACCACGGCTATTTTTGGGAAGCGCAGGAGATCCTGGAGGCGGTGTGGGCGGCAGCGCCGCAGGGCGGTCGCGAACGGACCTTGCTGCGCGCCTGCATCCTGATCGCGACCGCAAATCTGCGGCTGCGCATGCGGAAAGCCCACGTCACCGCGCGCCTGCTCGGCGAGGCGCTAACCGAGCTGGATGCCCTGGGGCTGCGCAGCGCCGGCGGCGACGGTTTCGCCGACAGCTTTCCGGTGGCGGCGCTGACAGAGCTCGTCAGAGCGAGGCTGGCCCGGCCGCAGCTCGACATGGCCGATTGGGTGGCGTTTTCGGCTGCTGTCAGAACATGAAGCAAAATGCATGTTCCGGCGTTTTTGGCTGGACGAAGTCTAAAACATGCACTATTGTGCATCTAACGATCAGAACGTTACCAGAGAAAACGACAGAGGGTGGCTCATGGCCGGCGAAGATCGCGTCCTCGCAGGCGGCGCGAAATACATCGATTTTCAAACCGACCCGTCGCGCTATCGGCACTGGAAGCTGGCCGTCGATGGCGAAGTCGCGACGCTCACCATGGACGTCGATGAGAATGCCGGCCTGTTCGAGGGCTACCAGCTCAAGCTGAATTCCTACGATCTCGGCGTCGACATCGAGCTGGCCGACGTGGTGCAGCGGCTGCGCTTCGAGCATCCGGAGGTGAAGGTCGTGGTGATGCGTTCCGGCAAGAACCGGGTGTTCTGCGCCGGCGCCAATATCCGCATGCTGGCGGGCGCGACGCACGCCCACAAGGTCAATTTCTGCAAATTCACCAACGAGACCCGCAACGGCCTGGAAGATTCATCGGAAAATTCCGGTCAGCGTTTCATCACCGTGGTCAACGGCACCGCGGCCGGCGGCGGCTATGAGCTGGCGCTGGCGACCGACCACATCATCCTCGCCGATGATGGCGCCGCCGCCGTGGCGCTGCCGGAGGTGCCGCTGCTCGCGGTGCTGCCGGGCACCGGCGGCCTGACCCGCGTCGTCGACAAGCGCAAGGTGCGCCGCGACCATGCCGATTTCTTCTGCACCATCGAGGAAGGCATCAAGGGCAAGCGCGCCGTCGCCTGGCGGCTGGTCGACGAGATCGCGCCGAACAGCAAGCTGGACGCCAAGGTCGCCGAGCGCGCCAAGGCTTTCGCGGCCGCTTCGAAACGCAACGGCAGCGGCAACGGCATCATGCTCACGCCGCTCGACCGCACCATCGACGAGGCCGGCATCCGCTATGGTTTTGTCAGCGTCGACATCGACCGCGCGGCGCGCATCGCCACCATTTCGATCAAGGCGCCGGAGCAGGGGCCACCGGCCGATATCGACGGCCTGATCGCGCAAGGCGCGGCGTTCTGGCCGCTGCAGGTCGCGCGCGAGCTGGATGATGCGATCCTTCACTTGCGCATCAACGAGCTCGGGATCGCGATGCTGGTGTTCAAGTCGCACGGCGATCCCGCCAATGTCGTCGCCTGCGATGCCTTCCTCGAGGCCAACAAGGCGCACTGGCTGGTCAACGAGATCAGGCATTACTGGAAGCGCGTCTTGAAGCGCATCGATGTCACCTCGCGCACGCTGGTGACGCTGGTCGAGCCCGGCTCCTGCTTCGCCGGCACGCTCGCCGAACTCGTGTTCGCCGCCGACCGCTCCTACATGCTGATCGGATCGCGCCAGGGCGACAACCGGCCGCCGCCGGCGATACAGTTGACCGCGATGAATTTCGGTCCCTATCCGATGAGCCACGGGTTGACGCGGCTGCAGTCGCGCTTCCAAGCCGATCCATCCGACCTGGAGCGTGCCGAAGCCACCATCGGCACCACGCTCGACGCGGAAGCGGCCGAAGAACTCGGCCTTGTCACCTTCGCGCTCGACGACATCGATTGGGACGACGAAGTGCGGGTGTTCCTGGAGGAGCGCACGTCGTTCTCGCCCGACGGCCTCACCGGCATGGAAGCGAATTTGCGCTTCGTCGGGCCCGAGACCATGGAATCGAAAATCTTCTCCCGCCTCACGGCGTGGCAGAACTGGATCTTCCAGCGCCCCAACGCGGTCGGCGAAGACGGCGCGCTGCGCCGCTACGGCACCGGCCAGAAGGCGCAATTCGACATGACGAGAGTTTAAGTCCGTGTCCCGGGCGCTGCGCGGCACGCAAGTGACGCGCTGCAGAACCGGGACCCACCTCAGCCACCGAATAGGTCCCGGCTCTGCGGTGCATCGTAAAGAACGCTGCACCGCGTCCGGGACACGAGACCGAACCACGGGAGGCCCCCAATGAATTACATGAACGTCGACTATTCGACCAAGATCCCCAACAACGTGAATCTCAGCGAAGACCGTCAAGTGCTGAAAGCGCTGGAAGGCTGGCATCCCGGCTACATGGACTGGTGGGGCGACATGGGGCCGGAAGGCTTTCAGCAGTCGCTGGTCTATCTACGCACCGCCTATTCGGTCGATCCGCGCGGCTGGGCCAAGTTCGACTATGTGAAGATGCCGGAATATCGCTGGGGCATTTTGCTGGCGCCGCAGGAAGAAAACCGCGTCGTTCCCTTCGGCGAGCATTACGGCAAGCCGGCCTGGCAGGAAGTCCCCGGCGAGCACCGCGCCATGCTGCGCCGCCTGATCGTGATCCAGGGCGACACCGAGCCGGCTTCCGTCGAGCAGCAACGCCATCTCGGCAAGACCGCGCCCTCGCTTTACGACCTGCGCAACCTGTTCCAGGTCAATGTCGAGGAAGGCCGCCATCTCTGGGCGATGGTCTATCTCTTGCAGAAATATTTCGGCCGCGACGGCCGCGAGGAAGCCGATGATTTGCTGCGCCGCCGCTCCGGCGATGCGGACTCACCGCGGATGCTCGGCGCCTTCAACGAGGCGACGCCGGACTGGCTGTCGTTCTTCATGTTCACCTATTTCACCGACCGCGACGGCAAGATGCAGTTGCATTCGCTGGCGCAGTCCGGCTTCGATCCGTTGTCGCGCACCTGCCGCTTCATGCTGACCGAAGAGGCGCACCACATGTTCGTCGGCGAGACCGGCATCAGCCGTGTCGTGCAGCGCACCTGCGAGGCGATGCGGGAAGCCGGCATCACCGATCCGACCGATATCGCAAAAGTCCGCGCGCTGGGGGTCATCGACCTGCCGACCATCCAGAAGAAGCTGAACCTGCACTATTCGCTGTCGCTCGACCTGTTCGGCTCGGAGGTTTCGACCAACGCGGCGAACGCCTTCAACGCCGGCATCAAGGGCCGCTACAAGGAAACTCAGATCGACGACGACCACCAGCTCAAGAACGCGACCTATCCGGTGCTCAAGCTGGTCGATGGCGTGATCAAGCGCGTCGACGAGCCGGCGCTGACCGCGCTCAACATGCGCCTGCGCGACGACTACACCCAGGACTGCGTCAAGGGCATGCTGCGCTGGAACAAGGTGATCTCGACATCAGGCTATCAGTACAAGCTGACGCTGCCGAACGTCGCGTTCCACCGCCAGATCGGCGAGTTCAAGGATATCCATGCCACGCCCGAGGGCGTGCTGATCGACGACGCCACCTGGAACAAACGTAGGAGCGAATGGTTGCCCTCGTCGCAGGATGGCGACTTCATCGCCTCGCTGATGAAGCCGGTGACGGAAATCGGCGCCTTCGCTTCCTGGATCTCGCCGCCGAAAGTCGGCATCGACAACAAGCCCGGCGATTTCGAGTATGTGAAGATCGAGACGTGACCTTCACTGTCGCCCCGGCCTTGAGCCGGGGCCCATAACCACCGGACGCCGTTATTTCGGTACGGCGTCCACCATCCTGCGCTCTCGATGCATCACGCGGTATGGGTCCCGGCGTTCGCCGGGACGACGCTGGCTTGACGGACTCCGCCTACCCCGCGATCTCGCTGCCGGCCGTCGCATACACCACGCCGCCGTCGACCGCGATCGTGTTGCCGACCACATAGTCGCCCGCGCGCGAGGCGAGATAGATCGCAATCCCCGCCATATCCTCATCTGTGCCGATGCGCCGTGCCGGAACGCGCTTGGCCACCGCCTCGGCCTGGTCGCGCGCGGCGCGGTTCATGTCGGAGGCGAAGGCGCCCGGCGCGATCGCGGTGACGTTGATGTTGTCCTTGATCAGCTTGGCCGCCATCCGCCGCGTCAGGTGGATCACGGCGGCCTTGCTCGCGGCGTAGGAGTAGGTCTCCGTCGGGTTGACGAAGATGCCGTCGATGGACGCGATGTTGATCACCTTGCCGGGCCGCTCGGCCGAAGCTGCCGCACGCAAGGGTTTGGCCAGCGCCTTGGTCAGGAAGAACAGCGACTTGACGTTGAGGTTCATCACCTTGTCCCAGCCGCTCTCCGGGAATTCGTCGAACTCCGCGCCCCATGCAGCGCCGGCATTGTTAACGAGGATGTCGAGCTTCGGCTCCAGCCTGATCATTTCGGAAGCCAGCTTCTCGCAGCCCGCCACCGTCGAGATGTCGATCGGCAGCGCGATGCATTCGCCGTCATAGGCGGCGGTGAGTTCTTTCGCGGTGGCCTCGCAGGGGCCGGCCTTGCGCGCAGTGATATAGACCTTGGCTGCGCCCTGCGCGAGAAAACCGGCCGCGATCATCTTGCCGATGCCGCGCGAGCCACCAGTCACCAGCGCGATCCGGCCGTTAAGCGAAAACAGATCCTTGAACATGCGTTCCTCCATTGTCTTGCCGCCGGTTTTGGGCGGGGGAGGGCGATGAGTCAAGGAAGGCATCCGTCGTCGTCCCTGCGAACGCAGGGACCCATAACCACCGGCTTTGGTTATTTTGGCAGACGGCTGCTTCATCGCCCTGACGGATGGGTCGCGGCGTATGGGTCCCTGCGTTCGCAGGGACGACGTATGAGGCACGCGCCGCGTCGCCGGTGCCACACTCTCCGCTCGCAGGAGAGGCCTGCATCAATCGCGCGAACGTGCGCTTGCGACGGGTGATGAGTTTGTCCGCGGTCGCGGTCGCGGCAATGGGGGGTGATACAGGGGGTGCGAAGCGACAGCCTTGGTTACGGAGGGCTGCGGCTGCGCGACGGGGTTGCTATGGCGGCCGATATAGTAGGCTCCCAGCGCCGTAGCGCCCAGCAGAACGAGTAGCGTTTTTATCCGCATACTCGCCCCACTGAACATCAGCCGGCCTGCCGGCCATCCATGGGCCGTTCGACTTCGTCAGCCAGTTCATCCAGATGTCGCGCAAGACGATCGAACATTTCCCGCTTCGCTTTGTCAGTAGCCAGGTCCCGGACAAGCGCGCATTCGGCCGCGTCTTTGCGCAGCTTCTCAAGATACGATTGATAATCTTTTATCGTCGCCTGCCTGTCTTAACTTTTCATGACCGTGGCACCGCGGACAGGCGGTCGGGTCCTCACAAATGTTACGTACGCAGGAGCCGTAGCCCAACAACAGGAATCTACGCCGCGTCGATGCGACGAAATCCGTTCCACATCGCGGTGGCGGCGCCGGAGGTCAGGACGGGAATGATCCGCGCGTCCTGGTAGTTGCCGTTGAGCGAAACCCGTTGCAGCGCGGTCAGGTGGTCGGCGCTCTCCGGGAAGATCATGCCCGGCCGCGTCGTCACTGCGGTCTTGAAGCCGGCGGCCTTGGCCAGCGTGAATTCGCGCCGGCCGGCCGCGATCCGGTCGCCATAGGGATAGGCGAGATGCAGCACCGGCCGCTGCAGCGCCGCCTCGATCCGCGCGCGGCTCTCGGTCAGCTCGAACGCGGCGGTCTCCTCGCTCTGCCGCGCCAGGTTGCAATGCGTGATCGTGTGCGCGCCGATCGTCACCAGCGGATCGTCGGCGAACGCCTGCAATTCTTCCCAGGACATGCAGAGCTCGCGGGCGATCGGTGCTTCGTCCACATCATGCCGCGTGCATAGCGCGGAAATTTCGCGTCGCATGTCGTGCTCGGTCGGCAGTTGGCGCAGCCAGTCATGCATGCGGTCGAAGGCCACCTGCTTGGCCGCCGGCGTCGAGGCGTCGAGCTTGATCTTGGTGCCGCCGATCGGCACTTCGATCGAAGCCGCCTTGGCGATCGTCCGCTCCAGCGCGACCCACCACAACCGCCCGGTGCCTTCGGCGAAATCGCTCGTCACATAGACGGTGAGCGGCGCGTCAAACTCGCGCATCACCGGCAAGGCGTGATCGCGGTTGTCGCGATAGCCGTCGTCGAGGGTGAAGCAGGCGAAGCGCCGCGCGAAATCGCGCGCCTGCAGCCGCTGATGCGCCTCGTCCATCGTAACGATGTCGACCTCGAGCGCCCGAAGGTGGGCCAGCAGCGCACGCAAGAATTCCGGCTCGACCTCGAGATGATGGTTGGGCTGAAACTCGCCGTCGCGGCGGGGACGGACGTGATGGAGCATGAAAATGACGCCGACACCTGCGAAGATTGGCCGCAGCAGATAATGCGCACCGGAGAAGTACAGCGCTTCCAGTCCGGCGCGAATGACGGTGTTGCGAAGCAGTTTCATCGGGATGTAGGGGCCGCCCGGTTATTTACGGAGAGAAACTAGCGAAACATCGCTGAAGAAACAGTTAGCCGGACCCGTTTCAGAGCCGGCCGGCGGCTGCGACATTTCGTGTTTGACAGTCCCGCAAGGGTTTGTTTTCTCTCCGTTTCAGACCCTGCGGGAACTCGAATGCACGGACTTTTCAGGTGGAGTGGCAAATGGTGGCCGGGCATCATTCCTTTGGTCATCTTTTGGGCTATCGCGGCCTGGACGAGCACTGAGCCGCTGGAAGCCGATCTGGCGCAGCGCTCAATCGCGGCCCTTAAGGACACCGTCCTCGACAAAAGGCGAATTTCGGTCGCCGGCCGGGATGTGACGCTCGCAGCGGATGCCTTTTCGGAAGGCGGCCGGCAGGGTGCGGTGACGTCGGTCGCGGCTGTGCCGGGCGTGCGGCTGGTCAACGACGAAACCCGGCTCGTTCCCGAAGCCAAGCCGTTCGTCTGGTCGGCGGAACGCGATGTCGTCCGCGTGACGTTGTCGGGCAGTTCGCCCTTGCCGGCCATCAAGGGCCGCCTGATGGAAGCCGCCCGCGCCAATCTCGGCGGCATCGAAGTGGCCGACCGGATGAATCTGGCGCGCGGAGCGCCGCAAGGATTCGACAGCGTCGCGCTGCTGCTGCTCGATCAGGTCGGAAAACTGAAGGACGGCAAGATAACGCTGTCCGATACCAGCGTGAGCCTTTCCGGCATGGCGCGCGAACTCGGCGGCCGCGAGGCCATCGCCGCCGCGTTGAAAAATCTGCCGGAGGGCTTTTCGGTCGCGGCCAACGACGTCAAGGCGCCGCCCTACATCTTCCAGGCCTACAAGGACCCGGTCGCGGTGACGCTGACGCTGACCGGCTATGTGCCTGACAAGAATGCCCACGCCGAACTGGTCGCGGCGGCGGGCCGCAAGTTCTTCAACGAAAAGGTCGTCGACAATCTCAAGGAAAGCATCGGCGCGCCATCGCGCTTCGCCGCCGCTGTCGTGCCCGCGCTCGGTGCGCTGTCGCGGCTCTCGACCGGCACGCTCGTCGTCTCCGACCGCGAGGTGAAGCTGTCGGGAGACGCGCTCTATGAAGCCGCTGCCGCCCAGATCCGCGCCGGCCTCGGCAAGGATTTTCCGCAAGGCTGGCAGTTCACACCGGAAATCTCGGTCAAGCCGGCCGCCGCGCCGGTCGATGCGACTGTGTGCCAGCAATTGTTCACCGAGCTGCTCGGCAAGGCTCGGATCCGCTTCGAATCCGGCAAGGCCGACATTGTCGCCGATTCCGCCGGCCTGCTCGACCGCCTGATCGAAACCGCGTTGCGCTGTCCGACCGCCAACATCGAGATATCGGGGCATACCGACAGCGACGGTGACGAGGCGGCCAACCAGGCGCTGTCGGAGAAGCGCGCGCAGGCGGTTGCCGACTACCTCGTCAAGGCGGGGCTGCCGGCGAGCCGGTTCAGCGCGGTCGGCTATGGCTCGACGCAGCCGATTGCGGGTAATGACAACGACCAGGGCAAGGCGCAGAACCGCCGCATCGATTTCGTGGTGAAGTGAGCATGGGCTATCTGACCACATTCTACTGGGGTTGGCTCGTGGGGTCGGTGCTGCTCGGCTTCGCCATGGGCTGGATTTCGGTGGTTCAGCGCGGCGATGGGGTGTCGCGGAAGCTGCGATGGGGCCTTTCGGCGTTGGTCGCGGCGCTGATCGCCGCCGCGCTCACGCGCGTGGTGCCCGGCCGTTTCGGCTACTGGCTCGATCTCGGACTGATCATGTTCGCACTTTATTTGTGCGGCTGCACGGTCGGATCGTTGCTGCGCGGCTGGGTGGTCTCGCGCAGCGCGCCGCCGGCCTGATGCGCCTGCTGGCCGCGCCGCCGTCATTGTCACGGGTTGTTGACCAACCCCTTCTATGGTCCGAAACCTGCACGGGGCGGGGGATGGTAGAAAAACCCTGCTACCGCAGTCGTCAACCAGACCTAATATGTTGAAGAAGCGCGTTTTATCGTCGTCAGGCGAATTCCACTGCGGCCCAAAACGCGCTACCAGAGAGGCCAGGGAGCGTAGCGTCAGCGGCGGGGTTCGCGCCATTGCCGTTGTCACGGAAACGCAATTCGAGGTGTAGATGCTGGAAGCAATACGCAGGGCGATCTCGTTTCTGCGCCAGAAGCAGGTCCTGCACAAGCTCGGGGTCTTGATCAGCATCGCGGTGATCGCCGTTGCGTGCTACGTGCTCTATCACATGCTCCGCGGCATCGACACCAATGAGGTGATCGACGCCATCAAGAGCACCGAGCCGACCCAGGTCGCGCTGGCGGCCCTGTTCGTCGCGGCGGGCTATTTCACACTTACTTTCTACGATTGGTTCGCGGTCCGCGCCATCGGCCAGCGCCACGTGCCGTATCGCGTCAATGCGCTGGCCGCCTTCACCTCCTATTCGATCGGGCACAATGTCGGCGCCAGCGTCTTCACCGGCGGCGCGGTGCGCTACCGCATCTATTCGGCCTGGGGGCTGAATGCGATCGACGTTGCCAAGATCTGCTTCCTCGCCGGGCTGACCTTCTGGCTCGGCAATGCCGCGGTGCTCGGCCTTGGCATCGCCTACCATCCGGAGGCCGCCGCCTCGATCGACCAGCTGCCGCCCTGGCTCAACCGCATCGCGGCGTTCGGCATCCTCCTCGCCCTGTTCGGATATGTGGCCTGGGTCTGGGCCGCGCCCCGCGGCGTCGGCCGCGGGCCGTGGACGGTGACGCTGCCGGGCGGCCCGCTGACGCTGCTGCAGATCGCCATCGGCATCGTCGATCTCGGCTTCTGTGCGCTGGCCATGTACATGCTGGTGCCGGACGAGCCGCAAATCGGTTTCGTCGTCGTCGCCGTGATCTTCGTCTCGGCGACGCTGCTCGGCTTCGCCAGCCATTCGCCGGGCGGGCTCGGCGTGTTCGATGCCGCCATGCTGGTCGGACTCTGGCAGATGGACCGGGAGGAACTGCTCGCCGGCATGCTGCTGTTCCGCGTGCTCTATTATATCGGGCCGTTTGTCATTTCTGTAATCTTGCTGACGCTTAGGGAGATTATCATCGGCGCGCGTTCGAAGCGCCTGCGCCAACTGGCGCCTGCCGCCGACCCTGAGCCGCCGAGGCATGAGGCCGCCGTCTATGTGCGCGAGCGTGGGGAAACGGGCACCTGATGATGCGGCGGGCGCCTCAGCATTAGAGGAAGAAAGCCTGCGCCATGGCGATTGACGATTCTCACTCTGCCTCCTTCTTTGCACCGTGGCCGGACCGGCTGAGGCATTCGGCCATCATCCTGCTCGCAGCGGGCTTTGCGCTGTGCGCGCTGGTGGTGCTGGCCGATGTGTCGCTGGCGCGCGCGGTCGCCGTTTTCATATGCATCGCGGCCGCGGCGCTGGTGCCATGGCGGCTGCACGATGCCGTCAGTTCCCGCGAGGATGCTGGCGCGGTGCGTCCCGTAGAAACCGCTGCCGTCAGCGCGGTCGTGGCCGGCATGCCGGATCCGGCCGTGCTGCTCGACCGCGCCGGGCGCGTCATACATCTCAATGCCGCGGCGGCCCAGCTTGCGCCGGCGCTGCGCAAGAACGAGCTGGCGCAGTTCGCGCTGCGCTCACCCGAGATTGTCACCGCGCTGCGCGAGGCGATCGCCACCACCGAGCCGCGCCGCGCGAGCTATCTCGACCAGGGGCCGGTCGACCGCTGGATGGAGCTGATCATCACGCCGGTGCCGGTGCCGACAACGTTCGGCGGCACCGAGAAATGCATGCTGCTGACCTTCCACGATCAGACGCCGCTGCGGCGGGTCGAGGAAATGCGCGCCGATTTCGTCGCCAATGCCAGCCATGAATTGCGCACGCCGCTCGCTGCTTTGTCCGGCTTCATCGATACGCTGCAGGGCCCTGCCAAGGAGGATGCCAAGGCGCGCGAGCGCTTCCTCTCCATCATGCATGCGCAGGCGACGCGGATGGCGCGGCTGATCGACGATCTGCTGTCGCTGTCGCGGGTCGAATTGTCGGCGCATGTGCAGCCCGAGTCCTCGGTCGATATCGTCCCCATCATTCGCCAGGTCGCCGATGGGTTGGAAGCGCTCGCCAGGGAGCGCCAGGTCGAGATCGAAATCGATCTGCCGGCCGCGCCGGTGACGATCGCGGGCGACCGCGAGGAGCTGCTGCGGCTGTTCGAAAACCTGATCGAGAACGCGCTCAAATATGGCGCCTCCGGCGGGCGGGTGATGGTTTCGCTGAAGGAGGCCGCCGCGGCCGACGGCGCGCCGGAAGTCCGCGTCATGGTCCGCGATTTCGGTCCCGGCATCGCCCCGGAACACCTGCCGCGGTTGACCGAGCGCTTCTACCGGGTCGATGTCGGCGACAGCCGCGCGCAGGGTGGAACCGGTCTCGGTTTATCGCTGGTGAAACATATTCTTAACCGTCATCGCGGCCGGCTTTTGATCGAAAGCGTGCCGCGGAACGGGGCTACGTTTACCGCCTGTTTTCCCCACGCGAAGCCCCCGGCGTCAGCTTAAATGCAAGTGATTTCAGTTGCTTGCTCCTGTCATCCAACTGTCATCCAACCTTCGTAAAAGCTCTATCGACCGCTCCTACACGGGCGGTGTGAGCGCAATCGGGCGCACCGGCGCTTCGCTCACCAAGATGGAGACCAGCATGAATTTCATCAGAACGATCGTCGCCGCCGGCATGGTCGCCGCGTCGACGTCAGCCTTCGCTGCCGACATCACCGGCGCAGGCGCGACCTTCCCGTTCCCGCTCTATTCGAAGTGGGCCGACGCCTACAAGAAGGAGACCGGCAACGGCCTGAACTACCAGTCGATCGGCTCCGGTGCCGGCATCAAGCAGATCCAGGCCAAGACCGTGACGTTTGGCGCCAGCGACATGCCGCTCAAGCCCGAGCAGCTTGAAAAGGACGGCATGATTCAGTGGCCGCAGGCGATGGGCGCGCTGGTGCCGGTCGTGAACCTCGAAGGTGTCAAGCCGGGTGAACTGGTGTTCTCCGGCGAACTGCTGGGCGACATCTATCTGGGCAAGGTCAAGAAGTGGGACGATCCCGCAATCGCCAAGCTCAATCCCAAGGTCAAGCTGCCCTCCGAAGCGATCACGGTGGTCCGCCGTTCGGACGGCTCCGGCACCACGTTCATCTGGACCGACTATCTCTCGAAGACCAATGCCGAGTGGAAGGCGAAGGCCGGTGCCGGTACCGCGGTCGAGTGGCCGACGGGCGTCGGCGCGAAGGGTAACGAAGGCGTCGCCGGCAACGTCAGCCAGACCAAGAACTCGATCGGTTATGTCGAATATGCCTACGCCAAGCAGAACAAGCTGACCTATGGCGCGGTCGTCAACAAGGCTGGCAAGACGGTGCAGCCGACCATTGGGGCGTTTCAGGCCGCGGCTAGCAATGCCGACTGGGCCGGTGCCAAGAATTACTATGTGATCCTGACCGACCAGCCGGGCGATGCCTCCTGGCCGATCACCGGCGCGACCTTCATCCTGATGCACAAGTCGGCCACCGACAAGGCAGCCGCTCAGGAAGCCATCAAGTTCTTCAAATGGGCGTTCGAGAAGGGCGATAAGATGGCCGAGGAGCTCGACTACATCCCGATGCCGGACTCGGTCGTCAAGCAGATCGAAAAGACCTGGTCGGCCGAGATCAAGAGCTGAGGTCCCTTGTCCCGGACGCGGTGCAGCGTTCCCCGGCGATGCGAAGCATCGTCCGGTGCGCTGCGCCGCAGAGCCGGGACCCACGCGTCACCAAGAACGCGTCACCCATCAAGTTGGGCCCCGGCTTGGCACCGCTACGCGTTGCGCCGCATCCGGGGCACGAGACGGGGCAAGCAAGATCAAGTAGAAGTACAGGGGATCGGGCGTGGCAGAAATGGCGGTTGATAGCGACGTAATCGAAGCTGCCGGACCTTACGATCGCGCGAGGGCCCTGAGCGCGTTCAAGGTCGGCGACGTCACCTTCTACTGGATCACGCGCATCTGCGCGATCTCGGTCCTGCTCATCCTCGGCGGCATCATCCTCTCGCTGATCGTCGGCGCCTGGCCGGCGCTGCGCGAATACGGCCTGGCATTCCTCACGACCCAGCGCTGGGCACCGTCGGCCGATCCGCCGGTGTTGGGCGCGCTTGGCCCGGTCTACGGCACGCTGATCACCTCCGTCATCGCGATGATGATCGCGATTCCCGTCGGGCTCGGCATTGCGGTGTTTCTCACCGAAATCTGTCCGCTATGGCTGCGCCGCCCGATCGGCCTTGCGGTCGAGCTGCTCGCCGGCATTCCCTCGATCATCTACGGCATGTGGGGCTTCTTCGTGCTCGGCCCGTTCCTGGCCAACACCTTCCAGCCGCTCATGATCAACCTGTTCGACGGCGTGCCGGTGCTGGGCGCGATCTTCGCCGGCCCCCCATCCTATCTCAGCCTGTTCAACGCCTCGCTGATCCTCGCCATCATGGTGCTGCCCTTCATCACCTCGATCTCGGTCGACGTCTTCAAGACGGTGCCGCCGGTCCTGAAAGAAGCGGCCTACGGCGTCGGCTGCACCACCTGGGAAGTCGTCCGCAACGTCGTCATTCCCTATACGCGGGTCGGCGTGATCGGCGGCATCATGCTGGCGCTCGGCCGTGCGCTCGGCGAGACCATGGCAGTGACCTTCATCATCGGCAACTCGTTCAAGATCCAGTCCTCGATCTTCGCGCCGGGCACCACGATCTCGGCGGCGATCGCTTCCGAATTCGCCGAGAGCGACGGGCTGCACCAGTCCGGCCTGATCCTGCTAGGCCTGCTCCTGTTCATCCTGACGTTTTTCGTGCTGGCCGCCGCGCGGCTGATGCTGATGCGTCTGGAAAAGAAGGCGGGCAACTGACATGAACGCGATCTACGCTTCCCGCCGCCGCAAGAATATCGTCATCAAGTTCCTGTGCCTGGGCGCCGCGGCATTCGGCGTCACCTGGCTGGCGCTGATCCTGTTCACGCTGTTCTACAACGGCCTCACCGGGCTCAATCTCGCCGTCTTCGCCCAGGACACGCCGCCGCCCGGATCGACCGAGGGCGGACTGCGCAACGCCATCATCGGCTCGATCATCATGACAGCGATCGGCGTCGGCATCGGTGCGCCGCTCGGCCTGTTCGCGGGCACCTATCTCGCCGAATATGGCAAGCACGACAAGCTGACCTCGGTGATCCGCTTCATCAACGACATCCTGCTTAGTGCGCCGTCGATCATCATCGGCCTGTTCATCTACGGCGCGGTCGTGGTGCCGATGCGCGGTTTCTCGGCGATCGCCGGTTGCCTCGCGCTCGCCGTGATCGTGATCCCCGTGGTGGTGCGCACCACCGAGGACATGCTGGGACTGGTGCCCAATCCGCTGCGCGAGGCCGCGTCCGCGCTCGGTATGCCCCGCTCGCTGGTGATCCGGCGCATCGCCTACCGCGCCGCCCGCGCCGGCCTGATTACCGGCGTGCTGCTTGCCACCGCCCGCGTCGCCGGCGAAACCGCGCCGCTGCTGTTCACCGCGCTGTCGAACCAGTTCTTCAGCCTCGACCTCACCAAGACGATGGCGAACCTGCCGGTCACCATCAACAATTTCGTGCAGAGTCCCTATGCCTACTGGAAGCAGCTGGCCTGGGCCGGGGCGCTCCTGATCACGCTTACCGTATTGGCCCTGAATGTTGGCGCGCGCATCCTTGGCGCCGAGAGGACATCCAAATGACCGAACTGTCCGTATCCGTGAGTAACGCGAGCGGTCCCGTTTCACAGATGCCGCTGCCGGACGCCGCGCCGAAGGTGACGGTGCGTGGCCTCAACTTTTATTATGGCGAGCACCACGCGCTGAAAAACATCAACCTGACGCTCGGCACCAACCGCGTCACCGCCTTTATCGGCCCGTCCGGTTGCGGCAAGTCCACGCTGCTGCGTATCTTCAACCGGATGTACGATCTCTATCCCGGCCAGCGCGCCACCGGCCAGCTGCTGCTCGACCAGACCAACATCCTCGATCCCAAGCTCGACCTCAATCTGCTGCGCGCCCGCGTCGGCATGGTGTTCCAGAAGCCGACGCCGTTCCCGATGACGATCTACGAGAACATCGCCTTCGGCATCCGCCTCTATGAGAAGATCTCGAAGTCCGAGATGGACGACCGCGTCGAGAAGGCACTGCGCGGCGGCGCGCTGTGGAACGAGGTCAAGGACAAGCTCAATGCCAGCGGCCTGTCGCTGTCCGGCGGCCAGCAGCAGCGCCTATGCATCGCGCGCACCGTCGCGGTCCGGCCAGAGGTGATCCTGTTCGACGAACCGTGCTCGGCGCTCGACCCGATCTCAACCGCCAAGATCGAGGAACTGATCCAGGAACTGTCGGAGGACTACACCATCGCCATCGTCACCCATAACATGCAGCAGGCGGCGCGCGTCTCCGACAAGACCGCTTTCATGTATCTTGGCGAACTGATCGAATTCGACGACACCAACAAGATTTTCACCTCGCCCGGCGATCGACGTACGCAGGACTACATCACCGGCCGGTTCGGTTGAGGAGACAGAGATGGGTTCCGAACACACTGCCAAAGCATTCGATAGCGATCTTCAGGAATTGACCCGTCTCGTTGCCGAGATGGGCGGCCTCGCCGAGCGCATGATTTCTGAATCCGTTGACGCGCTGGTCCGCCGCGACGTCACCCTCGGCTCGCGGGTCGTCGCCTCCGACGTCGAGATCGACCGTCTGCAGCATCTGATCGAGGAGCGCGCGGTGTTGACCATCGCTCGCCGCCAGCCGATGGCGATCGACTTGCGCGAAATCGTCGGCGCCATGCGCGTCGCCACCGACCTGGAGCGGATCGGCGACCTCGCCAAGAACATGGGCAAGCGCGTCGCGGCGCTGGAGAAGGATTTCCAGCCGCTGAAACTGATGCGTGGCCTGGAGCACATGACCGACCTCGTGCAGTCGCAGGTCAAGTCAGTACTGGACGCCTATGCGGCGCACGACCTGCCCGCGGCGATGGCGGTGTGGAAGGGCGACGAGGAAGTCGACGCCATCTGCACCTCGCTATTCCGCGAGCTGCTCACCTATATGATGGAAGATCCGCGCAACATCTCGTTCTGCATCCATCTGATGTTCTGCGCCAAGAACATCGAGCGGATCGGCGACCACGCCACCAACATCGCCGAGACCGTGTTCTACATGATCGAGGGGCAGCAGATTCTCGACAAGCGCCCGAAGGGCGACATGACGACGTTTGCTGCGACCATTCCCAATAGCTGAGGATGATAGGATGAGCGCACGCATCATGGTGGTCGAGGACGAGGAAGCGCTGACCACGCTGTTGCGCTACAACCTCGACGCCGAAGGCTATGAGGTCGAAACCGTTGCACGCGGCGATGACGCCGATACAAGGCTGAAGGAACGGGTGCCCGACCTCGTGGTGCTCGACTGGATGCTGCCGGGGCTATCAGGCATCGAGCTGTGCCGCCGCCTCCGCGCGCGGCCCGAGACCAAGCAGCTGCCGATCATCATGCTGACGGCACGCGGCGAGGAGAGCGAGCGCGTGCGGGGTCTTGCGACCGGCGCCGACGACTACATCGTCAAGCCATTCTCGGTGCCGGAATTGCTGGCGCGGGTGAAGGGCCTGCTGCGGCGCGCCAGTCCCGAGCGGCTCGCCACCGTTTTGACCTATGGCGACATCGAGCTCGACCGCGAGAAGCGCCGCGTCGCGCGCTCCGGCCGCCAGATCGACCTCGGCCCGACCGAGTACCGCCTGCTTGAATTCTTCCTGGAGCATCCCGGCCGCGTCTTCAGCCGCGAGCAGCTGCTCGACAGCGTCTGGGGCCGCGATATCTATATCGATGAGCGCACCGTCGACGTCCACATCGGCCGCCTGCGCAAGCTGCTCAACCCCGGCCGCGAGCAGGATCCGATCCGCACCGTGCGCGGCGCCGGCTACGCGCTCGATGATCGCTTCGCGAAGGCGGAGCAGCCGCAGTAGCGTTCCACGGCTATCTCCGCACCCTCAGCCGTCGTCCCGGCCCATATGCGCAATTGCGCATCAGGAGCCGGGATCCATAACCACCAATCTCGATTGTCGAAATGCGCTGGAGCCCCAGCGAGGCATAACCACGCGCAACGATGGTTATGGGTCCCTGCGTTCGCAGGGACGACGTCGTTGAGGCAGTTTGCTCTTAGCGCACACAGCCGTCGTCCCGGCCTTTGAGCCGGGACCCATAACCACCAATCTCGATTGTCGAAATGCGCTGGAGCCCCAGCGAGGCATAACCACGCGCAACGGTGGTTATGGGTCCCCGCGTTCGCGGGGACGACATCGTTGAAATAATCCCGCGCGCCCGCCCTTACCGCGTCGTCTTCGGCTGCTGCCGCCGCCGATCGGCAGCGGGCTGGTAGGCGATGCGCGAGTGGTGCGCGCAGTAGGGCAGGCCGGTGAGCGCCTTGCCGCCGCAGAAGAAGAATTCCGGGCTTGCGGGATCGCCGACCGGCCAGTGGCAGGTCGCTTCGTTCAGTTCGAGCAGCGACAGGCGCTGGCTCATCGGCACCACATTGTCGAAGGCAACCGGATCGGGCTCCAGCTCCACCTCGAAGGCGTGCGCGAGCGCGGTGTTGCCGCGCGACACCGGCCGCGATACCCGCATCATCTGCTGGGCGGCGGGGCGCGCCTTGCGCTGCCGCGGCGCGGCCGAGGAGGGGCTCTTGGCACGGCCGGACAGGCCCAGGCGGTGCACTTTGCCGATCACGGCGTTCCGCGTCACATTGCCGAGTTCCGCGGCGATCTGGCTGGCCGATAATCCGGCTTCCCAGAGCTTTTTCAGCTGCTCGACGCGATCGTCGGACCAGGTCAATACCGTCATCGTATGCTTCCCTTCGCGTCGCGCCGGCCAACCTGGGGCAGCGCCCGCGATGTCATTCGTCTCAAAAATCCCTGCGGTCAGAATCCCTTAGCCCTCGCCGGGCGCGATATGGGCGCCCGAACGTTTACGCTTTCACAAAAGACTCTTAAGGGATCAAAACTGCCGCACGAGATGTCGTACCCGACAGCCCAAACGCTACAATATGGCGTGACTCGGGCGCAAGAGTCCGCGCCCCGACGTCCACATGTTCTGACATCTAGGCATTCCACTGCGTGTTTTCCACCACACCGCAATCCTACGGATTCACCATCTTGCACTGCAGGAAAGGCCGTTCCATGGCGTGTTGACAGCGCCCCGCGCCCACATAGAATACCTCTCGCGTGCCGCCCTTAAGCGGCGGCACGTTTCGTTTCGCAAGACCGGCTGTTGCCGACTTCGCGCCAAGGCACGCGTGTGCTCCGCGGCAGGTCTTGAAGGCAGGTCTCAAACCTCAAGTGATTGTCATGACCAATAGCGCCACGTCGCATCTGCTCCCCGTCTTCGCCAGGGTCGATCTCGGCTTCGAACGCGGGGAGGGCTGCTGGCTGACCTCGACGAGCGGCGAGCGCTATCTCGACTTCACCTCGGGGGTCGCGGTGAATGCGCTGGGCCATTGCCATCCGCATCTGGTCAAGGCGCTGCAGGAGCAGGCGACAAAACTCTGGCACATGTCGAACCTGTTCAAGTCGCCCGACGGCGAGAAGCTCGCCGCGCGGCTCTGCGAGCAGAGCTTTGCCGACCTCGTCTTCTTCTGCAATTCCGGCGCCGAGGCGATGGAGGGCGTGATCAAGGTGGTGCGCCGCTATCACGCTTCCAAGGGACATCCGGAGCGCTACCGCCTCGTCACCTTCGAAGGCGCGTTCCACGGCCGCACCCTGGCGACGCTCGCCGCCACCGGCTCCGCCAAATATCTCGAGGGTTTTGGCCCACCGATGGACGGTTTTGACCAGGTGCCGCATGGCGATCTCGAAGCGGTGAAGAAGGCGATCGGCCCGCAGACCGCCGGCATCCTGATCGAGCCGGTGCAGGGCGAGGGCGGCGTGCGCTCGGCGCCGCAGGCTTTCTTCAAGGCGTTGCGCCAGCTTTGCGACGAGCATGGCCTGTTGCTCGCATTCGACGAGGTGCAGACCGGCATGGGCCGCACCGGCGATCTCTTCGCCTACAAGCGCGTCGGCGTGACGCCGGATGTGATGTCGCTGGCGAAAGCGCTCGGCGGCGGCTTCCCGATCGGGGCGGTGCTGACATCAGCGGAAGCCGGCTCCGGAATGACACCGGGCTCGCACGGCTCGACCTTCGGCGGCAATCCGCTGGCGATCGCGGCCGCCAATGCCGTGCTCGACGTCATGCTGAAACCCGGCTTCTTCGACCATGTGCAGAAGATGTCGCTGCTGCTCAAGCAGAAGCTCGCCTCGGTGGTCGACCGCTATCCTTCCGTGCTGTCGGAAGTGCGCGGCGAAGGGCTGCTCGTCGGCGTCAAGGCGGTGGTGCCCTCGGGCGATCTCGTCAACGCGCTGCGTGACCAGAAACTGCTGACGGTCGGCGCCGGCGACAACGTCGTGCGTTTCCTGGCGCCGTTGATCGTGACCGAGGCCGAGATCGATCAGTCCGTTCAGATGCTCGAAGGCGCCTGCGCCGCATTGTCGGGCGCGCAGCTCAAGAAGGCGGCGGGATGATGAGCAAGTCCGTCCGTCACTTCCTCGACATCAATGAAATGCCGTTGGATGAACTGCGCAACATGCTGGCCTTGGGCGCCGACATGAAGGCGAAACTGAAGGCGCATGAGAAGGCCAGGAAGCCGCTCGAAGGCAAGACACTGGCGATGATCTTCGAGCGTCCCTCGACCCGTACGCGGGTCTCGTTCGACGTCGGCATGCGCCAGCTCGGTGGCGAGTCCATCATGCTGACCGGCGCAGAGATGCAGCTCGGCCGCGGCGAGACCATCGCCGATACCGCGCGCGTGCTGTCGCGCTATGTCGATGCGATCATGATCCGCATCCTCAATCATGATGCACTGCTGGAGCTCGCCGCGCACGCCACGGTGCCGGTCATCAACGGGCTGACGCGGCGCTCGCATCCCTGCCAGGTGATGGCCGATCTGATGACCTACGAGGAGCATCGCGGTCCCATCGAGGGCAAGACGGTGGCCTGGACCGGCGACGACAACAACGTGCTGGCGTCCTGGGCGCACGCGGCCGAGCGCTTCAAGTTCAAGCTCAATGTCGCAACCCCGCCGGAGCTCGCGCCGAAAAAGGCGATGCGCGACTGGATCAAGGCGACCGGCGCGCCGATCGTGCTCGGCACCGATCCGGAAGCCGCCGTGCGCGGCGCCGATTGCGTCGTCACCGACACTTGGGTGTCGATGGGTGACAAGGAGGGCGAACACCGCCACAACGTGCTGAAGCCCTACCAGGTCAACGAAAAGCTGATGTCGCTGGCCAAACCGGAGGCGATCTTCATGCACTGCCTACCGGCGCATCGCGGCGAGGAGGTCACCGACGAGGTGATCGACGGCCCGCAATCGGTCGTGTTCGACGAGGCCGAGAACCGCCTGCACGCGCAAAAGGGCATTCTGGCCTGGTGTTTTGACGCGGTGGGGTAACTCTCTCCGTCGTCCCTGCGAACGCAGGGACCCATACCGCGTGATCTCACGTTTTTGGCAATGTGGGAGACATCGTACGTGACGATGAAAGCCGGTGGTTATGGGTCCCTGCTTTCGCAGGGACGACGCATGGCGACGGTTTCATCGCTCTTCAACCCCTTTCACTTTGCTCTCCCAGACCCCAGATAGAGCGCCATGATTTCACAATCCCCCGACATGAAAATCGCTGGCGATGCGCCCGTTCGCGCGCCGTCGTCCGTTCCCGTCGACGATGCGGTGCTGCCGTTCGAGGTCGCCTCGCTCGATCTGCGCGGACGGCTGACCCGGCTCGGCCCCGCGCTCGACGATATCCTGACCAAGCATGATTATCCGGCGCCGGTCGGAAAATTGCTTGGCGAAGCGATCGTGCTGGCGACGCTGCTTGGTTCGGCGCTGAAGTTTGACGGCCGTTTCATTTTGCAGACGCAGACCGACGGGCCGGTGTCGTTTCTGATCGTGGATTTCCAGTCGCCGGATCGGCTCCGCGCCTATGCGCGCTATGACGCGAGGCGGCTGAAGGACGGACAGGATTCAGGCGCCCTGCTCGGCAAGGGTCATCTGGCGATGACCATCGATCAGGGCGGCGACATGAGCCGCTATCAGGGCCTCGTCGCGCTCGACGGCGGCGGCCTGGAAGATGCCGCGCATGAATATTTCCTGCGCTCCGAGCAGATCCCGACCCGCGTACGGCTCGCGGTCGGCGAGGAATGGCGCGGCGGCGACGGCGGCAAGCACCGCTGGCGCGCCGGCGGCATGCTGCTGCAGTTCCTGCCGAAGGCGCCCGAGCGCGCGCGGCAGGCCGATCTGCATCCGGGCGATGCGCCCGAGGGCACGGAAACGCATCAGGTCGCCGAGGACGACGCCTGGGTCGAGGGCCAGTCGCTGATCGGCACGGTGGAAGATGTCGAACTGATCGATCCCGACCTGTCGGGCGAGCGGCTCTTGTATCGCCTGTTTCACGAACGCGGCGTGCGCGTGTTCACGTCGCTGCCGCTCCGCGCGCAATGCTCCTGCTCGCGCGAGGCAGTCTCGGCCATGCTGAAGAGTTTTGCGCCGAAGGACCGTGCCGAGATGGTGAAGGACGACAAGGTGGTGGTGACCTGCGAGTTCTGCTCCTCGGTCTACCAGTTCACCCCACATGAAGCGGGCGTGGAGGAGTAGCGTTCGCTCGTTGTTTCGTAGGGTGGGCAAAGGAGCACAGCGACGTGCCCACCATCCATCCGCATCGACGCTGCAATGGTGGGCACGCTCCGCTTTGCCCACCCTACAGCAGCGGTGATGCAATTGCCCGACGGGCAAATCACTTCTGATTTACAGAAGTCGCGTCAAGCCAGTAATTTCTGAGAATCAGAAATATTCCGCTTCCGTTTTGACCCAAATCAGCGGCATAAATACCGCCGTCTCACCGCGAGATGAGGGGCGTTGGCCATCGTCACTGACGCGCGGGGAGATGCGATGGACGCCGATGCCATGACGGACGAGTGTGGCTGAGGCGTACGGTCAAGTCGTGTGGTTCTGGCGCCGTGGTGCTGGCGTTAAGTCTTCAAGATGCGAAAGCGTCTTGCGGGCGACGGAGGCAAAAGAGCCGTTCTCCGGGAAGAGCACGAAGTAAGCCGTAAAGCCATTGCGCAGGGAAGGCCGGGATGCTTCCGCCGAACCTGTATGCTCGTGTGCACCTCTTGCCATGCGCATAATGGCACACGAGACCGCGGGTGCGGCGCGCACCCGGTCTTCCCTGCGCCCTCTTATTGGAGAGGGCGGGAAGTTTCAGCAAACCTCGGACAATTCATGTCGCGAGATCGCCGCCTCATATTCAGTTGTCATCCCCGCGAAGGCGGGGATCCAGTATCCCAGAGACGTCAGTGATTGAACCGAGAAGCCGCGGCGTACTGGATCCCCGCCTTCGCGGGGATGACAGCGGTGTGTGCAGTGCTATCTCAGCAATGGGCGCGCTGCCTCTAATTCAACACCCGCCGGTTATCCGGGCTATCCAGCGAGAACGTCGGCACGTCGATCTCGAACCGTTCGCCGCTTTCGTTGACCATCTGGTAGCGGCCGGTCATGAAGCCGGAGGCGGTCTGCAGCGGCACGCCGCTGGTATATTCGAAGCGCTCGCCGGGTGCCAAGACAGGCTGCTCACCGACCACACCTTCGCCGCGGACTTCCTGCTTGCGCCCGGTCGCGTCGGTGATGATCCAGTGACGGGTGCGAAGCTGCACGGTCTCGGCGCCGGTATTGGTGATGACGATGGTGTAGGACCAGAAGTACTGACCGCGATCGATCGACGAGCGCTCTGGCAGGAAGTTTGGTTCGACGGTAACTTCGATCTGGCGGGTGACGGCGCGGTACATGCGGGCAAGCTTCCGGAAATCCTGCGTCGTATCATAGCCGGGAAAACCGGCGGAACCAATCGCCGGGCCATCAGGTTTGTCGCTTGCCTGATCGCGGTTTCAACACAGTTCCGCTCTAGAGCGCAACCGCGCGCGGTCCGGGCCCGTATCTCCTGTCGGCGTATCTTGTGCGCAAGTTGCGGGCCGATATTATCTTTTCCGGACAGTGCACGCGTCAAAGCTCAACCAACGGTGCCCGATGTCGTCCATTGCTGATCCAGTTGCCGGAACGCCTCTCAGCGACGTCAAGGCTGCGGCGCCGGCGATTGCGGTGCCGGTCGCCGGAGAGCGCGAATTGCGGCTCGACCTGTTTCGCGGCATGGCGCTGTGGCTGATCTTCATCGACCATCTGCCGACCAACATCCTGACCTGGTTCACGATCCGCAATTACGGATTTTCCGACGCCACCGAAATCTTCATCTTCATCTCCGGCTACACCGCCGCCTTCGTCTATGGCCGCGCGATGCTGGACGCCGGTTTCGTGGTGGCGACCGCGCGCATCATGCGGCGCGTCTGGCAGATCTACGTCGCCCATGTGTTCCTGTTCACGATCTTCCTGGCGGAAATCTCCTATGTCGCGACCCGTTTCGAAAACCCGCTCTACAGCGAGGAAATGGGCATCATGGATTTCCTCAAGCAGCCCGACGTCACCATCGTCCAGGCGCTGCTGCTGCGCTTCCGTCCCGTCAACATGGACGTGCTGCCGCTCTACATCGTGCTGATGCTGTTTCTGCCGATCATCCTGTGGCTGCTGAAGTGGCGGGCCGACGTCGGGCTGGCATTGTCGGTGCTGCTCTACGCGCTGACCTGGCAATTCGACTGGTACCTGACGGCCTATCCGAGCGGCTTCTGGATCTTCAACCCGTTCGCCTGGCAATTACTGTTCGTGTTCGGCGCCTGGTGCGCGCTGGGCGGGGCGCAGCGGATGTCCCGCATCCTGTCGTCGCAGGTGACGCTGTGGATTTGCGTTGCCTATCTGCTGTTCGCGTTCTTCGTCACGCTGACTTGGCACATCCCGCAGCTCAGCTTCCTGATGCCCAAGCGCCTCGAACAGTGGATGTATCCGATTACCAAGACGGACCTCGACGTGCTGCGGTTTGCCCATTTCCTGGCCCTGGCGGCGCTCACCGTGCGCTTCCTGCCCAGGGATTGGTCGGGGCTCAAATCGCCCTGGCTGCGACCATTGATCCTCTGCGGTCAGCATTCGCTTGAGATATTCTGCCTCGGCGTCTTCCTGGCCTTTGCGGGGCATTTCGTGCTGGCCGAAGTTGGCGGGGGTGCCGTTACGCACGCCCTGGTCAGCCTTGTCGGAATCCTCATCATGTGGGGCGTGGCGTGGGTGATTTCGTGGTACAAGCATTCGGCCGACAAGGGAGCGTCGAAAACGAAAAAACCGGTCATCAATGCGGATATGGCGGGGGGGAGCGTATGAAACCCCGCACCGGAGCTATGCTGGCCCTGACGCTGCTCGCGGGCCTTGCAGCCGCCGGTCCCGCGCGCGCCGAAGACAAGGCCCAAGATAAGGATGCTGCCGCCGCGCCGACCTGCGAGGTCCCATCCTATCTCCTCGCCACCGAAAGTACGCTCCCGAAGGTTGCCGAGGCCATCAAGAATGCCCGGCCGCTCACCGTCCTGGTGGTGGGGAGCCGGTCTTCGACCATCCTGTCCTCGGAGAACAGCGCCTATCCGGCCAAGCTGCAGGCGGCCCTGAAGGAAAAGCTGCCCACGATCCCGATCAATCTCTCCGTAGAACTACAGAGCGGCAAGACCGCCGAGGAGGTCGACGCCGGCCTCGTTAAGCTGGTGGAAGCAAAAAGGCCTACTTTGGTCATCTGGCAGACGGGAACCGTCGATGCTATGCGATCCGTCGATCCCGACGAATTTCGCGGTGCCATCGACAACGGGCTTGTTGCACTGCAAAATGCGGGAACCGATGTAGTGCTGGTCAATCTGCAATATAGCCCTCGCACGGAAACGATGATTTCCGCGCCGCCATACCTAGATAACATGAAGGTCGTGGCGCAGCAGCACTCGGTTCCGCTGTTCGACCGCTTTGCCATCATGCGTCACTGGAACGACGCCGGAGATTTCGATCTGTTCAGTACTTTTCATGGCACCGACATGGCCAAACGGGTTCATGCCTGCCTCGGCCGCGCGCTGTCGAAATTCGTGCTCGATGCGGCCCGCCTCGATCCGGCGCAGCAAAATTAGGGACCAGCGTTAATGAGTTCTCACTACCCTTTTTGTTTAAAGATATGGCTGGCCGTCTCCGCCGCAGCCTTGGCGCTGTTGACGCAGGCCTCACCGCTGCAGGCGCAGTCGGTTTCGCCGCCGGCGGGCCAGCACGCGGCGCTGTCCGATCAGCCCCAAAGCAGCAACGCGTCTGAAAACAAGGCCGGGAACAGTTCCGAAAACAAGGTTGAGACGAAGCCGGCCCCTGAAAGCGCCGCGCCGCCGGCTGCTACGACGGCCAATGCCAATCCGACTGCGCAGAAGGGCATCGCCGGCAAGGCAATCGACAAGGTGAAGGAGGTCGCCAAATCGGCCGGCGACATCTTCAGCCGCGTTCCCTGCCTGCCGCCCAAGGGCGCCTCCAAATCGATGGGCTCGCTGCCGCGTGTCGCGAGCAAGCTCGCCAACGGCCAGCCGGTGGTGATCGTCGCGTTCGGCTCGTCGTCGACGCAGGGCTACGGCTCCAGCGCGCCCGAGTTCACCTATCCCAACCGCCTCGCCGCGCAATTGCGCCGGCAATATCCGACCGCCTACATCTCCGTCGTCAACGCCGGCAAGGGCGGCGAGGACGCGCCGGAAATGATGAAGCGGCTGCAGACCGCGGTGATCGACCTCCATCCGGACCTCGTGATCTGGCAGGTCGGCACCAACGCCGTGCTGCGCAACCTCGATCCGGACGAAACGGCCAAGCTCGTCGAGCAAGGCATCTCGCGCATTCAGGCTGTTGGCTCCGATGTCGTGCTGATCGATCCGCAATATTCGCCGCGGGTCAACGAGCACGCCGAGAGCGCCGGCAAGATGACGAAGCTGCTGGGCAAGGTCGCCGAGCTGCGCAAGGTCGGGATCTTCCCGCGCTTCGCGGTCATGAAGGACTGGCACGAGAAGCAGGCGATCCCGATCGAGAATTTCGTGATCTCCGACGGCCTGCACATGAGCGACTGGGGCTACGCCTGCTTCGCGCAACTGCTCGGCGACGACATCATCAAGTCGGTCGGCCAGATCAAGCTCGGCGTCAACGTGCCCGGCGACGTGCGGACGTATCGGCCGATGTAGCCGAGCTATATCTACGCCGTCGTCCCTGCGAACGCAGGGACCCATAACCACAGGGCGTAGTGAGTTAAGGCGGGCGTCAACTAGCGTCTCTCATCAGCAAGGCCGCGGCGTATGGGTCCCTGCGTTCGCAGGGACGACACCGATTGTGTGGCTGTTTGCACCGCCCCTCACGCGTTCTCCAGCGCCTGCGCGAAATCCTCGATCAGATCATCCGGATGCTCGAGGCCGGCCGAGAAGCGGATAAAGCCCTCGCTTATGCCGAGCTCGGCGCGCGCTTCCGGCGCCAGTCGCTGATGCGTCGTCGTTGCCGGATGCGTGACGAGGCTCTTGGCGTCGCCGAGATTGTTCGAGATGCGCGAGATCTGCAGCGCGTTGAGGACGCGGAACGCCGCCGCCTTGCCACCCTTGACCTCGAAGCCGATCAGCGTCGAGCCGGCGCGCATCTGCTTCTTCACCAGCTCCGCCTGCGGGTGATCAGCGCGGCCGGGATAGATCAGCCGCGAGATCTTCGGATGTGAGGCGAGCGCGTCCGCAATTTTCGCTGCGGTCTCGGTCTGCGCGCGCACGCGCACGCCGAGCGTCTCCAACCCCTTGAGCAGGGCCCATGCGTTGAACGGCGAGAGCGACGGCCCGGTCTGGCGCATGAAGTTGTGGATGTGCTCGGCGATGAAGGCTTCCGAGGACAGGATGATGCCGCCCAGGCACCGGCCTTGGCCGTCAATATGCTTGGTCGCGGAATAGACCACGACGTCGGCGCCGAGCGACAGCGGGCTCTGCCAGATCGGCGTAGCGAACACGTTGTCGACGATCAGCCGCGCGCCGCCGCTATGTGCGATCTCGGCAATCGCCGGGATGTCGAGCACGTCGAGCGTCGGATTGGTCGGGCTCTCCAGGAAGAACGACTTGGTGTTCGGCCGCAAGGCACGTCGCCACTGGTCGAGATCGAGGCCGTCGACCAGCGTCGTCTCGATGCCGTAGCGCGGCAACAGCTCCTGCACGACGTAGAGGCACGAGCCGAACAGGGCTTTGGAGGCAACCAGATGGTCGCCGGCCCGCAGCGGCGCGAGGATCGCGGTCGTCACGGCGGCCATGCCGGTCGCGGTCGAGCGCGCGGCTTCCGCGCCCTCGAGCTCGATCATGCGGCGCTCGAACATCGAAATCGTCGGATTGGAGTAGCGCGAATAGATGAAGCCGGGGGCCTCGCCCTTGAAGCGCGCCTCGCACTGCTCCGCGCTGTCGTAGACGTAGCCCTGGGTGAGAAAAAGCGCTTCCGAGGTCTCGCCGAACTGCGAGCGCAGGGTGCCGCCATGGACCAGGCGGGTTTCGGGGCGGTAGCGGGCGGCAGACTTCAATTCAGACATGTGACCTCCGACGTGACCATTGGAAAATGGTCACAAAAAACCGGCCTGGAATAATTTCCACAGGCCGGGATCACACGTGTCCCCGGCCTGTTTAGCGATTTATTTAACGTGGCTGCAAGCCGGCCGGCTCAAATCACCACGGGATAAGTCATGCTGATATTCGCTTGCGCCCTTTCAGTCAAGGCGGCCATCGGATAACCCCTAAAAGCCCATATTTATGAGGTTTGGATGACATTTGGGCATCCGGAAGGGCCACCTCAGAGGACCGCGCCGTGCCGTTCACGCTCCCGCCCGACGCCAACGGAATTCTGCCCGACCGCATGATAGCGGCGATGGCCGATGCCGGCCTGATCCTGCCCGAATACCCGTTTGTCGAAAGCCAGATCCAGCCGGCGAGCCTTGATCTCCGGCTCGGCGACATCGCCTACCGTGTGCGCGCGAGCTTCCTGCCCGGGCCTGATGCCACCGTCGCCGAGCGCATCGACGAACTGAAGCTGCACGAGATCGACCTTTCGGATGGCGCGGTGCTCGAGACCAACTGCGTCTACATCGTGCCGCTGCTCGAGAGCCTCGCGCTGCCGCCGGAGATCGTGGCTGCCGCCAACCCGAAAAGCTCGACCGGCCGGCTCGACGTCTTCACCCGCGTGATCGCCGACGGCACCCGCCGCTTCGACATGATCGGTGCCGGCTACCACGGCCCGCTCTATGCCGAGATCAGCCCGAAGACATTCCCGGTGCTGCTGCGCGAGGGCTCCAGGCTCAGCCAGGTGCGCTTCCGCGCCGGCGATGCCATCCTCAATGCCGACGAACTCGATGCGCTGCATGGCGCCGAGCGGCTGGTCGATATCGACGATGCTGACCTCGCCAACGGCGTCGCGCTGTCGGTCGATCTGTCCGGGCAGAACACCGGCGGCTTCGTCGGCTACCGCGCCAAGCGCCACACCGGCGTCGTCGATGTCGACCGCCGCGGCGGCTATGCGGTCGACGAATTCTGGGAGCCGATCCCGGCGCGGTCCGACGGCAGCCTGATCCTCGATCCCGGCGAGTTCTACATCCTGGCCTCCAAGGAAGCCGTGCAGGTGCCGCCGGACTACGCCGCGGAGATGGTGCCGTTCGATCCGCTGGTCGGAGAGTTCCGCGTGCACTATGCCGGATTCTTCGATCCCGGCTTCGGCTATGCCGGCGCCGGCGGCAAGGGCGCGCGCGCCGTGCTGGAGGTACGCTCGCGCGAGGTGCCGTTCATCCTTGAGCATGGCCAGATCGTCGGCCGCCTGGTCTATGAGAAAATGCTGTCGCGGCCCGATGCGATGTACGGCCAGCGCATCGGCTCGAACTACCAGGCGCAGGGCCTGAAGCTAAGCAAGCATTTCCGGGTGTAGTTTGCGTGTCCCGGACGCGGTGCAGCCTAGGCGATGCGCAGCATCGTCCGGTAACGCTGCGCCGCTGAGCCGGGACGCAACTTCCTCAGCGCGCCAGTTGAACGAGGCCCCGGCTCTGCAGCGCATCACTGCGTGCTGCGCTGCGTCCGGGGCAAGAGAATGGCGGCCTACCGCGCCGCCGATTTCGCCGCCGGCGTCACGCGCCAGACCGTGTTGCCGACGTCGTCGGCGACGAGCAACGCACCCTGCTTGTCGAGCCGCACGCCGACCGGGCGGCCCTGTGCGTCGCCCTTGTCGCTGAGGAAGCCGGTCAGCACGTCCTGCGGCCCGCCGGATGGCTTGCCGTCCTTGAACGGCACGAAGATCACCTTGTAGCCCGACCGCGGCTTGCGATTCCACGAGCCGTGCTGGCCGATAAAGGCGCCGCCTTGCATCTCCTGCGGAAACAAATTGCCGGTGTTGAAGACAAGCCCGAGCGAGGCCGTGTGTGCGCCGAGCGCATAATCCGGCGCCATTGCCTTCTGCACCATATCAGGCCGCCGCGGCTCGACGCGGGTGTCGACGTGGTCGCCGTAATAGCTGTAGGGCCAGCCGTAGAACGCACCGTCCTTCACCGAAGTCATGTAATCGGGCACGAGGTCATTGCCGAGTTCGTCGCGCTCGTTGACGACGACCCAGAGCTCGCCGGTCGTCGGATTGAAGGCTGGACCGTTCGGGTTGCGCAGGCCAGATGCGAACACGCGCCACTTCCCGCTCGCGCGATCGACTTCCAGCACCGCCGCGCGATCCTTCTCCGCCTCGATGCCGTTTTCCGCGACATTGCTGTTGGAGCCGACGGTCGCATACAGCTTGGTGCCATCGGGACTGGCGGTGAGGTCCTTGGTCCAGTGGTGATTGAGCGGACCGGCCGGCAGGTCGGCGAGCTTCACGCCGGCTGCGCTGATCCTGGTGTCGCCCTCGTGATAGGGGAATTTCATGATCGCGTCGGTATTGGCGACGTAAAAATCCTCGCCGACCAGCACCATGCCGAACGGCGAACTCAGATTGCTCAGGAACACGCTGCGGAATTCGGCGACGCCATCGCCGTCGGCATCGCGCAGCAGTGTGATGCGGTTGGCGCTCGGCACGCCGGCGCCGGCCCAGTTTTGCGCCTGCTTGTAGATGAAGCCCTTGATGCCCTTGCCATCGTCCGGCTTCGGCGGCGCGTTGCTCTCGGCGACCAGCACGTCGCCGTTCGGCAGCGTGTAGACGGTGCGCGGATGGTCGAGCCCGGTGGCGAAGGCATTGACCGTCATGCCGTTGGCGGCCACCGGTTTGGCGCCGTCGGGCCAGCGGTTGACCGAGGCGATATCCACCGTCGGGATCCAGGAGTGTTCCGGCGGCGGCAGGGAAGGCGAGGGGCCATAGCTCTGCGCCACGGTCGCGGTGTCCCTGGGGTCGTTGCAGGCGGCCAGCGGCAGCGCCAGCACGGCGACGCCGACGGCCAGCAGGATGTTTCTACGCATGGTTGGGCTCCATCGGGATGTCGCCCCTACAATGCGCTGCTTGGCCGAACGTTCTTGGCCTGGCGCTGAAATCCCCGTGAAACCGGCCGGAATTGGCCCGGTTACCCGCAATCCCGCAGGCCCCCATTGCGCCCCGCGCACGTGGAATCACCCCCTGCCATGCTAGGAAGCAGCGCGCCGTGGCACCGAAGTCCGCGGGCGGGGAGCAGAAATGTCCGATCTCGGCGTCGCCGAAATTCCCGTAGACGAGAAGGAACGCCCGCTTCCGCCACCGGACGCGCCGGCGAAGAATGCGCTGCTCGACGGCCCGATCCTGCGCACGCTGCTGTGGCTGGCCTGGCCCAACGTGATCGCGCTGACAGCGGGCACCTGCGTGGTCATCGCGGAGACCTCCTATATCGGTCGTCTTGGCGTCGAAGCGCTGGCGGCGATGGCGCTGGTGTTTCCGACCGTGATCCTGACCATGACCATGTCGGGCGGCGCCATGGGCGGCGGCGTGGCCTCGGCGATTGCCCGCGCGCTCGGCGCCGGCGACATCGAGCGCGCGTCGACGCTCGCCTCGCATGCGCTCCTGATCGGCTTCTGCTTCGGCCTCGTCTTCATGCTCGGCATGCTGATCTTCGGCCCCGCGCTGCTCGAGCTGCTCGGCGGACGCGGCAATGTGCTGACGCAGGCAGTCGCCTACACGCAGATATTTTTCGGCGGCGCCGTCGTGCCGTGGCTGATGAACACGATGTCAGGCATTTTGCGCGGCACCGGCAACATGAAGCTGCCGTCGCTGCTGATGCTCTCCTCGTCAGCCTGTCAGATCATCCTCGGTGGCACGCTCGCGCTCGGCCTCGGCCCGATCCCGCAGTTCGGCATGCGCGGCGTCGCGGCCGGCTCGCTGATCGCCTATTTGATCAGCATCTCCGTGATGTCCTGGTACCTGTTCTCGGGCCGCGCGCGTGTCGTTCCGAAGATCTGGGGCCTGCGCATCCGGATGCCGATGTTCATCGACATCCTCAAGGTCGGCGCGATTGCGTGCTTCTCGCCGCTGCAGTCGGTGCTGACGATCAGCATCTTCACCCACATGCTGGCGAGCTTCGGCACCGAAATCCTCGCCGGCTACGGCATCGGCGCAAGGCTCGAATTCATGTTGACCTCGATCTCGTTCGCGATTGGTATCGCCTGCGTGCCGATGGTCGGCATGGCGGTCGGTGCGGGGCGCATCGCCCGCGCGCGCCGGATCTGTTGGATTGCGGGGCTCGTCGCATTCATCTCGGTCGGCACGGTCGCAACCTTCATCGCGGCATTCCCCGACATCTGGGTCAATCTGTTCACGGACGATGCGAGCGTGCGGGCCGCGAGCCGGCAGTATCTGTCCACGGCGGCGCCGATGTATGCCTTCCTCGGCCTCGCCACGACCTGCTATTTTTCATCGCAAGGCGCGGCCAAGGTGATCGGCCCGGTGCTGGCGCAAAGCGTGCGGCTGCTGTTCATCAGTGCCGCTGGCTGGTGGTTGCTATCGCACGACGCCACCGCGCAGAACTTCTTCACGCTGGCGGCGTCATCGATGGTGCTGCTCGGCAGTTTGTCCTGCCTCAGCGTAATCCTGACGCGCTGGGGGCCGAAGCCACAGCCTGTGGCGGAGGCGAGGCCGGCGATGTCCTAACGATCGTCATTGCGAGGAGCCAACGGGTCGCGCGAATGCGCGCCCGATGACAGGCTCCGCGACGAAGCAATCCATCTCTCCACTTGTCGCGCGATGGATTGCTTCGCTTCGCTCGCAATGACGAAGCAGCTACCGCCGCGAACGCTTCCGCCCGTGCCGGCCGCCGCCGACATTGGCCATGCGCATCAGTTGCGGCACCATGCCCATCAGTTCGCTGCCGCCGGCGCCGCCGAGCATGCCCATGAAATCGCCGCCGCCGGTGCCGCCGTAATTGCCCGCGGTGATGCCGTAGCCTTCGCCCACGTAACCGCCGGCTGCCGGAATGCCGCCGAAGCCGTCTGGCAGTCCGCCGCCCATCATGCCGCCAAAGCCGCCTCCACTGTTTTCCATCATGCGGCTCATCATCGGGCCCATGGTCTGCATCATCGCGGCAAAACGGCGCTTGCCCATCTTCGCTTTCATCATCTCCAGCATCGGCGCCATCTGCGTCATCATGTCCTGGCCGCCAACACCGCCACCGATGCCGGCGAATTGCGCCTTTGCCGGCATCGACGTCAGTGTCAGCAGCAGCAACAGCGCGGCTGCCTGGCAGATTACCTTGTCTGCTCCCATCATGGTCTTCACTCCTCATGCGCCGGCCGCCGCGGACCGCGGCACCGTTCGGGCGCAAGGGGTGAGGCTAGAAACGAGGCGACGGCCGATCTGTGAGAAGGATCACGCCTCGACCGATCGTTCAGGCTGCATTTCGGCCTAGGGCCTTCTGCATCGCCGCGAGCCCCAGATCCATCTGGCTGTCCATGTAGGGCGCGAACTCGTTCGGCAGCACGTCGGCGATCCAGACGAAGCGGGTACGCCCGTCGGCCTCGGCAAACACTTGCGCGGAGGCGCTGTGCTGCCGGATGCGCTCGCTGACGATGGCATAGACCAGCCGCCGCCGCGTCTCGTCGCAATCGACCAGGATTTCGCGCGCGACTGTGCCGTTGGCGAACGTGACGATGCGCGCATCGCCGTCGAGTTTTGTGTCGGTCACGAAGCCCGGCACTAGCCGCGTATGCAGCGCGCCGAAATCGCGCAGTGCGTCCCAGACGTCGTCAGGTCTTGCGTCGATGATGATCTCTTTGTGGATGGAAGCCATGGTGAGTCCTTGTTGTTGGGTCGTGGATATTGGGTTCGTCATTGTGAGGAGCCAACGGGTCGCGCGAATGCACGCCCGATGACAGGCTCCGCGACGAAGCAATCCATCTCTCCTGTGTGGCGCCATGGATTGCTTCGCTCCGCTCGCAATGACGGGGAGAGAGCGCGGCTTACGTGCACACCGCCTCAATATTATTGCCGTCGGGATCGATCAGGAACGCGGCGTAGTAGGTCGGGCTGTAATCGGCGCGCAGGCCCGCGCCGCCATTGTCGCGGCCGCCGGCTTTGAGGCCTTCGGCATGGAATTTCTCGATCGCGGCATGGTCCTTGGCGCGGAAGGCGACATGCGCGCCGGTGACGGCCTTGCCCGTGTGCCGATGCAGCCAGAGCGCGGGGGCGCCCTTTGGCCCGAAGCCAGCGCCGGAATCATCGCGCGAGCACAATTCGAAGCCGAGCGGCGCGAGCGTGGCCGTATAGAAGCGCACGCTGGCGTCGAGGTCGGCGACGCGCAATCCGATGTGGTCGTACATGCTGTTCTCCAGTCAAAAACGCCGCGAAAAGCGCGCGGCCTGGAGAAAGCCTAGCTAGTGCAGGGCGAGCCGTTCTTGGAAAATATTGCGCATCCCGCGTGAGGCTTGGCGGAACTTCAGCGGCGAGACGCCGGCGGCGCGATGGAACGTGCGCACGAAATTGGAGAGGTCGGCGAAGCCGACGTCATAGGCGATGTCGGTGATCGTGCTGTCGTCGTCGACCAGGCGCCGGGCGGCGTGGCGCAGCCGCGAGCGCACCAGATATTGATGCGGCGTGATGCCGAGCGCCTGCGAGAACAGCCGCAGGAAATGGAACGGGCTGATCCCGGCCTCCGCGGCGGCATCTTCCAGGTTGATCGGCTTGTGCGAATTGGCGTCGATCCACAGCGCGGTTTCTACCGCGCGGCGGCGGTCACGCGCCGCATCGTGGCCGGATTGACGGGGCTTGCCGGACACTAGTCCGACGAGGCGACTCGCCAGCACTTGGCCGATCTCGTCGAGGCCGATGTCGCTGCTGCCATCTGCTGCCGATTGGGCCAGCTCGCCGAGCACGACGATCTCCGGCAGCGGCGGTGCGGAGCCGATCTGCCAGGGCGCCCTGCTGTTGCCGATCGTCTCCACCAGTTCAGGGGCAAAGAAGAACGACAGGCATTCGTCGCCGCAGACGTGCTCGTGGGTGCAGGTATATTCGTCGCCGGGATGGCCGACCAGCACCGATCCCACCACCAGCTCGCTGCATTTGCCACGGCTGCGCAGGCCGAAACTGCCCTTGCGAACATAGGAGATCGAATAGCCGCCATGCTGCTCCGCGAACGGCTTGTCGCCCGGTCCCGCGGTGCAGCGAAAATTGAAGACGGATACGGATTTGCGTTCAAGCAGCGTGGTCGCGATCATCCCGCCTACTTAAGGATGCGGGCGGGGCGGCGCAACCGGCAGCAGCACGTCGAATAGCGTCTTGCCGGGCATCCGGCTGGTGCCCTCGATCGACAGCAGCCGCCGCTTCGAGATGGCTCCGCCGAAGGCTGAGATCTTGTCGGCGTAGTTGCCGGCTTCGAGCACGCGATGGCACGGCACGATGATCATGAAGGGGTTGCGGGCGATCGCCTGCGCCACCGAACGGGTAGCCCCCGAAGCGCGCACGCCGGCAGCCACTTCCGCATAGGTCCGTGTCTCGCCGCGCGGGATCGTGCGCACATAGGCATAGACGCGCTGGTTGAAGGTGGGAATGCCGGTCATGTCGAGGGCTACATCGGCGAAATCACAGACCATGCCGCGCGACAGCGCCGTGATGCCGTCGATCGCGGCCTGGGTATTCGCAGGCGGGGCAAGCTCGCGGGCGTCAGGATAAAGCTGGTAGAGCCGCCGCCGCGTGTCGATCTCGCGCATTTCGGGGAGTTGCACGCCGATGATGCCTGCCGGGCTCCATGCGATGGCGCAGCGGCCGATCCCCGTGTCGAAAATGCTGTAGCCGCGCTCCGCCATACGCTACCTGCCCCGAAAACCGATCATAGCACCGGCGTGCGCAGCCGCATCTGGAATTTTGCGGGAAGTTAACAGTGAAGCGAGGCGGCTCACGGAATAGCTTGGCGGATGGCGCGAGGTCGGCTAAATCATCAGGCGCAACCTCGCGGGCGTAGTTCAATGGTAGAACGGCAGCTTCCCAAGCTGCATACGAGGGTTCGATTCCCTTCGCCCGCTCCAGTTCCTCCAGCGAGGTGAGCGTTGACCCAGGCGATCACTTCCGCTGCCATCTCGCGTAACAATCTCTTGATGGTCGCTGCCGGCGGGCTCGTATCGGGCATTTTCACGACGTGGCTGCCCGCGTTGGTCGAGAACATCGTCGGCACCAACGGCCGGTTTCCCCTGGTTCAGTTTCGACTCGCATTGATTGCGCTGCCGTTCGCGGTGCTCGTGTTCGTGCTGGTTCGGCGCTTCAGCCGCAATGCGTCTTGGGCGGCGCTGATTGCTGCCATCGTCACGATGGTCGCTTTCGTCTGCGCGGTGGATGCTGCGATCCTCGTCGAGGGCAATACCGGCGATGCGCCGCGCGCGATGCGCTATCTGCTTGCCGGCCTGACCGGCGGTCTGGTCGGTACGGCCGTGATGGCGTTCGGGATCGCACTATTGCCGGCGGGGCCGCGACAGGCCGCGGCGTGGTGGCCGATGCTGATCACCGGCTCACTCCTCGGCACGCTGCTCGCGCTCGACGACGCGCTTGGCCTCGACAAGATCGCATTCCTCTATCCGCTGTGGCAGGCTGGCGTCGCGGTGCGATTGGCGATGATCCTGCGGCGATCCTGATCGCCTAACACAGTAGTTCTACGGGTCTCGCATCGTCGTTCGCGGCCGTCTGCATTAAGGCTGCCTTAGCCGAGTTCTGCGCACGTTGACCGCAGCTTAACCCAGCGGAATCACAACATGCGAATTGGCCGGCTCTTTGCGCTGTCGATGCTTTCGGTAACGGTCCTCGCGGTCATCCTCGGTGCCGGTGTCCTTGTCCCGCAGTACCGAACCTTCGCCGGCAAGAGCGAGGCGATCAAGACCGTCGAGGCCTATGGCGCGGTGCTGGCGGTCGGCCAGCAGGTCGCGGGCTATCGTGCGCCCTATGTTGGGCCGCTATTCCGGGAAGAGGCCGCGACGCCGGCCCAATTCGAGGTGGTGGCGAAGGCCGTGCAGGCGGCCGATGCAGCCTTCGCAAAGGCGCGGACGGTGGTCGGCGCGCTCAATGACGGCGCTGCGATTGTCCAGGGCCTCAACCAGGCGGCAGCCAAGCTCGACGAAGTTCGCGCGGCCAGCGATCGCGCGCTGACCGTGCCGATGAGCGCGCGCGATCCGGCCGCGATCAAGGGCTTCCTGCCGGGCATTGCCGCGGTGGTCGGAATTCTCGAACCGCTTTTGAACCGATTGGAAAACCAGGTGGCGATGGCGGATGCCTCGCTGACCGCGCTACTCAATGTTGCCCGCACCGCGCAGGATCTGCGCATCTCGGCGGGCGGCCGCGCCGCCACCATGTCGCTTGCGATCAGCACGCGCCGGCCGCTGACGGCGGCTGAAATATCCATCACCGACCGTGCCCAGGGCCGCGTCGATCTCGACCGCGAACGGATCGAGGCCGGGGTCGACCAGATCGGCAGTCCGCCGCGGCTTGCCAAGGCGATGCACGATGCCATCGAGGGCTATTTCGGCAAGGCCGCGCCATGGCTGGACAAGGAGATGGCGACAGCGCGCGCAGACGGCAACTATGCCATCAACGCCGATCAACTGGCCAATGCGATCGTGCCGGCGGTGCAGGCGTTCTTCGCGGTGCGCGATGCGGCGCTTAACGAGGCTGCCGAGCGTGCGGGTGCGGCGCGCGATGGCGCGCTGACCATGTTGGCGCTGGCGGGGGTGGCCGTGCTAGCGCTGCTCGGTGTGCTCGGTGGCGTTACGCTGATGCTGCGGCGGCGCGTGATCACACCGCTGGCTAACCTGACCGATGTCGTGGGCGAACTTGCCGCCGGCCGGCATGACGTTACCATCCCGACCATTGGCCGCTCCGATGAAATCGGCGCGATGGCCGGCTCGCTGCAGGTGTTCAAGGACGCCCTGATCGCCAAGAAGGCCGCTGACGAGGCCGCTGCGGTCGAAGCGGATGCCAAGATCCAGCGCGGCCAGCGTGTCGACCGGATCACCAGTGATTTCGAGGCGATGATCGGCGAGATCGTCGAGGTCGTGTCGCAGGCCTCGACCGAGCTGGAAGCCTCCGCCGGCACGCTGACGGCGACCGCCGAGCGCGCGGAGGAGCTGACCGGCGTGGTCGCATCGGCGTCGGAGGAAGCCTCCACCAATGTGCAATCGGTCGCCTCAGCCACCGAACAGATGGCGTCCTCGGTCAACGAGATCAGCCGCCAGGTTCAGGGCTCCGCTAGA
This sequence comes from Bradyrhizobium sp. CB3481, assembly GCF_029714305.1. Lineage (NCBI taxonomy): Bacteria > Pseudomonadati > Pseudomonadota > Alphaproteobacteria > Hyphomicrobiales > Nitrobacteraceae > Bradyrhizobium > Bradyrhizobium sp. CB3481. Next base: position 728,170 of record NZ_CP121647.1, read on the forward strand.
ATCGCCGGCGAGGCGGTGGAGCAGGCGCAGAAGACCAACGACCGCGTCGCCGAGCTCGCCAGGGCCGCCACCCGGATCGGCGACGTCGTGGAATTGATCAACACCATCGCCGGCCAGACCAACCTGTTGGCGCTGAATGCCACCATCGAGGCGGCGCGGGCCGGCGAAGCGGGCCGTGGCTTTGCCGTGGTGGCTTCTGAGGTGAAGGCGCTCGCCGAACAGACCGCGAAAGCAACCGGCGAGATCAGCCAGCAGATCGCGGGCATCCAGGCGGCGACGCAGGAATCGGTCGCGGCGATCAAGGAGATCGGCGACACGATCGGGCGGATGTCGGAGATCGCTTCGACGATCGCGGCCGCGGTCGAGGAGCAGGGCGCGGCGACGCAGGAAATTTCCCGCAACGTGCAGCAGGCCGCGAACGGCACGCAGCAGGTCTCCTCCAACATCGCCGATGTGCAGCGCGGCGCCAGCGAGACCGGGTCCGCCTCGGCCCAGGTGCTCGGCGCAGCGAAGTCACTGTCCGGCGAAAGCGAGCGGCTCAAGCGCGAAGTCGGCAAGTTCCTCAGCTCGGTGCGGGCGGCCTGAGTCGCCCACCTCGGAACGACGGCTACGGTGCGATCGTCAGCACCGCCTTCATGTTCGGATGAAAGCGGCAGTAATATTCGATTGTGCCGGCCTTTTTCAGCACGGACGTCACCGTCTTCTTCGCCGGCATCATCACGTCGAAGTCGCCGTTGCGCGCAGTCGCGGTGTGCACGAGAACGTCCTTGTTGATCCATTCGACGGTATCGCCGAGCTTGGCGGAAACCTCTGATGGCGCGAACACCATATCGGCCGCTGTGATCTGGATCGTCGCCGCCTGCGCCGGGATCGCCACCGCGCCGAACAGCAGTGCGGCCATGACCGGCAGATAGCATTCCCGGCGCATCGTGGTCTCCCTACTTCAGCTTGGCGGCGACTTGTTCGGCGTGCTGCTGGTGGCCCTGAAAAATCTTCAGGCCGGTCTGCAGCAGGCTCTTCAGCTCGGCATTGCTGGCGGATGGAATCAGCTGCGTCTCCAGCGCGCCGTTGACGGCCTTGTGGTAGGCCACCTCGTTGGCGACATAGGCCTTGTCGTATTCGGCGCCCTTCAGCTTGTCGAGCTCGGCGAGCTTCTCGGTGGCCTGCTTGGACAGCGTCTTGCTGGTGTCGTTGTCCTCCGGCGTCACCTTCAGCTTCTTGACGAGGTCGAGCGCCTGCTTGTTTACCGCCTCGTGGTCGCGCACCATGTCTTCCGCGAACGACTTGACGTCCTTATTGCTGGCTTTGGCGATCGCCTGTTTGGCTGCGTTGATGTCGATCACCCCGGCGGTATAGGCGATATGCGCGATCTGTGGATCGGTGGGCTTTGCGCCCTGCGCCAGCGCGGCGCTGCCGAGCAGGCTCAACGCGGCAATCGCCGCGCTCAATCGAATGAACATGTCTGACACTCCTGTGGCGCGGCGGGCCGCGCGTTGTTGATGCACAGGTGTTGGATGGTGGAAGTAGGCAGAGGTTCCGGGAAATCTACGTTGGTTGCAGGTTGCAGCGGCGGGGCCTGCATGGTTCGAGACGCGCGGCTCCGCCGCGCTCCTCACCATGAGGATTACCAGTAGCCCTCATCCTGAGGAGCTTGCGAAGCAAGCGTCTCGAAGGATGAAAGCCCCACTCGAGCCGGCGCTAATACCCCAACCGTTTCAGCACCACATCCGTCAGCCGCTCACATCGCCTGCCGGCAAACGGGAACGCTTCCATCACCACCGGGCCGATCTTCTGCTCGACGATATCGCGCAGCATGGTGCGGGCGCGGTGTAATCGGCTCTTCACCGTCTCCGGCTTCAGGTCGAGAATCTCGGCGGTCTCCTCCACATTCATCCCCTCGATCACGCGGGTGATGAAGACAAGACGGAACGCCTCCGGCAGTTCATCGACGGCATGCTCGACAACGGCTTGAATTTCACGTTGGGCCATGGATCTTTCCGGATCGTCAGACGCGGCAAGAGGGAAGGGGATGATCTCGGCTTCGAGCTTGCCCGGCGGCAGCGCGTCGAGGTCCACGGACGGCCGAGCGCGGCGCAGCCGGCCGAGCGCCTCGTTCATCGCAATCCGCGACAGCCAGGTCGACAGGCTGGAATCGCCGCGAAAGCTTTCCAGATGCGTGAAGGCGCGGACATAGGCTTCCTGCACCACATCCTCGGCCTCGGCATCATTGCGCAGGATGCCGCGGGCGAGGCGATAGAGCCGGCGGTTGTTCGCCTGCATGATGGCGCGTACGGCGGCCTCGTCGCGGGCGAGGGCGCGGCGCACCAGCTCGGCGTCGCCGCTGTCGAGGGGCGCGATGTTGGGTATGTGGGCCTGACGCATGATGGTCACCAATAACAGGATATTGACATTGGATGCGGCAGGGGCGGATAGGTTCCTGAAAAAATTTCGGCCGCGTAGGGTGGGTCAGGCGAAGCCGTAACCCACCATCTCGCCAAGAAATCGGTGGGTTACGCTTACGCTAACCCACCCTACATATCGGTTACCCCGCCGGCACCTGATCCAGGAACCCGGTCACGTTGCGGATGCGGCCGTCGCTCAGCACGGCGAAATCCGTGCCTTTGATCGGGCTGTCGCCGCCGTCGGGGCCGAGGCCCCAGGAGAAGCGGACGTGGTCGCCAAAACCGTTGGGCTCCCCGATCAGCTTGAAACTGAAATCCGGAAAGCGCTGCTGCACGCCCGCGATCAGCGCGTCGACGCCGTCGTGGCCGTCGCCGCTCATCAAGGGGTCGACATATCTGGCGTCCGAGGTCCAGTTCGCCGCCAGGATCTCGCGGCGGCGCTGCGGGGCGCGCTCGTTCCACAAATCGATGTAGCGGTTCGCGATGGTCGTGTGATCGGTCATGTTGCTCTCCTTCGATGGTGCCGGATGGATCGGCTGGATGCACTATCGAAGGTTCGCGCCGGCCGATCGATTACCTTGGAGGTCAAGATTTGACCTCGGAGGCCAAGGATTTCGATGTTACCTGTCTTCGGCCTCGTTGCCGCGGCCACGGGCATCCAGCGCATCGAGGAAGCATCGCACCTTGGCCGGAACGAATTGCCGGGCCGGCAGCAACGCGTGAACGTTGAGCGGTTCGCAGACATGATCGGGAAGGATCCGCCGCAGCAATCCGGCGCGAATTGCCGCATCGGTGAAGCTCGCCGTCACCCGGAGCACCCCGAGCCCGGCGAGCGCCACCTGCAACCGGATGTCGGCATTCGAACTCACCAGCCGCGCGTTCTGGACCGCAAGGTGCTCGGTGATGCCAGCCGGCGTGGTCAGCGCCCAAGGCGCATCGTTGGGGCCGGTCAGCATCGGAAGTCGCGCGAGTTCTTCCAACGTGCGCGGCTCGCCTGATTTTTCCAGCAGCTCGGGCGCGGCGTAGAGGCCGCGTTCCAGCGACGATACCTTTCGGATCACGATGCCGGTCGATGGCAAAGGCTGTTCCAGCATCGCGAACACGATGTCGTAGTTTTCGGCGACGGGGCTGACGATCTCATGCTCGACGTCGATCCGGATCGCGAGGTCAGGGTAGCGGTCCATCAGCTCGATCGCGACAGGCCCGGCATGATGCGCGCCGAACTCGTAAGGCGACTTGATGCGCAGCGTGCCCGATATGGCGCTGCTCATCGCCAATGCTTCGCCATGCGTATCGTGCAAGGCCGCGAACAGCGGCCTGACCCGTTGATAGATGGTCTCGCCGGCATCGGTCAGGCGCAGATGACGCGTGGTGCGCTCGATCAACCGCAGGCCCAGATTGGCCTCCAGCCGCTGCACTGCAGCACTGAGGCTCGACTTGGGATAGCCGAGCACACGCGCGGCGGCGCTGAAGCCGCCATGCTGCACCACCTCGCAAAACAGCTCCCAATCGCGCCAGTCCATCGGGGCAATCGTCCATATGGCGGGACGGTGTGTCCAGGGTTTTAAGGATATCCGCCGAACTGCCGATGCCCTAGAACATGACACAAAATAAGCGCCACGCGCAAAACACAGAGGGAGGAACGGCATGTCCGATGACGGCATCTTTCTGCGCAATTGCTGGTACGTCGCGGCCTGGAATCACGAGCTGATCGACGGCAGGAAACTGGCGCGTACGATCCTGGAAAAACCTGTCGTGATCTACCGCGGCGCGAGCGGCAGGGTGGTGGCGCTTGACGACCGCTGCTGCCATCGCGCGGCGCCGCTATCGATGGGCCGCATCGAAGGCGACGACATCCGCTGCATGTATCACGGCATGAAGTTCGAGCCGGGCGGCAAGTGCATCCAGATTCCGGGGCAGGATATCATTCCGGCAAAGCTCGGCGTGCGCAGCTATCCCGTGGTCGAGCGCTACAATCTGATCTGGATCTGGATGGGTGACGCCGAAAAGGCCGATCCCAATCTCATCGTGGACTATCCGCCGCTCGCCGATCCCAAGTGGCGCGGCCTGCCCGGCTACATGCATTACAAAGCCAACTGGCTGTTGATCGTCGACAATTTGAGCGACTTCGCCCATCTCGCCTTCGTGCATACGCATACGCTCGGTGGCTCCGAGGAATACGCCTACAAGACCAAGCCGGTGGCGATCGAGAAACTCGACGACGGTTTTCGCGTCGAGCGCTGGCACATGAGCGCCGATCCGCCGCCCTATCATTGCAAGGTGATCCCGAACCGGAACGACAAGGTCGACCGCCGCAATATCGGCCGCATGCTGATCCCAGGCATCTTCCTGCTCGACACCATGTTCGCGCCGGCCGGCCAGGGCGCCGAAAAGGGCGTGCAGGTGCCGGGCACGCGGCAATACCGCAACGCGCAATTCATGACGCCGGAGACGCGCAGCACGACGCATTTCTTCTGGAACTATCTGCACGATTACGATCTCGACAACCCGAACATCGCGCTGTCGCTGCGCAACAGCCTGGTAGAGGCTTTCCACGAGGATCTCGCGATCATCGAGGCACAGCAGAAGGTGTTCGATGCCGATCCGAACTATCAACTGCTCGCCATCGGTGCGGATGCAGCGCTGACCTATTTCCGCTGGCTGCTGGCGCGGCGGATCGAGGCGGAGGGGAGCACGGCACGCGCAGCGTAGCGGACGAACGGTGCGGCGGTGGTTGCACCGCGGCAACGATCGGGCTGTGCCCAGAGCCCGATCTGGCGTAAAAGCACGAACTCGATCTCGTCAGTTGGGGGTGCACTCGCGCCGTCCTCCTCGTCGCCGGGTGATCGATGGCAGAAGAAACCAGGACGCCGAAGCCGCATGCGAACGCCGACTGGGCGCAGCAGGCATGGCTATGGCCATTCGAAGCGACACGATTGGCGCTGAACGCCTACAGCCAATGGTTCGCCGATCAGAAGCCCGCGCCTTCCTCCGCGCCGGAACGGAAGCCGTTGGCCTGGACCACGCCGAATGCGGTGGCGCTGCAGCTTCCAACGATGGGATTGCGCGAGTTTTCCAAAGCAGGTTCGGCGCAGCCGGTTCTCGTCTGCGCGCCCTACGCGTTGCATGGCGCGCTCGTTGCCGACTTCGCGCCCGGCCATAGCTTGGTCGAGGCGCTACAGAAGGGCGGCGTGAACCGCATCTATGTCACCGACTGGTGCTCGGCGACGCCGGACATGCGCTTTCTCTCGATCGACAATTATCTTGCCGATCTCAACGTGGCGATCGACGAGATCGGCGCGCCGGTCGATCTCATCGGCCTGTGTCAGGGTGGATGGCTGTCGCTGGTCTATGCCGCGCGCTTTCCGGACAAGGTGCGGCGGCTCGTGCTGGCCGGCGCCCCGGTCGATGTCTCCACGCCCTCAGAGCTGTCGAAGATGGTAACCGCGCTGCCGCCAGCCGCTTTCGCGCAGATGGTGCAGCAAGGCGAGGGCATCGTCAGCGGCGAACATATGCTGCGGATCTGGAACATGCCGTTCAGCCCGCAGGACGTAGAGGCCGTGCTGCAACGAAAGCTCGGCGATGGATCGGATGAGGCGCAGTTGCTGGAGCGTTTCATGTGTTGGGACCGCGCGACGCTGGATCTGCCGGGCACCTATTATCTCGACGTCACCGAGCGAATTTTCCGGCAGAACCAGATCGCGAAGGGCCGCTTTGTCGCGCTCGGCCGCAGGAGCGATCCCGCGGAGCTGCGCGTGCCGGTCTTCGTGCTCGCAGGAGAGGACGATATCGTCGTCCCCCGCGATCAGGCGCTCGCAACAGTGCGGCTGCTCGGCACGCAGCCGTCATGGCTGGAACGCGCCTGCGAGCCGTGCGGCCACCTCAGCCTGTTCATGGGGCGAAATGTCCTGAGCCATTCCTGGCGCCGGATCGCGCGCTGGCTTCAGGCCGATATCGGCGACGTCGCCGGCGTCAAGATCCGCGCGTGAGGTGCAAACAAAAGGCCCCGGACTGCGCTGGCAATCCGGGGCGGTGTTCGTTGCGGCGGATCGCGTTACTTCGCCGCGACCACCATGATCTCGACATTGTACTGCGGCGCTGCGAGCTTGGCCTCGACGGTGGCGCGCGCCGGCGTGTTGCCGGCCGAGACCCAGCCGTCCCACACGGCGTTCATTTCGCCGAAGGTCTTCATGTCGGTGATGTAGATCGTGGCCGACAGCAGCTTCGACTTGTCGGTGCCGGCCTTGGCGAGGTGGCCGTCGATGATCGAGAGGATATCCTGCGTCTGTTCGGTCACGCTCTTGCCTGCCGCCGTGCCGGCGACGACGCCCGCGAGATAGACGGTGTTGCCGTGGACGACGACCTGGCTCATGCGAGGTCCGGTTTCGAAGCGCTGGATGGTCATATTGTTCTCCTGATAGGGGGCGGCGGTGTCTTAGCGTGCCCGTGTCCTGCGCGCCACTGCGTTATTTGCATCGATTGCACCGATGCATTGCTTAGCCGACAGCCTTCGCCGCCGCGCGCCCCGCATTCCGGCCCGAGAACAGGCAGCCGCCGAGGAAGGTGCCTTCGAGCGAGCGGTAGCCATGCACGCCGCCGCCGCCGAAGCCGGCGGCTTCGCCTGCGGCATACAGCCCGCTGATGATCTCGCGGTTGGTGCCGAACACGCGCGAGTCGAGATCGGTCTCGAAGCCGCCCAAGGTCTTGCGGGTGAGGATGTTGAGCTTCACTGCGATCAGCGGGCCGTGTGCGGGATCGAGAATTCTGTGCGGCCGTGCGGTGCGGATCAACTTGTCGCCGATATAGCGCCGTGCATTGTGCAGGTTCATGACCTGCGCGTCCTTGACATAGGGGTTTGCGATCTCGCGGTCGCGCGCTTCGATCTGCGCTTTGATGTGATCGTGGCTCAGCAGGTCGTTGCCGGCGAGGGCATTCATCGCGCTGACGAGGTCGGCGAGGTTGTCGCGCACGATGAAGTCGGCGCCGTTCTGCTTGAACGCTTCCACCGGCGCCGGCGCACCCTTGTTGGTGGCGCGCTTGATCGTCATCCGCCAGCTCTTGCCGGTGAGGTCGGGATTCTGTTCGGAGCCGGAGAGCGCGAACTCCTTCTTGATGATGCTCTGGGTCAGGATGAACCAGGAATAATCGTAGCCGGTCGACATGATGTATTGCAGCTGGCCGAGCGTGTCGGAGCCTGGGAACAGCGGCGCGGGCAGGCGCTTGCCGGTGGCGTCGAACCACATCGAGGACGGGCCGGGCAGGATGCGGATGCCATGGCGCGGCCAGATCGGGTTCCAGTTCTGGATGCCCTCGACGTAGTGCCACATCCGGTCGCGGTTGATCAGCCGCGCCCCGGCGGCCTCGGTGATGCCGATCATGCGGCCGTCGACATGTTCGGGCACGCCGGAGATCATGAAGCGCGGTGGTGCGCCGAGCCGCGTCGGCCAGTTCTGCCGAACCAGATCGTGGTTGCCGCCGATGCCGCCGGAGGCGACGATCACCACCTGTGCGCGCAACGTGAAGTCGCCGACCACCTTTCGCGACGAACTCTTGCCGCGCTCGACGCTGTCGGCTTCGAGAACTGCCCCGCTGACGCCGTCGACCGCGCCGTTCGTCATCATGAGTGTGTCGACGCGGTGGCGGAATCTAAACGTTAACAAGCCGTTTCTTTGCGCTTCGCGTGCGCGCCGTTCGAACGGCTCGACGAGGCCGGGACCAGTGCCCCAGGTGACATGAAAGCGCGGCACCGAATTGCCGTGGCCCATCGCGTCATAGCCGCCGCGCTCGGCCCAGCCGACCACCGGAAAAATACGGTGACCCATCGCGCGCAGCCAATCCCGCTTGTCGCCAGCGGCAAAAGCGACATAGGCTTCTGCCCATCGCTTTGGCCAATGGTCGTCGTCGCGGTCGAAGCCCGCGGTGCCCATCCAGTCCTGCAGCGCGAGATCGTAGGAATCCTTAATGCCTAGTCGGCGCTGCTCGGGACTATCGACCAGAAACAATCCGCCGAACGACCAAAAGGCTTGCCCGCCAAGGCTTTGCTCGCCTTCTTGGTCGACGACGACGACGCGTTTGCCGGCGTCTGCGATCTCCGTTGCCGCCACCAGTCCCGCCAGTCCGGCGCCGACCACGATTACGTCTGTGACCTCGGTCATCGTTTTCTCCCCCGTGCCGGTTTTGATTCAAGCCCGCGGCTTCATGTGCGGTCAACGGGCAAGCGGGGTCTTGCCTGTGGCTGCATCGCCACCTCAGTGAGAGTCGCTTGTTCCAGTTTGGGACCTTTACGCGCGGAGGGTGCAGCGGCCAAGCAACACTTAATTTGAATTTGTTTTGACCTGCTGTGGCTGCCTAGACAAAATCACGATCACAAACGACGCTACGTCCGTCTTGCATCACTAAGACAATCAGATTCGGTTTCGACACTTGCGACTGGGGCTGGGATGATGAAGCTGCTGACGGGTTTGCTTGCCGCTGTGCTGCTGTTGGCGGGGGTAGGGGCAAGCCAAGCCGTAGTGCGAATAGCCGATGATCGCGGCGGGCGGATCGGCACCTATGTCGACAAGTACCAGGGCCTGCGAACCTCAGGCGAAACCGTCATCATCGATGGCCTGTGCGCCTCGGCCTGCACCATCGTGCTCGGCGCGGTTCCCCATGACCGGATCTGCGTTACCTCGCACGCCAATCTCGGCTTCCACGCCGCCTGGGACTTCGGCGCCAACGGCCGCGCCGTCACCAATGCCGAGGCGACCCAGATGCTCTATTCGATGTACCCGCCGCCGGTGCGCAGATGGATTGCGGCGCGCGGCGGGCTGACCCCGCGGATGATCTTCCTGCGCGGCAAGCAACTGCAGGCGATGTACAAGCCCTGCTACCTTGACGCCCAGGCCTCCACCAACAAGCCGGCGTCTCGCTAAGCGTGCCAAGCAAGCTGACGTCGTGGCCGGGCTCGTCCCGGCCATTTGCTTTTGGTGCACACTTCGCCGGCATTCTCCGCAGGACGTGATGTCCGGTGAGGCCATTCCGCTTGCCTGCCTCCGGAACTGGCCCTATCTCAAGTTCATGGTTGAGCCGATTTCCAACCGACAGGACATGATGACGGACGCCCGGCAGCAGAGCGGGGTGGCGACGACGATTGCCTGGGGCGCCGCCGGGCTCGGGACGTTGGTCGCGCTCGGCGCGGCCGCATTGTGGTTCCAATACGGCACCACCGTGTTTTTCGAAATGATCGCCGCCGGCATCTCGGCCTGCTTCTGATCGGGTAAGAGGAATTCCACATATGGACCGAGCCATTCGCCCGCTGGTGATTTTCGCTGCCTTTATCGGCAGCCTCGCGGTCGGGCTGCTGGTCATGATGTGGGCCATGGGCAGTCTGAAAACCGTCACGGCGCCGGCGGCGATCGGCGGGCCGTTCCAACTGGTCGACCAGGCCGGCCAAACCGTCAGCGAGCAGAACCTGAAGGGCAAGCCGACGCTGATCTTCTTCGGCTTCACCCATTGCCCGGACGTCTGCCCGACCTCGCTGTTCGAGATTTCCGAAGTCCTCAAGGCGATGGGCAGTGATGCCGACAAGGTGAATGCCTGGTTCGTCTCGGTCGATCCCGAGCGCGACACCGCCGCGGCGATGAAGGACTATCTGTCCAGCTTCGATCCGCATCTGAAGGGGCTGACCGGCGATCCGGCTGACGTCGCCAAGGTGCTGTCGGCCTACCGGGTCTATGCGCGGAAAGTCCCGCTCAAGGACGGCGACTACACCATGGATCACACCGCGCTCATCTATTTGATGGACCGCGACGGCCACTTCGTCGCGCCGTTCAACCTCAAACGGACGCCGGAAGAAGCCGCCAAGGATTTGAAACGGTATCTCTGAGCGGGCTGGCAGCCCAGCTGAAGGTCGAAAACGGCCCTCGCATCGCGGGCCGGATGGTCTATAAGGCCATGAAATTTCCGCTAGTTTGCCAACGATGTCATATCTTACCGCCCCGTTAACCATTGCAAGACTGCGCCGTACGTGCCGCGCCTGGCTGGCCGGCCTATTGCTTGCGTCCGCATTGGTGATGGCCGGCGGCGTTACAGTGCAGGCCCAGACCCCGCCCCGCCCGGCGGTGGAGGCGGCCCCGCAGGCGGTGCCCGGCTTCTGGGACCCGCGGCGGCGCCCGGACCGGCCCGACATGTCGCGCCTGACGGTGATCCGGTTTTTGACCGAGACCGATTACCCGCCGTTCAACTTCACCGGCGCCGACGGCAATCCCGCCGGCTTCAATGTCGATCTGGCGCGGGCGCTTTGTGACGAGATCAAGATCTCCTGCACCATCCAGATGCGCCGGTTCGAGACGTTGGTCGACGCCATCACCAGCAACCGGGGCGACGCCATCATCGCCTCGATGGCGGTGACGCCGGCGCTGCGCGCCCGGCTCGATTTCACCGACCCCTACTACCGCGCCCCAGCCCGCTTCGTGTCGCGGCGCGAGGCCGTCATGCCGGAGGTCCGCCCCGAATATCTCGAAGGCAAGAAGGTCGGCGTCATCGCCGGCACCTCGCACGAGGCCTATCTGAAGGCGATGTTCACCGACGCCGAGATCAAGTCCTATCCGAACGACGATGCGCTGCGGCTGGCGCTCCGGCGCAGCGAGGTCGACTTCATCTTTGGCGACGCGATCTCGCTGGCGTTCTGGATCAATGGCACCGATTCCGGCGAATGCTGCGCCTTCTCGGGCGGGCCCTTTGTCGAGAGCCGCTATTTCGGCGAGGGCATCGGCATCGCCGTCCGCAAGGGCAACGATCTCTTGCGGACCTCGCTGAACTGGGCGCTGTTCCGGCTCTGGGAAAAAGGCCGCTTCACCGATCTGTGGTTGCGGTATTTTTCGATCAGTCCGTTTTGACACCTCCCGTCATTGCGAGGAGCGGGGCGAGGAAGCAATCCATGCCTCAGCAAACCGTGAAATGGATTGCTTCGCTTCGCTGGCAATGACGGCTATAACCGGCCGTTTCCCGGCCCCGAAGAGAGCCTTTAAAAATGCCCGTTATCGACCTTGCCTCCAGCCCGAGCGACCTGCGTGCGCTCGCCGAACAATCCAACGCCTGGCCATTCGAGCAGGCCAAGGCCATTGTCGCGCGGCTGAAGAAAAGCCCGAAGGACGAGGTGCTGTTCGAGACCGGCTACGGTCCGTCCGGCCTGCCGCATATCGGCACCTTCGGCGAGGTCGCGCGCACCACCATGGTGCGCCATGCCTTCCGCGTGCTCACCGAGGACAAGATCAAGACGCGGCTCTTGGCGTTCTCCGACGATATGGACGGCCTGCGCAAGGTGCCGGACAACGTACCGAACAAGGAACTGCTGGAGCAGCATCTCGGCCGGCCGCTGACGCGTGTGCCCGACCCGTTCGGCACCCATGACAGCTTCGGCGCGCACAACAATGCGCGGCTGCGCGCCTTCCTCGACACCTTTGGGTTTGACTACGAATTCGCCTCTTCGACCGACTACTACACCTCAGGCCGGTTCGACGCTGCGCTGCTGCGCATGCTGGAGCGGCTCGATGCGGTGATGAAGATCATGCTGCCGTCGCTGCGCGAGGAACGCGCCGCGAGCTATTCGCCATTCCTCCCGATCTGTCCGCGCACTGGGATGGTGCTGTACGTGCCCGTCACTGCGCATGACGCCAAGGCAGGGACGATCTCGTACGAAGACCCCGACACAAAGGAGAGCGTCACGGTCCCCGTGACCGGCGGGCATTGCAAGCTGCAGTGGAAGCCGGACTGGGCGATGCGCTGGTTCGCGCTCGGCGTCGACTATGAAATGGCCGGCAAGGACCTGATCGACTCGGTCAAGCTCTCAGGCAAGATCTGCTCGGCGCTCGGCGGCACGCCGCCGGAAGGGTTCAACTACGAACTGTTCCTCGACGAGAAAGGCCAGAAGATCTCGAAGTCCAAGGGCAACGGCCTCACCATCGACGAATGGCTACGCTATGCCTCGCCGGAATCGCTGTCGCTGTTCATGTATCGCGAGCCGAAGGCGGCGAAGCGGCTGTACTTCGATGTCATCCCGCGCAATGTCGATGACTACCAGCAATTCCTCGACGGCTTTACGCGGCAGGATGCCAAGCAGCAGCTTGCCAATCCGGTCTGGCACATCCATTCCGGCATGCCGCCAAAGGCCGACATGCCCGTCACGTTCCAGCTCTTGCTGACGCTGGTGTCGTCGTCGAACGCCGAAAACGCTGAGACGCTGTGGGGCTTCATCGGCCGCTATCGGCCGGGCGTGACACCGCAGACGCATCCGAAGCTCGATGCGATGGTCGGCTACGCTATCAACTACTACCGCGACTTCGTGGCGCCGACCAAGCAGTTCCGCGAACCGACCGACGGCGAGCGCGCCGCGCTGCAGGATCTGCGCGATGCGCTGTCGCAATTGCCGGCGGGCGCGAGCGCGGAGGACATCCAGAACGTCGTCTACGAGATAGGCCGCCGCGAGCCGTTCCTGGATCAGGTGAAGAAGGGCAAGGATGGCCGCCCCGGCGTGTCGCTCGACTGGTTCAACATGCTCTACCAGGTGCTGCTCGGCCAGGAGAAGGGCCCACGCTTCGGGTCGTTCGTCGCGGTCTATGGCGTGGCGAACGCCGTGAACATGATCGACGGCGCGTTGGCACGGAGTGCGTGACTTTCTGCGTCGTCCCTGCGAACGCAGGGACCCATAACCACCGAACGCAGTAGTCTGCAGAAGCTGTTTGCCAGCCTGCCTTATCGATAGATCACGCTGTATGGGTCCCTGCGTTCGCAGGGACGACGGAGAGAATTTGCCCGCTCACACCGACTGCAGCACGTAGCGGCGATTGTCCTTCTGCACCGGTCGCGCATTCATCGGATAGAGCTTCGCAAACCCCGCCACGTCGCTGGCCGCAACTGGCATCGGCGTGGTCAGCACCAGCCATTCCACCACTTCCGAGCAGGGCGGCGTCGTCAGCGATCCCGGATAGCGGTAGTAGCTGAGCTTCTGTGGCAGCAGGCCGTTCGGGTTGATGCCGGCATCCGCCTTCACTGCCGGGCCTTCCTTGGCGGGCATCGTGGCAACGATTTTGGCAAAGGCTGCGTTCGGCTTTCCTTCCGTCAGCAACACGCCGACCACGGCCAGCCCACCTGAATCGGCGCGATGCACGAAATGCGCCTCCATCGGAAAATTCTTGCCGCCGACGAGATGTTCGCTCGGCCGGTGGAAGTGAACCTGCAAGAGCTTGTAGGTGGTGTCGCCGAGCTTCAGCGTGGAGCCCTCGGCGAAATTGAGCTGAATGGTGTGGCCGTTGTTGACGATGGTGTCGGTGGTCTTGCCCCAGGCAATCTTCAGTGCCGGAAGCTGGGACTTGATGGTGGCAGTAATATCGATCGGCGATTGCTGTGCGCCGAGCGAGCAGGCCTTGTTGGCAGCGTCGAGGTCGCCCCATTTTGCCGGGCCACCGGCGCCCTCATAACTCCAGTGCGCGCCCTCCGCGGCAAAGCCTGTGCTCGTGCATATCGGGCACATCGCCAGCCCTACCAGCGCTTTCAGTATATTTCGGCGATCCATTTGATCCCCCAACGATCGGATGAAAGCCTTGCATTATCCGATTCCAAGACAAACGGAAGCTGAAAATATCAGGGTGATCCGCGCTACGGCACCTACAGCGGCTCCCCCGTCTTGGTGGTGAAGCTGTACACGCCGTCCGGTCCGAGCACGGCGTGCATATCGACGTCGGGATAGCTGATCTCGTCATTCGCGGTGCGGTCGCCGATCACCAGAAGCTTCACGTCCTTGTCGGTGCGGTTGACGAAGCGGTGCGCATCGCCGGAGCCGGCCGGGAAGCCGGCGCACATGCCGGCCTTCAACACCTGTGCTCCATCATTGGTCTCCATCACCACCTCGCCCTCCAGAACGAAGATGAACTCGTCCTGGCGCGAATGCGCGTGGCGATAGGAGGACTGGCCGCCCGGGATGATGCGGGTCAAGGTGACGCCGAAATTTGTCAGGCCGGCATGGTCGCCAAGCCGGCGGTTGTAGCGGGTCTGGTTGGCGGCCCGGTGTGGCGCCGGGTAACTGGTGTAGTTGCTCTCGTTCACCTCGGCCGGATCGAATGCCGGCCGGTTCAGTTCCCACGGTTCGCTCATCGCCTGCTCCCGTCGTGCATCGTCGCGCAAGCCGTCGCTGGTGGCGCGCAGCAGGGTCAGCAGGAGGCCGTTCAGCGGCACCGGCACGCCGTGCCGTTCGCCGGCCGCGACGATCGCGCCGGTCAAGGCGTCGGCCTCGAACGGACGTCCGGCGAGCCGATCGAAATACATCGAGGTGCCGGCGTCGGCGGGGTAGGTCAAAAGCGACCCCAGGCTCAGCTCGGCCTCGTCGGGCATCAACCGCGCGCCGTCGGCGCGGCCGACAGTCGCTGCTTCCTCGAGGATGGCGAGGCACAGCGCCTTGATGTCGTCGCGGCGAAACACGGCCTGCCGCTGCAGGGTAAGCGAGGTGATCGGATTGGCCACTGCGTTGATCAACAGCTTGCGCCAGGCGCGCGTCGTGAAATCGGCGCTGCGCAGCACGCGCATCGTCGTGCCGCCGAGCAAGGCTTCGAACGCTTGCCCGTCTGCATCGTCGGCGACCGCCAATTCATGATCGGTGACACGCCGAAAGCGCACCCGATCCGGCGCCAACCGCTCGCCATTGAAATAGACAATGGTCGGAACGACCGTGGCGGCGCCGACTAGCGGCGCCAACCGCTCCGCATGTCCGATGCCGTTCTGCAGGACGGCGACATGCGTGCCCGGCCCACACAGTCTTTGCAACCAAGGCGCGCTCGATGGCGTGTCCTGTGCCTTGGTGCACAGCAACACCCAATCGACCGGCTTGGCTTGTGCCGGATCGGTGAGGGCGTCCAATTGCACTTCGACCGCGCATTCCGCCCGCTCGACCGTGAGGCGGTTGAGCGGCCGTCGGACGCAGGCGATCACATCGTGCCGGTCGGCGGCCCTCAAGAGACCTGCGACGACGCCGCCGATGCTGCCCAGGCCGACGACAGCGACACTCTTGCGATCGGATTGACTTGTCATAGCGGAACTCTAAGGGGAGCCTCACATCCCGGTATTGGTTGAAATTGCGCACCGTTTATCGCGCCCGCGCCGCTGCGGCGAACTGCGCCGGCGTGATCGCGTAGCAGCGCCTGAAATGCCGGGTCAGCGCACTCTGGTCGCAAAAGCCTGCGGCCAGCGCGCATTCCGCGAGGGGAACACCGCGCTTCAGCAATCGGCAGGCGGCGTTGAGTCGGACATGGACCAGATGAGCGTGCGGCGTCAGCCCGACGGTGCTCTTGAACAGCCCGATCAGTTGAAATTTAGTCAGCCCCGCGACGCGTGCGAGTTCGTCCAGGCCGAGATTTTCGGCATAGCGCGCCTGCATCAATTCGATCACGCGGCGGACGATGACCCGGCTTTGCGGCGCCCGCTCCGGGCGGCCACCGCCGCTGCCATGTCGCTGGAACAATGTGCTGAAAGCATCGATCGCAAGCTCGTCTGCCTGCAAATCGTCTTGCCCGCTTTCGAGGCTGCGGTGCAGGCGGCAAAATCGCTCGATGAGGTCGGCATCTCCAATCATGTTCCGCATGAAATAGGGCGTAGCCTCGATGCAGAGGCTCTGGCCGATCGCGCCGACCGCTGGATTGGTCAGATAGAATGCGCGGTAGCGCCATCTTTGGCCCTCCACCATCCGCGCCGACTGACGCTCCTCCGGATTGGAAACGAACAGCGTGGCGGGCCCGGCCGCCTCTATGATGCCCCGGCTGCTGATCTCGGCGCCGCCGCCCTCCGTGACGGCGATGACAAAAGCGTCATGGGTGTGCGGGCTGAACTGATGGGCAGCAAAATCCGCTCGCAACAGGCTCATCCCTGCAATGCGCTTGCTTTGCCAATAGTTTGTGCGGTTTCCGGTGTCCCGGCGCGCCATCTTCCGAGTGCTCCGTCGTTCCGTCCGATGCGGTTGCCGCCAATCATTTCTCGCAACGCGTCATCGCAAATCGAGATAGTAGGCCCGCGCCAATTTCAACCAATACCGGCCCCAAACTGGGCTACAATATTCGTAAACACCGACAACAGGGAGGGTGCCGATGCAGTTCAGGGTTTCGCCGAAGTCGCTCAGCGAATACAGCGCCGAGGAATGGCAGACGCGGATCGATCTTGCCGCCGCGCACCGGCTGGCCTTCATCCAGGGATTTTCCGAAGGCATCTTCAACCATCTGACCTTCGTCGTGCCGGGCAAGAGCGACCGCTACTACCAGATTCCGTTCGGCACGCACTGGTCCGAGGTCACCGCGTCCTGCTTCATGGAGGTCGGCATCGACGACGGCGAGGTCAAGGCCGGCGAGGGCGAGGTGGAGCGCTCCTGCTTTTGCATCCACGCGCCGATCCACAAGGCGTTGCCGAAGGCGAAAGCGGTGTTTCACACCCACATGCCGCATGCCAGCGCGCTGACCCGGCTTGAAGATCCCCGCATCAAGGAGATCGGCCAGACCGAGGTCGGTCTATCCGGCGCCATTGCCTATGACGACGAGTATACCGGTCCGGCGCTCGATCCCGCCGAAGGCGCGCGGCTTGCCAAGGTCATCGGCGACAAGACCGTGCTGTTCATGGCCAATCACGGCATCACCACCGTCGGCGCCAGCGTCGCCGAGGCCTATGACAAGCTCTATTACGTCGAGCGCGCGGCGCAGGTGCAGATCTACGCGATGTGGACCGGCCAGAAGCTGAAGCAATTGCCGACACCGGTCGTCGAAAAGACCCGCCGCGATTATATGGACGATCATCTCTACAAGGGCCCAACCCCGGCCGAGCGGCATTTCGCGGCGTTGAAGCGGATGCTGGATCGCAAGGAGCCGGATTACGCGACGTAAGTTTTGGTCGTATCTCGCCGTCGTCCCTGCGAACGCAGGGACCCATACACCGCGGCAAGCGCGGACGGAATGTCGCGATCGCACGGTTCAGCCGCGCGCGGTCCGCCGCCGACAATCTCGGAAGCGTGGCGCGGTCCATCCCGGCGGCTATTTTCACCAGATCCGTCAGGCCGATCCCATGTTGCAGCAGGCTGCGATATTGGCGCGGCGCTAGCTGCTCCGGTGTCAGCCGCGTGTCGTGCAGGATCTTCCAGAACTTGTTCTGCGGGTGCGCGTAATAGGCCCGCTCGGCGGCGGAGGTCGTGCCGGCGGCGGTCCCACACAGAACGATGCGAAGGGAATGTTGCAGCAGGTCGCTGAGAACGTCGGTCACGAAGCCGCCATCCTACTGGCTCGCCCATACGATCCTGGCGATCCAGGCGACGTCGTCGGCATCTAGCGTGCGGTCGGCCTGCGCCGGGTTCAGCGACTGCAGCTCCAGCGTCCTGGTGGTGCGGCGCTTCAATTCCTTCACCAACACTTCGCCGTCCGACGTCTTGAGCACCACGCGGTCGCCGCGCCGGATCGGCGTGCCCGGCGACACCACGATGATGTCGCCGTCGCGATAGGCCGGCCGCATCGAATCGCCCGATATCTCCAGCGCATAGGCATGCTCGTCGCTGGCGGAAGGCAGCGCCGCCTCCTCCCAGCCCTTGCCGGCGGGAAAGCCGCGCTCGTCGAAATGGCCGCCGTTGCCGGCCTGCGCCAGCGCAAGCAGCGGCACCGATTGCAGGCCGCGCGCGCCGTCGCCGATCAACTGCACGAAAGTATCGATCGATGAATTGGTCGCGGCCAGCGCCTTCGAGACCGATTCGGTCGAAGGCCAGCGCTCGCGTCCGTCGGCGGTGATGCGCTTGGACTTGTTGAAGGTGGTAGGGTCGAGACCGGCCCGCTTGGCAAGGCCGGAGGGCGACATGCCGGCGCGTTCCGCCAGCCGGTCCAGCGCCGCCCAGACCTGGCCGTGGGTCAGGATACGGTGTGCCTTGGACTGCCTGGCCATCGAAATTCCCCGACGCGGTCTAGGAATTATTGCCTGATCCGGCCGGTTTGCGCAAATCTCCTGCTGGGCTCTGCCGCGGCAGCGCTTGAGTTGGCGGCTTGCCGCCTTTACGGTCGGCCGCCCAACCCGGCCATTTCCGGGAAACACCAAGAGAAACACAAGTCCGGAACGCCGTGCGTACAATTTATAAAATCACGTCCGCCTCGGCCTGGCGCGAGGCCGAGCGGCAGGGCGTCTATCGCGGCAGCGCGGACGATCTGCGCGACGGCTATATTCATTTCTCCACCGCCGCCCAGGTCGCGGAGACGGCGCGAAAGCATTATTTCGGCCAGACCGGCCTGTTCCTCGTCGCGGTCGATGCCGACGCGCTCGGCGATGCGCTGCGCTGGGAGCCCTCGCGCAACGACGAATTGTTCCCGCATCTCTATGGCGAACTCGATCTCGGCGCGGTGACCGATATTCTCGACCTGCGCGCGCGGTCCGACGGCACGCACGATATTCCGGAGCTTGCGCCGTGATCCGCGCCTTCGACGCCTTTTCGCTGCCGCTGCTGCGCTGGTTCGATCCGGAGGACGCGCATCGCATGGCGATCCAAGGTCTGCGGCTGCTGCCGCCGGTCAAGCCGCGCGCCGACGACCACAAGCTGGCGGTGCGCGCTTTCGGCCTGAATTTTCCCAACCCGATCGGCATGGCTGCGGGCTTCGACAAGAGCGCGGAGGTGCCGGATGCGCTGCTGCGGCTCGGTTTCGGCTTTGTCGAGATCGGTACGGTGACGCCGAAGCCGCAGGGCGGCAATCCGCGGCCGCGCCTGTTTCGCCTGGAGCGGGACGAGGCCGTAATCAACCGTATGGGCTTCAACAATGACGGCGCTGAAGCTGCGCTGCGCCGGCTTGCCGCGCGCGCCCATCATGGCGGCATCGTCGGCGTCAATGTCGGGGCCAACAAGGATTCGCCCGACCGCGTCGCCGATTACATCAAGCTGATCGAGACGTTCGCGCCGGTGGCGAGCTATTTCACCGTCAACGTCTCCTCGCCGAACACGCCGGGCCTGCGCAATCTGCAGCAGTCGGCGGCGCTCGACGATCTCCTCGCCAAGGTGATCGACGCACGGGAGCGGGTGCGCAAGAACGCCGGCGATTCGCCGGTGCTGCTCAAGATCGCGCCGGATCTCAGTCTCGCCGAACTCGACGATGTCGTGCACATCGCGCGCTCGCGCCGCGTCGACGGCATGATCGTCGCCAACACCACGCTGGCGCGTCCTTCGAGCCTGCGCGAACAGGCGCGCGCAAAGGAGCAGGGCGGCCTGTCGGGCCGGCCGCTGTTCCGCCTGTCGACGCGGATGGTGGCCGAGACCTATGTCCGCGTCGAAGGCGCATTCCCGCTGATCGGCGTCGGCGGCATCGATTCCGGCGGTGCGGCGCTGACGAAAATCCGCGCCGGCGCCAGCCTGATCCAGCTCTATTCGTCGCTGGTCTACAAGGGCCTCGGGCTGGTCGACAACATCAAGAACGATCTGGCGTCCACGCTATTGCGCACCGGGCGCGACTCGCTATCCGAAATCGTCGGCGCGGATGCCGCGACGATCACGGCTGAGGACTGGCCGGTGCAGTGATCTCTTCGCGCGCAAGCGCGTTCTGAGTTACCTCGCCCCGCTCTTCGCGGGGAGAGGTCGGCGCAAAGCGCCGGGTGAGGGGAGCTTCCGCGCATTCAGCTCCATCGAATTCGCGGAGACAGCCCCTCACCCCGACCCTCTCCCCGCGAAGAGCGGGGCGAGGGAGAAGAGTGTCGCCCCAGCTCACGCAAACGACTTTCTCAGCAGTGCCGGATACCTCAGCGCCTCCAGCCCGCCGCGCGCGGCATAGTGCACGAGCAGCGCACCCCACAGTCCGGCGTTGCCGAACGAGCGCAGCGCGAACCATGCGGTGAGAAAGATCAAGAGCGAGGCCACCATCAGATTTCGCATGTCACGCGCCCAGGTCGCGCCGATATAGATGCCGTCAAAGGCAAAGGCGAACACGCCGACCAGCGGCGCGAAAATCACGAACGGCAGGTAATCGCGCGCGATGCGTCGCACATCCACGCTTGCGGTCATGATGTCGATCAACACAGGGCCGAACAGCAAGAAACAGGCGGCGACCGCGAGCGCGAAGCCGAAGCCCCATGCGACGACGAGCTTCACGGCGCCGGCAAAAGCGTCCCTGTCGCGCGCGCCATAGGCGCGGCCGCAGAGCTGCTCGGCGGCATTGGCAAGGCCGTCGAGGAAGAAGCCGCTGATCATCAGGAAATTGTTTAGGACGGCGTTGGCGGCAAGCGTCGTATCGCCCGCGCGCGCGCCCTGCGCGTTGAAGAACAGGAAGGCGGCGATCAGCGCCGCGGTGCGGATCATGATGTCGCGGTTGACCGCGAGCATGCGCAGCAGCTTGGTCCGGTCGAACAGCAGCGCGCGGGAGGCCGCGAATTGCTCGCTCGAAAGGCGGCGTGCGATCAGTAAGCCGAGCATGAGGCCGACAGCCTCGGCGACCAGCGCGGCGATTGCGGCGCCGGCGATGCCGAGATCGAGCACCAGCACCAGCAGCGCGGTGCCTGCGATGTTGGTGAGGTTGATGGTGATCTGGGTGCCGAGCGCAAGCCTGGCGCGGGCCTGTCCGATCAACCAGCCCAGCATCACATAATTGCCAAGCGCCAGCGGCGCCGACCAGATCCGAATCACGAAATAGGTCTTTGCCGCGCCTGTGACGCCCTCGCTGCCGCCCATCGCACCGAGCAGAACCGTGGCCAGCGGCACCTGGAGCGCAATGAGAGCACCGCCGATGATGGCCGCGACGATCAACCCGCGCATCAGGATCGCGCGCAATTCCGAGGTCTCGCCGGCGCCCAGCGACTGCGCTGTGAACGCCACGGTGCTCATGCGCAGGAAGCCGAACAGCCAGAACATGCAGTCGAACAGCACCGAGGCCAGCGCCACGCCGCCGAGCAGGGTGGCGTCGCCGAGCCGGCCGATCGCGGTGGTCGAGACGATGCCGATCAGCGGCGTGGTCAGGTTCGCGACCATCGCGGGACCGGCGATGGCAAAAACCTGGGCTGTCGTGACCCTGGAAGCCGGATTGAGAGCGTGCATGCCTAGAGCTCGACGACCATGCCGTCATGGGCGGCCGTATAGGGCAACTCGCCGAGCCGCCCGAGCATGTCGTCGCTCATATGCGTCAGCACCAGCCGTTTGGCGTTGATCGCGGGAAGATGCGCTTCAAGCGTTTTCAGGCTGAGATGGTTCTTGACGATCTTGTCGTAGTAATAGGCTTCGGCGATGAAGAGATCCGCGCCGCGTGCCGCCGGGATCAGGGTATCAGTCCATTCGGTGTCGGCGCTGTAGGTAATGACGCGGCCTTCGGCTTCGACCCGGTAGGCGAGAAACGGTCCGCCGGATTCGCCGTGGACGACGGGATAGGGCGTGACCTTGACGCCGCCGAACGTCCGGGTCTGCTCCGGTTCAAGCGCGATGGAAGAAAGATCGAAGCGCGGCGGCGTTGTCGAGGAATGCTCGAACAGCGCTTCCCGCAAATTGGCGAGCTTCGTCTCGATGCCTTGAGGGCCTGCGATAACAAGCGGGCGGGTGCGGCGGGTGAACTGTGCGTCCAGCAGCAGAAATGGCAGGCCGGCAAAATGGTCGCCGTGGAAATGCGTGATCAGGATCAAGTCAATGTCGTCGCGCGGGATGCCGAGGCGCTTTAGCGCCGGCAGCGACGACGCGCCGCAATCGATCAGGAAATTGACGGAGGCGCCCGTGACGTGGAAGCAGGTGTTGAACCTGCCGCCGGAGCCGAGCGCATCGCCACAGCCGACAAATCGCAGTTGCATCGGCTGCAGCCTTTCTCGCCGGAGTTAGCGCCCGCGCGGGGCGCCGAACAGCCGCGACAGCAGCCAGATCGGAATCACGATCACGGCGCCGAGCAGGAAGTAGCGCCACAGCCAATTGACGGCGTCGAAGCCGAGATCCCACAGCCGCTGGAATAGCATGCGGATGCTGTGCAGGATGTTCCAGGGATCGAAGCCAATGGCGGCGAGCACCACGCCGACCAGGATTGACAGCAGGATCAGCCGGAACGCCACCGTGAGCGGCGAGCCGCCGAGAAAGCGGTACAGGCCGTCATGGCTGGCCGGCAGGTCTCTGACGTCGTTGGGCATCGGGGTCTCCTCGCGGGTTGTGCCCATTATACGGCACGGCGGGGCACATGGGGAACCCGCCCGTGTCAGTCAATGGCCGCCATGCGCGCCGGGCATGTTAATTTGCCGTCACGTTCTTCAGCATCCGCTCCAGCGTCTCCAGCCGGTCGGCCTCGCGCGGCGGCTTGTCCCAGCGCAGGCGGCTGATGCGGGGAAACCGCATGGCAACGCCAGATTTATGTCGCGGCGAGCGGGCCAGGCCCTCGAAAGCGACTTCCAGCACCAGGCCCTGGTCCGGCTCGTGCACGACATGCCGCACGGGGCCGAATTTTTCGGTGGTATTGCGGCGGACGAAGCGGTCGATCTGCAGCAGTTCCTCGTCGGTGAAGCCGAAATAGGCTTTTCCGACCGGCACCAGTTGCTCGCCGCCCTCGCCATTGGTCCAGACGCCAAAGGTGTAGTCGGAATAATAGGATGAGCGCTTGCCGTGGCCGCGCTGCGCGTACATCAGCACGGCATCAATGATGTGCGGATCGCGCTTCCACTTCCACCACTGGCCTTTCGGGCGGCCCGGCAGATAGACGGCGTCGCGGCGCTTGAGCATCACGCCCTCGACGGCGTCGGCATCCTCGCCGGCGCCGGCACTGGCAGGATCGGCGCGCGCCGCCATCAGCGCATCCCAGCTTTCGAAGGCGATCGTTGGCGACAGGTCGATCCTGGCATCATCGAGCTTTTTCACAAAAGCCTCGAGATGGGCGCGGCGTTCGGCAAACGGCAATTCGCGCAAATCGTTCTCGTCGTCGCCGAGCAGGTCGTAGGCGCGCAAGTGAATCGGAAATTCCTTGATCAGTTTTGGCGAAACCACTTTGCGGTTGAGCCGCTGCTGCAGCACGTTAAAGCTCTGCACGCGGCCCTCGCGCAGCACCAACAATTCGCCGTCGATGGCGCCGGGCAGGTGCAGCGACGGCATCAGGTCGGGGAAACTTTTGGTGATGTCCTCGCCGGTGCGCGAATAGAGCCGCGCCTGCATATGGCCACGCTCGTCGCGGCCGGAGACCGCCTGCACGCGGATGCCGTCCCATTTCCATTCCGCGATGAAATCAGCGGGATCGAGACTGGCAAAATCCGTGTCCTCGATCGCGTGTGCCAGCATCACGGGGCGGAACGGGGTGGGATCGCGGTTGACCGGCTTGTCGCCGCGACCTTCCAGCCAGGCGAACAGTTCGAGATAGGGCGGGGCGAGGCCGGGCCAGATCAGCTCGATGTCGTGCGGGTCCTTGTCGCCGAGCGCGGCCGCGGCGGTTTTCGCCAGCCGCGCCGAAATCCCGATCCGCATCGCGCCGGTGACGAGCTTTAGCAGCGCCCAGCGTCCGGTTTCGTCGAGCTCGTCGAGCCAGCGCGCGAGCTGCGCCGGCAGTTCGGTCTTGCCGAGCGTGCGGAGCGTGGTGACGACCTCGGAGAGGGTGGGCGGTGGCGGATTATTGTGGCCGGCCAATTCGACCTTCGGCCACATCAGCGCAACCGTCTCGGATAGATCGCCCACGTAATCGTACGATAGCCCGAACAGCACGGGATCGGTACGGTCGGCGATCAGGTCGCGGATCAGCCCCGGCTTGGCATGCTTGAACGACAGCGCGCCGGTCAGCGCCGCCAGCGCGTAGCCGCGGTCGGGATCGGGGGTGTCACGGAAGTAGGCGGTAATCAGCCGCAGCTTGTTGTTGCGGCCGGGCTCGTAGGCGAGCCGATCCAGCAGTTCGGCGAAGCGGTTCATGCATCAGCCTCGCCGGCTGCGGCCACCTCGTGCTCCTCCTCATCGCCGTAACCGACGAGGTCGAGCGGCCGCGCGGCAAGGCCGCGCGACTTGCACCAATGCACCAACGCATCTTCCTGGCCATGCGTCACCCAGACCTCGCCGGCTCCGGTAGCTGCGATGGTCGCGGTGAGCCCATCCCAGTCGGCGTGGTCTGATATCACCAGCGGCAGTTCGACGCCGCGCTGGCGGGCACGCGCCCGCACCCGCATCCAGCCTGAGGCAAATGCCGTCACCGGATCGGGAAAGCGCCGCGTCCAGATATCTGAAGTGGCCGAGGGCGGCGCCAGCGTGATGGTGCCGGCGAGATCGGCCTTCTTCATGCCTTTGACCGGGCGTAGCTGGCCGAGCGCGATGCCGCGGCTCTCGTAGTAGTAGGTGATGGTCTCCATCGCGCCATGCAGATAGATCGGCGCATCGTAACCTTGCTCGCGGAGCAGCGCGATCACGCGCTGCGCCTTGCCGAGCGAATAGGCGCCAACCAGATGCGCGCGCTCCGGAAACAGCGCAACAGATGCTAGCAGCTTCTTCACCTCCTCGGCCGCGTCGCCATGGCGAAACACCGGCAGCCCAAAGGTCGCCTCGGTAATGAAGACGTCGCAGGGCACGACCTCGAACGGCGTGCAGGTCGGATCGGGCGCATCCTTGTAATCGCCGGAGGCGACGATGCAGGTATCCTTGCAGCTCACCGCGATCTGCGCCGAGCCCAGCACATGGCCCGCGGGATGGAATTTGATCTTGACGTCGCCGAGCGTGATTTCCTCGCCATAGCGGATGGCCTGCGTGCTGCGGGCGAAATTCTCGCCATAGCGCAGCCGCATCATGTCCAGCGTCTCCTGCGTGGCGAGCACGGCGCCGTGGCCGGCCCTCGCATGATCGGAATGGCCGTGGGTGATCACGGCGCGTTCGACCGGGCGCACGGGATCGATATGGAAGCCGCCCGGCTTGCAGCACAGGCCGGCGGGAAGGGGGATCAGGATGTCGTGCGGACGCATGTCCTGTATATAGGAGGTCTCGCCCCGACTTTTAGCTTGTCATGCGCGGGCTTGACCCGCGCATCCATCCTGAAAGAATCCTTCTTTTGATGGATTGCCGGGGCGCAGACAAGTTTACGTAGTCTGCGCAAGGCAGACCACTATGCCCGGCAATGACAAGTTCGGAACCCATGCCTGCCCGCCTGTTTCTCTCCTCCGGCGATCTGATGGCCGACCGCCGGTTCGAATTTGCGCGCGATCTTCAGTTGAAGGGCGATCTGCCCGCGGCCGCCGATCTGCTGTTGCAGGCAATCGACCTGGCGCCGGATTTCGCATCCGCCTGGTTCATGCTTGGCGGCATCCGCGAGGAGCTCGGCGAGCACGAGGCGGCCGTCGCGGCATTCCAGAAGGCGCAGGCCTGCGATCCCGGCGACCGCCACGGCGCCAGGCTCCGCCTGATGCGGCTCGGCGCGGCGCCCTTGGCCGGAATGTCGCAGGCCTACGTGCAGACTTTGTTCGACCAGTACGCGCCCCGTTTCGAATCCTCTCTGGTGGGCGATCTCGACTATCGCGGCCCGGACCTGTTGTTCCGCGCCGTGCTGAGGGTGCGATCGGCCGAGCGCAAGCCAGCGTTTTTCAAGCGCGCGATCGATCTCGGCTGCGGCACTGGGCTTGCGGCATTGGCCTTCGCCAGGAACGTCGATCATTTCATCGGCGTCGATCTGTCGCCGCGCATGATCGAACGGGCGCGCGGCACAGGCCTTTATGCCGAGCTTGAAGTTGCCGACATGCTGCAGGGGCTGCGCGCGCAGCCGGCCGCCAGCGCCAATCTCATTCTCGCCGCTGACGCCATGGTGTATGTGGCCGATATCGCGCCCGTGCTGGAAGAAGCCGGGCGTGTGCTCGTCTCTGGCGGGCTGATCGCCTTCACCACCGAAACGCATGACGGCGACGGCGTCATTCTCGGCGAGGGCTTGCGCTACGCCCACGCGGCAGCTCATGTGCGCGCCACGGTCGAATCCGCCGGCCTCAAGCTGTCCTTGCTGGAAGACCGCTCGGCCCGTAACGAAGACAACACGCCGGTTCCCGGGCTGGTCGCGGTCGCTGCAAAAACTTGAGTCTAGACGCTACGCACGACGCGAATGCGGCCTTGCGTGCGACATGTCAGCTATTGCCAGCGGCTGCGGAATGCCGGATCAAGACTCCCATAAGGGAGAACAACAATGAAGAAAAAGCAGACCCGGCGCGAATTTGGCGCCACCGCGTTCGCATCCGTCGTCGCATCGACGCTGCCGGCGCCCTTCGTCTGGGCGGCGGAAAAGAAATACGACCCGGGTGCCAGCGACACCGAAATCAAGATCGGGCAGACCGTGCCGCATTCCGGTCCCGGCTCGCTCTACGGCGTGCTCGGGCGCGTCGGCGAGGCCTATTTCCAGATGCTGAACGAAAAGGGCGGCATCAACGGCCGCAAGGTAAAATTCTTTTCCATGGACGACGCCTACAGCGCGCCGAAATGCGTCGAGGCCACGCGGCGGCTGGTCGAGCAGGAGGAAGTGCTGGCGCTGTACGGCTCGCTCGGCACCGCGCCGCAGACCGCCGTGCACAAATATCTCAACTCAAAGGGCGTGCCGCAGCTGCTGCTCAATACCGGCGCGTCGAAATGGAACGACCCGAAGAATTTCAAATGGACCATGGCGGGCCTGCCGCTCTATCCGACCGAGGCGCGCATTCTCGCCCGCCATGTCGTCGGTGTGAAGCCGGACGCCAAGATCGGCATCCTCTACCAGAACGACGATTTCGGCCGCGACTTCCTCGGTCCCTTCAAGAAGGTGCTGGCCGATGCCGGCGGCACCGCCAAGGTGATCTTGGAACAGACCTACGATCTGACCGATCCGACGGTCGATTCTCAGCTCATCAACCTCTCGAAGTCGGGCGCGGATGTCTTCTACAACATCTCGACCGGCAAGGCGTCGTCGCAGTCGATCCGCAAGGTCGCCGAACTCGGCTGGAAGCCGCTGCATCTATTGTCGGCAGGATCGACAGGACGTTCGATTCTCAGCGCCGCCGGCTTCGAGAACGCGAAGGGCATCGTCGCGATCAGATACGCCAAGGAGGTCGGCGTGCCGCGCTTCGAAAAGGATCCCGACGTGCTGGCGTTCGAGGAGCTGCGCAAGAAGTATCTGCCCAACGTCGATCCCGACAACACCATCGCCTTTGCCGGCTATGGCCAGGTCGCGAGCATGGCGGAAATCCTGCGCCGCTGCGGCGACGAACTCACCCGCGCCAACGTGCTGAAGCAGGCAACGACACTGGCCGGCTTCCACTCGCCCTATTTCCTCGACGGCGTAAACTACAGCTACACGCCCGAGGATTACACGCCGATGAAGACGCTCTACATCTCGATCTTCAACGGCAAGGACTGGGATATCTCGGACAAGCCGGTGACGGAGTAGCTGCTCTTCTCCCTCTCCCCGCCCTTCGCGGGGAGAGGGTAGGGGTGAGGGGCTCTCTCCGCGCAGACGGTCGATACAATGTCCGCGGAGAGAGCCCCTCACCCGGATTGCTCCGCAATCCGACCTCTCTCCGCGAAGGGCGGGGCGAGGTGACTTCCGAGGCCCCTCGACGAACCCCTCGCGACGGCTTACCTCTTTCCCTGTGCCGTCGCCTCAACCCTTGCCCCTTGCGCCGCTCGAAACGGCAACGCTCTTGCCCGACCGCTTCCGGCGCTGGTTCGACGCCCGCGGCTGGTCGCCGCGCGAGCATCAGCTTGCGCTGCTGGCCAAGGCCGCCGACGACCGCTCCGCGCTGCTGATCGCGCCGACCGGCGCCGGCAAGACGTTGGCAGGCTTCCTGCCGACGCTGGTGGAGCTCTCGCAGCCCCGCGTGCAGCGGAACGAGGGCCCGAAAAGCCTCATCTCCACCGGCCGTGCCGTCAAACGCACCGGCGGTCTCCATACCCTCTATATCTCGCCGCTGAAGGCGCTGGCGGTCGATATCGCGCGCAACCTGGAAACGCCGATTGCCGAGATGGGGCTGCCGATCAAGGTCGAGACCCGCACCGGCGACACGCCGGTATCGCGGCGGCAGCGGCAGCGGCGCTATCCGCCGGATATCCTGCTGACGACTCCGGAGCAGCTGGCGCTCTTGTTGTCGTCGGACGACGCGCCTTTCCTGTTTTCCTCGCTCAAGCGCATCGTGCTCGACGAGTTGCATGCGCTCGTCACTTCTAAACGCGGCGACCTGCTGTCGCTAGGTTTGGCGCGGCTGTGGCGGCTTGCGCCCGAGATGCGCGGGATCGGGCTATCCGCGACGGTTGCGGAGCCGCAATCGCTGGCGCGGTTTCTGGTACCGCAGCATGCGGGCAGGGAGGACGCCGCCGACATCGTCGTCGCCGGCGGCGCGGCGGAGCCTGTGGTCGAGATGCTGGACACGCAGGAGCGGCTACCCTGGGCCGGCCACACCGCGCGCCATGCGCTTGGCGAAATGTACGAGCTGATCAAGCGCAACAAGACCACGCTGATCTTCGTCAACACCCGCAGCCAGGCCGAAATGCTGTTCCAGGATTTTTGGCGGATGAACGACGACGGCCTTGCCATCGCCCTGCATCACGGCTCGCTCGACGTCGCGCAGCGCCGCAAGGTCGAGGATGCCATGGCAGCCGGCAAGCTGCGCGGCGTGGTCTGCACCTCATCGCTCGACCTCGGCGTCGACTGGGGCGATGTCGACCTCGTCATCAATGTCGGCGCGCCCAAGGGATCGTCACGCCTGATGCAGCGGATCGGCCGCGCCAACCACCGCATCGACGAAGCGTCCCGCGCCGTGCTCGTGCCGGCCAACCGCTTCGAGGTGCTGGAGTGCCGCGTCGCGATCGATGCGATCGCCGAGAATGCGCAAGACACGCCGCCGCTGCGCACCGGAGCGCTCGACGTGCTGGCGCAGCACGTGCTCGGCTGCGCCTGCGGCGAACCGTTTTTCTCCGATGAGCTCTATGCGGAAGTGCTGACTTCGGCGCCTTACGCCTCGCTGACGCGAAGTGATTTCGACGATGTCGTCGATTTCGTCGCCACCGGCGGCTATGCGCTGAAAACCTACGAGCGCTTCGCCCGCATCAAGCAGGATAAGCAGGGCCACTGGCGCGTCGCCAATCCAAAAGTGCGGCAGAGCTACCGCCTCAATGTCGGCACTATCGTCGAGGAAGCGATGCTCAAGGTGAGACTTGTGCGTTCGCGCGGTGGCGGCGCCGGCTCGACCGGCGCGCTCGGCCGCGGCGGACGGATGCTCGGCGAGATCGAGGAAGCTTTCATCGAGGGCCTCGTGATCGGCGATACCTTTGTGTTCAGCGGCGAGGTCGTGCGCTACGAAGCGCTGGCGGAGGACGTCGTCTATGTCTCTCGCGCCAACGACAAGGACGCCAAGGTGCCGTCCTATATGGGGGGCAAGTTTCCGCTCTCGACCTATCTGGCCGAGCGCGTCCGCAAATTGCTTGACGACCGGCGGCAATGGAATGCGCTTCCCGAACAGGTGCGCGACTGGCTGTCGCTGCAGAAGGATTTTTCGCGCGTGCCGGCGGTGCGCGAGCTCTTGGTCGAAACCTTCCCTCGCGCCAACAAGCACTACCTCGTCTGCTACCCCTTCGAAGGTCGGCTGGCGCACCAGACGCTCGGCATGCTCTTGACGCGGCGGATGGAGCGGGCGCGGGTGCGGCCGCTCGGCTTCGTCGCCAATGAATATGCGATGGCGGTGTGGGGGCTCGGCGACATGTCGTTCATGATTCGCCACGGCAAGCTCGATCTCAACGCGCTCTTCGCCCCCGACATGCTCGGCGACGATCTCGAAGCGTGGCTTGCCGAATCGGCGCTGATGAAGCGCACCTTCCGCACCTGCGCCATCATCTCCGGCCTGATCGCGCGGCGCTTCACCGGCGAGGAAAAATCCCGCCGTCAGGTGCTGTTCTCGACCGACCTCGTCTATGACGTGCTGCGCAAGCACCAGGCCGACCATGTGCTGCTGCGCGCCGCGCGCGCCGATGCCGCCACCGGCCTGCTCGATCTGAAGCGCCTAGGTGATATGCTCTCACGCATCCAAGGGCGAATCACCCACCGGGAACTCGAACATGTTTCGCCACTCGCCGTGCCCGTGATGCTGGAAATCGGCCGCGAGTCAGTTTATGGCGAAGCATCGGACGAGTTGCTGGCGGAAGCCGCCGATGAACTGGTCAAAGAGGCGATGGGATAGGCGGAAGGCACGTGACGGCGGGGGCGCAATCTTCGGAAGACGATCAACAGATGCGCGCCTCGAAGGTCATGATATCTGATGTGACGTTTGTCGCCGATGTCTCGGGTGCGCTGTTCTGGCAGGAGCAGTGCCTGCTCGTGGTTTCCGACCTGCATCTGGAAAAAGGCTCCAGCTTCGCCAAACGTGGCGTGCTGCTGCCGCCCTATGACACGGTGGCGACGCTGAGCCGCCTTGCCGTCGTGATCGCGCGGCACGACCCGCGCATGGTGATTGCGCTCGGCGACAGTTTTCACGATTCTGAAGCGCATGAACGGCTATCGACGCCCGATCGCGAGGCGCTCGCGGCGATGCAGGCGCGGCGCGACTGGATCTGGATCTCGGGAAACCACGATCCGGCTTTGCCGTCCGATCTCGGCGGCACGGTCGCGAATGAGGTCGCGATCGGGCCGATCGCCTTCCGGCACGAGCCGACCGGCGCCGCCGGCGAAATCGCCGGCCATCTGCATCCCAAGGCGCGCGTGCCGACGCGAGGCCGATCGATCGAACGCCGCTGCTTCGTTTCCGATGGCGAGCGCGCGGTGATGCCGGCGTTCGGCGCCTATGCCGGGGGGCTGAGCATTCGCGACGCGGCCTTCGCAAAAATTTTCGGCGCGCCCGACTTCATGGCGCATGTGCTTGGCGACAACAGGCTGCACAGCATCATCGCGTCGCGGTGTTATTGAGACTGCACCGATGCGTAGTGGCGTAGGGTGGGCAAAGCGCAGAGTGCCCACCATTCACAAGCGACGTCGTCGATGGATGATGGGCACGTCGCTTACCGCTCCTTTGCCCACCCTACGATTCTTCGTTCTGCTACGCCGCCTTTGCCTGCACATTGCTGCAGAACTCCGCGAGGCGCTCGGCCAGCCGCAGTGTCGCCGGGCTGGCGTCGGGCGAGGCCACCAGCGCCACTTCGGTGCGTTCGATCGGCGCGAATCCATCCTTCGCCGTCAGCACACGGTGATCGGCCTGGATCGCTATCTCCGAGAGAATGGAAAGGCCCATGCCGGCTGCGACCGCGGCCTGGATCCCGGCGAGGTTGGAGGAGGTATAGGCCATGTGCCAGCTGCGCCCGGCGCTTTCCAGCGCATGGATCGCGCCCGCCCGGTACAGGCACCCAGTGGGGAAGCCAATCAGCGGCACCGAGCCGGTGCGGGTATCGCGCGGACGGCTTTTGCTGGTGACCCAGTGCACGCGCTCAGGCCACACCGCGATGCCGCCCTTTTCTCCCGCCGCGCGCTTGAACAAGGCGAGATCGAGTTCGCCGCGCTCGAGCTCACGCTTGAGGTTGGCGCTCTGATCGGCGCGCACGTCGAGCCGCAGGCCGGGATGCGAGCGCGAGAACGCTGCCAGCAGTTTGGCCAGACGGTAAGCGGCGAAATCCTCGGGCACACCGAGCCTGACCGCGCCTTCGCTTTCCGGCCGCGCCATCACATCGCGAGCTTCCTCAGCCAGCGCCAACAGCCGCCGCGCATAGGAAAGTAGCCGCTCGCCGGCTTCGGTCGGCGTTACGTCCTTGCCGTTGCGGTTGAGTAGCGGCTGGCCGACATCGTCTTCCAGCCGCTTGATCTGCTGGCTCACCGTCGATTGCGTGCGATGGACGCGCTCGCCGGCGCGGGTGAAGCCGCCGGCATCGACCACGGAAACGAAGCTGCGCAGGAGCTCCAGATCGAGCATGTGAATGCTCCATTCATAAATCCACTGGAATCCAGTCTATCATTTAATTTCCAAATATCAAGGCAAAGCCCTAGATCATGGGCAAAGGAGACTTTGCCATGTCGCTCGCGCCCTCCGTCGCGGTTCCCCGTACGGCCTTCAACCCGCTCTCGCTCTATATTGCGGCGTTCTGCCTGCTCTGGAGCTTTGCCTTCGTCGCTGGCAAGATCGGCGTCACTGACTGTCCGCCGCTGATCCTGCTCGCCGCGCGCTTCTCGCTGGCGGGCGTGCTGATCCTCGGCATTTCCGCACTGCGCAGCGAAAAATGGGATCTGTCGTGGCGCGACGCTGTCGTGTTCGCCGTGCTCGGCGTCGCCAACAATGCCCTCTATCTCGGCCTCGGCTATACCGGGCTGCAGACGGTCTCCGCAGGTCTCGGCGGCCTGATCGTATCAGCCAATCCGGTTTTCACCGCGATGCTGGCTGCGCTGTTCCTCGGCGAAGCCATGACGTTGCGCAAGGTGACGGGCCTCGCACTCGGCATCGCCGGCGTCGCCTTCATCGTCTGGCATCGCATGTCGGTCGGGACCGATGACTGGCACGGCATCCTGTTCACGCTGGCGTCATTGGTCTCGATCGTGGCCGGCACCATCCTGTTCAAGGCGCTGGCGCCGAAGGGCTCACTGTGGATCGGCAACGGCATCCAGAACATCGCCGGCGGCCTTGCCGTGATGCCGTTCGCGTTCACGCTCTCCAGCTTCAGCGAGATCGTGCCGAGTGCGCGGCTCGCCGGTGCCTTTGCCTTCCTCGTGCTCGGCGGCTCGATCCTCGCTTACCTGCTCTGGTTTCATCTCCTGAAAGTGTGTGGCGCGACGGCCGCGAGTGCCTATCATTTCCTGATGCCGCCGCTCGGCATGCTGTTCGCCTTTCTCGTGCTCGGCGAGCACGTCGAGTTCCGCGATTTGCTCGGCATCCTTCCCGTCGCGCTCGGCATTTACCTGGTGACCCGCCCCGCTGCGGCCGGCCCGTCTGCATAAGGAGAACATCATGACCGTGACCATCACCCTGATCGGCGGCCCCACCGCGTTGATCGAAATCGACGGCTTCCGTCTGCTGACCGATCCGACCTTCGATCAGCCCGGCGACTATCAACTGCCGCATGTAAAGCTGGAGAAACTGACCGGACCCGCGATGAGCGTGCGCGATGTCGGCGCGATCGATGCGGTGCTGCTGAGCCACGATCAGCATTCGGACAATCTCGATCATTCCGGGCGCGACTTCCTCAAAGAAGCGAAGCGGGTGCTGACAACGGAGGTGGGCGCAAAGCGGCTCGGCGGCCACACCGAGGGTTTTGCGCCCTGGGCATCGACCGAGCTCAAGAAGAACGGCCACTCGCTGACCATCACCGCGACGCCGGCCCGTCACGGTCCGGCCGGCATCGAGCCGCTGGCGGGCGATGTCATCGGCTTCGTCGTGGAATCCAGCAAGCCCGGCAGCCGCCCGATCTACATCAGCGGCGACACCACCTGGTTCGACGGCGTTGCGGAAGTGGCCAAGCGTTTCACATGCGGCGTGGTGCTGCCGTTCGCCGGGGCCGCGCAAACCCGCGGTCCGTTTCATCTCACCATGGATACCAACGATACGATCGAGACCGCGCGCGCGTTTCCGGACGCGGTGATCGTGCCGGTGCATACGGATGGCTGGGCGCACTTCAAGCAGAGCGCCGGCGATCTTCGCGCCAGCTTCGACACGCTCGGTTTCGGATCGCGGCTGCGCATCCTGGAGCCGGGCGTCGCGACGATCGTCGAAATGCTGTCCTGAGCCCAGCCACGCGTGTATCCAGCTCCCGCGGCCCTGAAGTAGGTTCCTACATAGGAACCGGGATCCTTCGGGGTCGTTGTCGGTGGGACTGGATCGGGCATGACAAATCGAACCAAATCAAATTCCAAGCATCTCGCGAGTCGGGCTTCCAGTCACTCCAAGCAAGGAGAAAAGGCCGGTCCTCGGCGGGCATTCAGCTTCCGCGATGCGCTTAAGGCGCTCGGTCCCGGCCTGATCACCGGCGCGGCCGATGACGATCCGTCTGGGATCGGCACCTACAGCCAAGCCGGCGCGCAATTCGGCTACGGCATCGGCTGGACGATGCTGCTCACGTTTCCGCTGATGGCGGCGATCCAGGAGATCTCGGCGCGGGTCGGCCGCGTCACCGGTCACGGCATATCCGGCAATGTGTGCCGGCACTATTCGAATTGGCTGCTGAACGTCGTGGTGGCGCTGCTGTTCATCGCCAATACCATCAACATCGGCGCCGATCTCGGCGCCATGGCGGACGCGACCAGGCTGCTGATCGGCGGCCACAGCATTGTCTATGTCCTGCTGTTCGGCCTTATCTCGGTCGGCGCGCAGATCTTCCTCGATTACAAGCGCTACGTCGCGGTGCTGAAGTGGCTGACGCTTAGCCTGTTCGCTTATGTCGCAGCGCTCGCTTTCGCCAAGTTGTCGTGGGGCGACGCGCTTGCCGGCATCCTGCTGCCGCGCCTTGCCTGGAATTTCGACTATTTCACCACCATCGTCGCGATCTTCGGCACGACGATTTCGCCCTACCTGTTCTTCTGGCAGGCCTCGCAGGAGGCCGAGGATCAGCGCGTCGATGCGAGCAAGCGCCCGCTGATCGAAAAGCATTACGGCGCCCGCCGGGAATTCAGCCGCATCCGCGCCGACACCATCATCGGCATGGCGTTCTCGAACCTGATCGCGCTGTCGATCATCATTACTGCGGCGGCGGCGTTGCATGCGGCCGGCAAGACCAACATCCAGAGTTCGGCGGAAGCTGCCGAAGCGCTGCGTCCGATCGCCGGTGTGCTTGCTGAAGCGATCTTTGCGCTCGGCATCGTCGGCACCGGCCTGTTGGCGATCCCGGTGCTGGCTGGCGCCACGGCTTACGCGGTCGGCGAGGGGCGGCGCTGGCCGGTCGGTCTTGCCCGCAAGCCAAAGGAAGCCGCCGCTTTCTACGCCGTGCTGGCGCTGTCGGCAGGGATCGGCATCGCGCTGAACTTCACGCCGATCAACCCGATCTCGGCGCTGTACTGGAGCGCCGTCATCAACGGCGTGCTCGCCGTGCCGGTGATGGTGCTGTTGATGCTGATGGCAAAGCGACGCGATGTGATGGGCACCTTCGTGGTCAAAGGCCCACTGTATTGGCTCGGCTGGCTGTCGACGATTGCGATGATGCTCAGCGTCGTCGCGATGGCTGTGGGGTTTTTCGTCGGTGGTAAGTAGTGCCACGTACTCCAGACCTCATCCTGAGGAGCCGCGCAGCGGCGTCTCGAAGGAAGGATGGGCCGCGGGCCTCATGGTTCGAGACGCGCGAAGACGCGCTCCTCACCATGAGGGTTGAACTCAATCCTTCCTGAACACGATCGAAGCCATCCATCCCGTCATCAGCGCCATGAAGGCGGTGATCGCGCCGTAGACGAAGCCGTGCTGCTGCGCCGTGGTGGCGACGAACTGCTCGAAGCCGACCTTGACAATCTCGAATGCCGTATCGGTCTTTGCCACCAGCGCGCCCTCGGCGAACAGCTTGATCTCGACGTTATAGAGACCGATCGGCACTTCCGCCGGCAGCGGAATGCCGGTGCGGAACAGTGTCGGCGTCAGGAAGGTGACCGCCGAGGTCTCCTCGCGGTAGAGGCCATGCTGGCGGCGCAGCCGCACGAAGGCACTGCGGAACGCGTCATCAGGCACCACGTCGGCATAGTCGCCGCTGACGCGCTGGGTCAGCAGGACGTTGTTGAGGCCGAGCTGCTGCCGCCGCTGCACCTCGGGCGAGGCGATCGCGTCGAACGGACGGTTGGAGAACAGCGCCAGATAGGTCGGCACCCTCAGGAATTGCCGGTAGTCGGTGTTGATCCAGATCCCGAACCGCCGTTCCTTGCGGCGGGTGACCATGTCAGCACGCGGGCCGGCGACCGTCACCACCAGATCGTAGGTGCGGCCGGGCGGCGTGTTGGCGTCCTTCTCCACCGAGCCGAACAGCACCAGCTCCTCGCCGGAATAGTTCGGGGTCACGGTGACGCGGTGGTTCGACACCGACACGATCAGCCGTTCCGCCTGCACCGGAGAGGCCGCGAGCAGCGCGCCCAGCGCCAGCCATCCCAGCATGCGGGTGAGGCGTGCGGTCATCCCGTCCCCCCCGTTTCCCGCACGGTGAAGAGGTCCTCGGGCCGGATCACCAGCTCGACGGCGAAGCGGATGCCGACGGCCAGCACCAAGAGGCCGAGCAGCAGGCGCAGATGTTCGCCGCGGATCTTCTGCCCGGCGCGGGCGCCGAACTGCGCGCCGGTGACGCCGCCGACCATCAGGATCAGCGCCAGCACGGCGTCAACCAGATGATTGGTCACCGCGTGCAGCATGGTGGCGAACACCATGGTGACGAGGGTCAGCACCATTGAGGTGCCGATCACCGTCGAGGTCGGCACCCGCAGCACGTAGATCAAAAGCGGCACCAGGATGAAGCCGCCGCCGATGCCCATCACGGCGCCGATAAAGCCGATAATCAGCCCGATCACCACGACCGGAATGACGGACAGATAGATCTTCGAACGCTTGAAGCGCATCTTCAGCGGCAGGCCGTGGATCCAGACATGGCTGCCGGGGCGGCGCATGGTAACGGGGCCGCCCTTGCGGGCCCGCAGCAGCGCCCGCAGGCCTTCCCAGAACATCAGGCCGCCGACGGTGGTCAGCAGGATGACGTAGGACATCGCGATCATCAGATCGAGCTGACCGAGCGCGCGGAGCAGCGTAAAGGTCCACACCCCCAAAACTGTGCCTAGACTGCCCCCGGTCAATAAAACGGCCGCCAGCACCGGATCGATCGCGCGCCGTCGCCAATAAGAGATCGCGCCGGAGAACGAGGAGGCGGCGATGTGGCTGGCGACCGAGGCGACCGCGACCGCGGGTGCAATGCCGACGAAAATCAGTAGCGGCGTCATCAGGAAGCCGCCGCCGATCCCGAACATGCCCGAGACGAATCCCACCGCCGCGCCCATCGCCAGGATGAGGAAAACATTGACCGGGATATCGGCGATCGGGAGGTAGAGCTGCACGCGCGCCTGCTTTTGTAGCTTTGCCGCACGAGGCGGCCGGGGAGGCCGCTCGGGACGTGGTTTCTGTTGTGTTTGCCGGCAGTGGGCGCCGGTTCGCGCATGCATCATTGCGCGCGCAGCGCCGGTTCCCGCACCTTTGCATAACTGAATTCGCCGGGATGAGGCACTAAAAATGCCCGGGAAGGCAAATTTTTGCCTGATGAACCCGCGGTGGGCTCAGGGCTTGTCGATGGGGTCGGTGACGAGGTTCATCGCCAATGCCTGCCGGGAGCTGAGCCAGCGAATCTCCCGGGTTTCGGACATCGCCTCGACGATCGAGGACGAGACGCCCATTTTGGTCATATAGCCCAGCACCGTGCCCGATATCCGCTGCGCCTCCGCGACGGGATCGCTCACGGGCCTGGTTGTGACAAACCTGTGAACGCCGAGCGCCGAACCCAACACGCCGAAGCGGGGCTTGCCGCCGGCATAGGCGAGCACGCAGGCACTGGCGCAATAGGCCGGCTTGATGCGGCCGGAGGCGTCGGTGCTGCCGACCGCGGTCGCGAGCGAGCGCTGCCGGATGATCTCGCCCATGATCATGGCCTGGTTCAGATCGCCGCCGGGCGAGGCCAGCAGGACGATGTCGCCGGCGGCGAGATTGGCCTGCTCCAGCCTTGAGCGAAGCCAGCTCGCGGCGGCCGGGCCGATGGTGCCGCTGACGAACAGCGCGCGCTGGCCGCGGCTCGAGCCGTCGAGATAAAGCGTGTCGATCACTTCCGATGTCAGGCTCGGCGAGACGTATTGATCCTTCCAGTAGTGCCAGGCCTCCGGTCGCGACAGGTCCCGGTAGGCGCGAATGCCGACACTGGACAGCAGGATGAGGAAGACCGCGGCCGACCAGAAATGCCATCGGGGCCGCGGCGCCTGGCCCGGCGGTGACGCCATCCGAGGTGGTGGGACCTGACCGGGCGGAATGCGCGGCGGCGCGACCGCAGGACCCGTCGGCGACCTGCGGAAACCGTTTTCCCCCTGGTTATCTTTTGTCGACAATTAATCCTCTCTATCCGCCGGACCTTGTCAGAGGGCAGGTTGGCCTGAAGCAATACACGAATTCATCGTCGCGGATATGGCATAGCCGGTTCATGGGTCCCGGCTCTGCGTCGCGTCACTGCGTGCCGCAACGCGTCCGGGACACGAGAACATTTGAGCCAAACGGTCTCCGTTCCCCGGACGCAGCGCAGCGCCATAAGCGCGTTTACGCGTGTCTTCGACACGCTATGGCGACGCGCTGCAGAGCCGGGGTCCATGCGCGGCCTGCGGTGGCGATGTCGGCGGAGATCTTGATCAGTGGACGGCGGCGGTGCGCTTGGTTGCAGCCGGCTTGCCGGCGGGCTTGGCTGTCGCCGGCGCGGAGTCCCAGCCACCGGCGGGCGAGGCCACGTTGACGGCATCCTCGGGCTGCGGCTCGACCGTAAAGGTCTGGATCGCGAGCCGGGCCGCTGCCAACGATTGGGCGTCGAGCCGCTTGGCGACATCGTCGCGCTTGCGGCCGGCGTCTGCGTCACCCTGGGCGGCCGCTAGGCTGAACCATTTGAAGGATTCGGCGAGGTTCTGTTCGACGCCGATGCCGCGGGCATAGAGAATGCCGAGGTTGAACTGGCTGTCGGCGACGCCGCGGTCGGCGGCCTTGCGGAACCAGGTCGACGCGCTCTTGTAGTTGGCGCCCTTGCCGCCGCCATCGGCATCCAGCACGGCGAGGTTATGCATCGCCTTGGCGCTGCCGCGCTCGGCCGCCTGCAGATAGTAACGCCGCGCGATCTCGACGTCCCTTTTCACACTGAGGCCCTTCTCATAGAAGGTGCCGAGCCGGAACAGTGCCGGCACGATGCCGGCCTGCGCTGCGCGGTCATACCACTTCGCGGCTTCGTCGAGGTTCGGCGCAACGCCCTTGCCTTCGGCAAAGCGCACGCCGATCTCGTAGGCCGCGGTCGGGTCGCCCTTCAGCGCGGCGGTACGCAACGCCGGACCGCCAATCGCGTCGGGCAGCCGCTCGGTCGGCGGCACCGCGATCATGGCGAGCTTGCCGCCGGTCGCCGGCACCGTCGCGATCGCGCCGGTGATGTCGCTGGCCGCGGCCTGCGGCACCGTGGTCTGCGGCAGAACGGGCACCTGCGGCGGCGGTGCGATCCGCGCGCTGTCCAGCGTATTCGGTGCCGAGGAATTGTTCGACTGCTTCTCGACCGGCGTCGGCGAAATCATCATCGGTGCCGGGGCCTGCGTCGGGGCCATTGCGGGCCTGACGGTCTCCGCCGGCGCGGGCGCCTGTGCCGCCGGAGGAGCTGGCTCGCTCGGCTGCTCCATCATCGGCAGTTGCAGCACGCTGCCGGTATCGAGCAGCGTCATCGCCATCTTGAACGTGCCGAGCACGATCACGACCACGCTCGCGCCGACCAGCAGCGAGCGGATCTTGGAGGAGATGTTCGAGGGTGCCTTGTCGTCCGCCTTTGCCTTGGCCTTGTCGCTGCCCTTGTCCTTGGGCGCGGCCTTGGCTGCACGTCCGGCCTTCTCGGGCGGCGGCGCTGCGGCCGCGGCCTGCGCGGCGCGGCGGGCAGCGGCAATGAAGCTCGACGAACTGACCGGCTCTTTCGGCCCGGCCGCGATCTCGCTGATTGCGTTTTCGGAAGCTGCAATCCGTTCCGACGGCGTCGCCATCCGCGCGGGCGGCCGCGTGCCCGGCTCGAGCGGATGATCGGGCGGCAAGTCCGGCGCGATCACCGTGCGCGGCGCTGCGGCGTGCGGCTCCAGGATTTCGCTGATCGCGCGCGGCGGCACCGGCGGGGCGGCAACCGGCGCGGCGGGGGGCTGCGCCGCGTGGAAGTCGCGCGGGGCGGCGGCAAAGGCCTCCGGCGCCAAGGCCTGCAGTGCGGCAGGGTTCGGCAATTCCGGCTTGGTTTGCTGCGCATAGGTTTTCAGCGGCGTCGTCGGGCGAGGCAGTTCCTCGCTGATTTCGGCCGCTGCAGTCGAAAGGGCGGGTGTGGCAGCCGGTGCCGGACGAACCGTGCGCAGATCGCCTTCGATCATCGACAGGCGATCGACCACGTGGCCGAGCGTGCCGTGGACGGTTTCCAGCGATTCCTGCGTGCGGCGGTCAGTCTCCGACTGGCTGAAGCGGATGTCGGACAGTTCGCGCTTCACCAGATCGACGATGCCGGGATCCATCGGCTGCGCAGGGCCGCCGGCGTTGCTGCGGTTGGAATCGGCGAGCGCGACCAGGCTGGCGTGCTGGCGCTCCAGCGAACGCAGAATGTCGTGCAGGCCTTCCTCGACCCGTCCGAGATCGATGGCGGCAGGCGCTGCGGTACGGTCGTTGGAGGCCTCCAGGCGCTCCAGCAGATAGGACACGCGCTGTTCGAGATGGGCGAACGCGGACGCATTGTCGTTGCCGACCGGGATGCGATCGAGCCGTTCCGACAGCGTGCGCAGCGCGTTCTCGACATATTCCGAAGGCTCGCCCGCGGTGGCCGTCGGCCGGCTTTCCAGCGTCGAGGTCAGCGCGGCCAGGCGCTGTTCGAGCTGTCCGAAGGCGTCGCTGTTGCCGTCGAAGCGGGACAGCTGGTCGACCTTGGCCGACAGCGTGTGCACGTCCTCTGAGAGCCGGGCCAGCGCGTCGTTGGAGGCGACGTTGGAGACGATGCCGCGTAGCGCGGCAATCGCGCTTTCGAGCTGCTGCACGGTCGACGGATCGTCGTTGGTGCGCAGGATCATGTCGAGCTTGGCGCCGAGATTGCGGATCGCCTCGTCATAACCGGTGAGCTGCTCGGCGGGCGTGAGCGAGCCCAGCGCGTCGCGGATTTCACCGAGCGCGCGCTCTATATTGGCCAGCACCTGGCCGTCGGAGCCGTGCTGGCGGCTGTCGTCGATGCGGCGGGACAGCGAGCGGATTTCGTTCTCGAGCGATTCGATCTCGCGGCGCGGCACCGCTTCGGTGATGGCCTGACGGATCTCGGCGAGCTCGCTGCGGAAGGCGGCGATCGACTGCTCGATATGGTCGGGGCGCTGCAGCGCCTCGATCTGGCTTGTGATCTTGAGCAGGTGCCGTTCGAGCGAGGAAAAGTCCGGCCCCGCCGGCGCTGCCGGTTGCGCGGAATGCGGCTGTGCCGACGCGGCACCGCCATTGCGCGGCGGCATCTGGCGCGGCGGCGGGCTGTCGAGCTCGTTCTGGCGCGCGGTGATTTCGGCGATCGCAAAATCCATCGAGGCAGGGCTGAGCGGCGGCGCGGGACGATAGACCTGGGCGGCGGCGCGCTCGACCAGGTCAGTCTGGCGCTGCCTCTCCTGCACCTGGGCGTGCCGTGCCGGCGCGGAATTCGAAATCTGCGACAGCCGCGCGTCGAGGCGCGAAATGGCGTCGTTGAGCTGGCGGGCCACCGTCGGCTCGCCGCGCGGCGCCGGCCGCGAGATCTGCTCGATCTGCCGGGTAATCGAATCCAGCCGCTGGTGAATGTCGGCGACGTCGGGGACTTGCCGGCCAGCCGCAGCGGGCCGCTGCGCCGAAGACGCGCCGAAGCTGGACGATGCGGATTCGCCGAGGGTGGAATTGAGCCAGTCGTTTAGTGACATGCCGGAGCGGCGTGCAGCCGCCTCGGCCCTTTCGCGGACGGAAGGATCGATGTCGTCTACGCTCCACGATACGCGCGAATTCATGCTTTGGTCCGGTTCCGCTACGGCGCCCCCACCAGCGCCATCAGCCTCCCCGCGCGTCCCACTGAAGAGACAATCGAATTTTGCGCAGGTCGTCTGCCTCAGAACCTGACTTTTGTTCCTTACGGTAAATAACGGGTTAAGGAATGGAATGGCCCGCCGCAAAAGTTACCGGATGGGCCGTTCGGCGGCTCTCAGCCGTTATTTTCCCGCTTGCCGGCCTCAAGCGGCACGACCTTGGGCCGCTCTGTCCCCGATGACAGCGCCGACAATGCTTCGATCGCCTCTTCGCACCATTCCGCCACCGCGCGTTCATGGCTCATGCCGATGCGCAAGCCCAGCAGCTTGCCGACATCGGCCGGCGGCGCAATGCCGTCAGGGAAGCGCTTGTTGAGCAGGCGCTCGTAACGGGCGAACCGGTCGCGGTGATGTTCCAGCCGCGCCATCAGGTCGGTGCGCAGCGGTTCGATGTCGACGCTGTCGAGGGCGTAGAGCCGCACCAAGAGGTCGTCCTTGATCGAGGCGGGCACGCTCGGCCGCTTGGCCCAGTGCCGGAGCGCGGCCCGGCCCTCCGACGTCAGCGTATAGACCAGCTTGTTGGGCTTGCCAGATTGCACCACCTCGCGGCCCTGGATGTGGCCGCGGTCGCGCAGCTTGGTGAGCTCCCGATAGATTTGCTGGTGGTCGGCCTTCCAGAAGAATCCAATGGAATTGTCGAACGTCTTGGCGAGCTCATAGCCCGTCATCGGACGTTCGGTCAGGCAGGCAAGGATCGCATCGCCAAGCGCCATGACGCCGGCCTCCGGCTTTCAATTGTGATTTGACATTATGCATAAAGTTGCATATGCGTCAATGCGCATAAGCTCCGGAGAGGTGCATCCCCGGCGTCCAGCCCGTCATCGCCCGCGCAAGGAGACATGATGACCATGAGCGGCCTCGACAAGTGGTACGGCTACATGAAGTCGCATGACACGGCGGCGTTGTGGGACCTGTTGCACCCCGACGCGGTGTTCGAAAGCCCCGTCGTCCACACGCCGCAGCGCGGCCGCGACATCACCTTCAAATATCTGGCGAGCGCCGAAAAGGTGCTGGGCGGCCCCGGCTTCAAATACACCGGCGAATGGCGCAGCGAACGCGGCGCGGTCCTCGAATTCGAAAACGAGATCGAGGGCATCAAGATCAACGGCGTCGACATCATCACTTTCAGCGATGACGGTAAGATCACGCACTTCAAGGTGATGGTACGTCCATTGAAGGGAATCAATTTGCTGCACCGCTTGATGGGGGAACAACTCGCCAGGCAGTGATGAGAGGTGAGGGAGCAGCCGCGACCGCCGTTATGTCGCGATAGATGTCTGGAAATTTCGCTTACCTGCTCACTCCCTAGGACATCGGGAACCGGATAAGGTCGCTTTCCGGATCACCGTCATTTCAAGTCAAGCGCCGCCGCCATTTTCAAGCTTGCCGCTGCCGGGAGAACACCATGCCGATCTACAAAGCCCCCGTGGAAGACGTCACCTTCCTGCTCAACGACGTGTTCCAGATCGATCGCTACGACAATCTGCCCGGCTTCACCGATGCCTCGGCCGACGTGCGTGAGGCGATCATCGGCGAGGCCGCCAAACTTTCCGAAGAGGTGCTGCAGCCGCTCAACCGGGTCGGCGATCTCGAAGGCTGCAAGCGGCATGACGACGCCAGCGTGACCACGCCGAAAGGTTTCAAGGAAGCCTTCAAGCAGGTGGCCGAAGGCGGCTGGCTCGGCCTGTCGGCGCCGACGGAATATGGCGGCCAGGGGCTGCCGGTGACGCTGAGCCAGGTCGTCACCGAATTCCAGAGCGCGGCCAACATGGCGTTCTCGATGTATGGCGGCCTCACGATGGGCGCGACCGCGGCGCTTCTGGTGCATGGCGACGCTGAACAGAAGAAGACCTATGTGCCGAAGATGGTGGCGGGCCAGTGGACCGGCACCATGAACCTCACCGAGCCGCAATGCGGCACCGACCTCGGCCTCTTGCGCACCCGCGCGGCGAAGCAGGCCGATGGCAGCTACAAGATATCAGGCACCAAGATCTTCATTTCCGCCGGCGAGCACGACCTTGCGGAAAACATCATCCACCTGGTGCTGGCACGCATCGAAGGCGCGCCCGCCGGCATCAAGGGCGTGTCGCTGTTCGTGGTGCCGAAATTCCTCGTCAATGCCGACGGCTCGGTAGGTGCGCGCAATGGCGTGTCCTGCGGCTCGATCGAGCACAAGATGGGCATCCACGGCAATTCCACCTGCGTGATGAACTACGACAACGCCACCGGCTGGCTGATCGGCGAAGAGAACAAGGGCATGCAGGGCATGTTCGTGATGATGAACGAAGCCCGCCTCGGCGTCGCCGTTCAGGGCCTCGCGCAGTCCGAAGTCGCCTATCAGAATGCGGTGGCCTATGCGCGCGAGCGCCTGCAGGGCCGCGCGCTGACTGGGGCCAAGGAGGCCGACAAGCCGGCCGATCCGATCATCGTGCATCCTGACGTGCGCCGCGTGCTGCTGACCATCCGCGCCTTTAACGAGGCGGCGCGCGCCATGGTGGTGTGGACCGCGCTGAAGAGCGACGTCGCCCACCGCTCCGCCGATCCGAAGGACCGCGAGGCCGCCGACGACCATATGGGCCTGATGACGCCGGTC
This sequence comes from Bradyrhizobium sp. CB3481, assembly GCF_029714305.1. Lineage (NCBI taxonomy): Bacteria > Pseudomonadati > Pseudomonadota > Alphaproteobacteria > Hyphomicrobiales > Nitrobacteraceae > Bradyrhizobium > Bradyrhizobium sp. CB3481. The sequence continues at coordinate 772,839 of NZ_CP121647.1, forward strand.
ATGAAGGGTGTGATGACCGATGTCGGCTTCTCCAACGCCGTGCTGGCGCAGCAGATGTATGGCGGCCACGGCTACATCGCCGAGCACGGCATGGAGCAGTTCGTGCGCGATGCCCGCATCGCCATGCTTTATGAGGGCGCCAACGGCATCCAGGCGCTCGATCTCGTCGGCCGCAAGCTGCCGCGCAATGGCGGCCGCGCCGTGATGGCGTTCTTCGCCGAAGTCGGCGCCTTCGCCAAGGAGCATGGCGGCGACGAGGCGATGAAGCCGTTCGTCGCGCCGCTCTCGACCGCGCTCGGCCATCTGCAGCAGGCCACCGGCTGGCTGATGCAGAACGCCATGACCAAGCCCGACAATGCCGGCGCCGCCGCCACCGACTATATGCAACTGTTCGGCCTCGTCGCCTTCGGCTTCATGTGGGCGCGGATGGCGAAGGTGGCGCAGGACAAGATTGCGGCTTCCGGCACCACGCCGTACCTGAGCACCAAGCTGGTGACCGGCCGCTTCTTCATGGAGCGGATGCTGCCGGAAACCCACGTCCACCTCGCGCGTATCCAGACCGGCTGCGCCACGACCATGGAATTGGCGGCGGAAGCGTTCTGAGATTTTTCGCCGTTTCGCATCCTTTCGCCTATAATATTATGATCCTCATACCGGGAGGGCGTCATGCCTGAGGCATATATCTACGATCACGTTCGCACCCCGCGCGGCCGCGGCAAGGCCGACGGCGCGCTGCACGAAGTCACCGCGCTGGCGCTCGCCACCGTGCCGCTGCAGGCGCTGAAGGAGCGCAATAACCTTACTGAAGACGTCGTTGATGACGTCATTCTCGGCGTGGTCGATCCGGTCGGCGAGGCAGGAAGCGACATTGCGCGCTTCGCGGCGCTGAAGTCGGGTCTCGGCGAAAGCGTCCCCGGCGTGCAGATCAGCCGCTTCTGCGCCTCCGGTCTCGACGCCGTGAATTTCGCCGCCGCCCAGATCATGAGCGGCCAGCATGATCTCGTGATCGGCGGCGGCGCCGAATCGATGAGCCGCGTCGGCATCGGCGCGTCCGGCGGCGCCTGGCCGATGGATCCCTCGATGGCGGTGCCGGCCTATTTCATGCCGCAGGGTGTCTCGGCCGATCTGATCGCTACCAAATACGGCTTTTCGCGCGACGACGTCGATGCCTATGCGGTGCAGAGCCAGCAGCGTGCGGCGAAGGCCTGGGACGAGGGCCGCTTCAACAAGTCGGTGGTGCCGGTCAAGGACATCAACGGCCTCACCGTCCTCGCCAAGGATGAGCACATGCGCCCGACCACGACCATGCAGTCGCTGGCGCAGTTGCAGCCATCCTTTACCGTGATGGCCCAGATGGGCGGCTTCGACGGCGTCGCGATCCAGTCGCATCCCGAGATCGAGCGCGTCAATTATGTCCACCATGCCGGCAATTCCTCCGGCATCGTCGATGGCGCGGGCGCCGTGCTGCTCGGTAGCAAGGAGGCCGGCGCCAAGCATGGCCTGAAGCCGCGTGCCAAGATTCGCGCCTTCGCCAATATCGGCTCCGAGCCCGCGATGATGTTGACCGGCCCGGTCGACGTCACCGAAAAGCTGTTCACGCGTTCCGGCATGAAGAAGTCGGACATCGATCTGTTCGAGCTGAACGAGGCCTTTGCCTCGGTCGTGCTGCGCTACATCCAGGCGTTCGACATCGACAATGCGAAGATCAACGTCAATGGCGGCGCCATCGCGCTCGGCCATCCGCTCGGCGCGACTGGCGCTATGATCCTCGGCACCGTGCTCGATGAGCTCGAGCGCACCAACAAGTCGACCGCGCTGGTGACGCTGTGCATCGGCGGCGGCATGGGGACCGCGACGATTATCGAGCGAGTGTAACTGCCGTAGGGTGGGCAAAGGCGCTCTTGCGCCGTGCCCACCATCGCGAACTCCGCAAGAAATGGTGGGCACGCTGCGCTTTGCCCACCCTACGAGATCGAGAATTCAACCGCCGCGCCTGAGATCGGCTGCCGGCACCGAGGGAGCAACCAAATGGCCTTCAAGAATTTCAAGCTAGAGACCGACGCCGACGGCATTGCGCTCGTCACCTGGGATATTCCCGGACGTTCGATGAACGTGCTGGACGAGACCTCGACCAGCGAGCTCGAGGAAATCCTCAAGCAGACCACGGCTGATGCCGCGGTGAAGGGCGTGGTCATCACGTCAGCCAAGGACGCGTTTTGCGCCGGTGCCGATCTTTCGATGCTCGAAGGCATGAACCAGGAATATGCCAAGGTCCTGAAAGAAAAGGGCGAGGTCGCGGCTAACCAGATGCTGTTCGACCAGAGCCGGCGCTTCTCGCTGGTGCTGCGCGGCATCGAGACCTGCGGCAAGCCATGGGCGGCCGCGATCAATGGGCTCGCGCTCGGCGGCGGTTTTGAGGTGACGCTGTCCTGTCACTATCGCGTCGCGGCGGAGAATCCCAAAACTCGCCTCGGCCTGCCCGAAGTCAAGGTCGGCCTGTTCCCCGGCGCCGGCGGCACCCAGCGCGTGCCGCGTCTGGTGCCGCCGCAGGATGCGATGACCATCCTGCTCAAGGGCGATCCTGTGACCGTCGAGAAGGCGAAGTCGCTCAACCTGATCCACGCCATCGTGCCTTCAGCCGATCTGATCAAGGCCGCCAAGGACTGGATCAAGGGCGGCGGCAAGGCCGTCGCGCCCTGGGACGAAAAGGGCTTCAAGCTGCCGGGCGGGCCGGTGTTCTCCAAGGCCGGCATGATGATGTTCCCGGCCGGCAACGCGATCTACCGCCGCGAGACCTACGACAATTATCCGGCGGCGCGCGCCATCATGAGCTGCGTCTATGAGGGCCTGCAGCTGCCCATCGACGCCGCGCTGCGCGTCGAATCGCGCTACTTCACCAAGGTGCTGCGCTCCAAGGAAGCGGCGGCGATGATCCGCAGCCTGTTCCTGTCGATGCAGGAATTGAACAAGGGCGCGCGGCGTCCGCAGAGCGTGCCGCCGACCAAGGTGAAGAAGATCGCCGTGATCGGCGCCGGCTTTATGGGCGCCAGCGTCGGCTACGTCTCGGCCCGCGCCGGGCTCGACGTCATCCTGATCGACCGCGACCAGGAAAGCGCCGACAAGGGCAAGGCGCACGCCAAGAGCGTCATCGACGGCCTGATCGCCAAGGGCCGCGCCAAGCCGGTCGAGGCCGACGCCATCATGGCGCGCATCACGCCGACCGCGGATTATGCCGCGCTTGGGGATTGCGACCTCGTGATCGAGGCGGTGTTCGAGGACCGCAAGGTCAAGGCTGATACCTTCGCCAAGGCCCAGCAGTACCTCAAGGCGGACGCGATCTTCGCCTCCAACACTTCGACGCTGCCGATCACCTCGCTGGCCGAGAGCTTCAAGGATCAGGGCAAGTTCGTCGGCATCCATTTCTTCTCGCCGGTCGAGAAGATGATGTTGGTCGAGATCATCCTCGGCAAGAACACCGGCGACGTCGCGCTGGCGACCGCGCTGGATTACGTCCGCATCATCGGCAAGACGCCGATCGTCGTGAACGACAGTCGCGGCTTCTATGCTAACCGCTGCGTCGGGCGCTACATCGCCGAAGGCAACGAGATGTTCCTGGAAGGCGTGCCGCCGGCGATGATCGAGAACTGCGCCAAGATGGCCGGCATGCCGGTCGGTCCGCTGTCGCTGTCGGATGAAGTCGCGCTCGACCTCGGGCTCAAGGTCATGAAGGCGACGGAAGCCGATCTAGGCCCGAACGCGATCAACCCCGATCAGAAGAAGCTGATGGTTGAGATGGTCGAGAAGCAAGGCCGCCTCGGGCGCAAGAATGCCAAGGGCTTTTACGACTATCCCGAGAAGGGCAAGGGCCAGAAGAGCCTGTGGCCGGGGCTATCAGCCTTGCAGCCGAAGCAGCTCGACCCCGACACGCTCGACGTCGAGGAGCTCAAGCAGCGCTTCCTGGTGGTGCAGGCGGTGGAGGCCGCGCGCACGGTGGAGGATCACGTCATCACCGACCCGCGCGAGGCCGATGTCGGCTCGATCCTGGGCTTCGGCTTCGCGCCGTTCACCGGCGGCACGCTGTCCTATATCGACTTCATGGGCGCGCGGAAGTTCGTCGAGCTCTGCCACAAGCTCGAAGCCAAATACGGCTCCCGCTTCACCCCGCCAAAACTGCTGGAAGACATGGCCGCCCGCGGCGAAACCTTCTACGGCCGCTTCGCGCCGAAGAAGGCGGCGGCGTAGGCCTCTTTCGGTCGTCATTGCGAGGAGCGACAGCGACGAAGCAATCCACCTATCCGTTATGTCGCGATATGGATTGCTTCGCTTCGCTCGCAATGACGGAAAGCGCTATCAGGGCTATGCCCAAACAAAAGAGCCGGATCATCGATCCGGCCCTTTTTCATTCCAGTTGCTGACCGCCTCACGCCGCCTTCAGCAGCCCTTCCTTGCTCATCGCTTCCTGCACCTTCGGGCGGGCGGCGACGCGGGCCTTGTAGGCCAGCAGGTTCGGCATCTCGGACAGATCGAACTTCAACCGGTCGGTCGCCCACATCAGCATGGTGAACAGGTAGCCGTCGGCAACGGTGAACTGCTTGCCCATCAGGTAGTCGCGCCCGGCAAGCGCGGTTTCCAGATATTTGAACTTGGCCATCGCGCGGTCCTTGAAGAAGCCCTTGGCTTCCTCGGCGAGCAGCGGCGAGAACATCGGTCCGATATTCTTGTGCAGCTCGGTCGTGATGAAGTTCAGCCATTCGAGCAGCTTGTAGCGCTCCTGCGCGTCGCGGGCGGGCGCCAGGTCCTTGCCCGCCTTGTCGGCGATCATCTGGACGATGACGGGCCCCTCGGTCACCAGTTCGCCGGATTCGAACTGCACCACCGGCACCTGGCCCTTGGGATTGACCTTCAGGAAATCGTCACCGTTTTCCAGTTTCTTGGCGCGCAGGTCGACCTTGACCAGTTCGTAGGGCAGACCGGCTTCCAGAAGGGCGATATGGGGGGATAGCGAGCAAGCGCCCGGGGAATAATATAGTTTCATGGGTTTTTCCTTCCCTCGCAATTGTCGGCGGACCGACTAAATGCATCTGCATGGAATAGTCAAGATTGATGCACCTGCATTTAGTGGGGTACACTGATCAGCGATAGATACGGACCGGATTATGAAACGCAAACCATCGACCGAGGCGACTGCCGCCTGGATCCGCCTGATGCGGGTGCAGAGCCGGGTGCTCGACGCTGTCGAGCAGGATTTGAAGAAAGCGGGCTTTCCGCCGCTGGCCTGGTATGACGCGCTGCTGGAACTGTCGCGCGCGCCGTCCGGCGAGATGCGCCCGGTGGAACTGGAAAAGCAGATGCTGATCCCGCAATATTCCACCTCGCGGCTGATCGACCGCCTGGTGGACGAGGGCCTGGCGGCGCGGCGCGAATGCAAGATCGACAAGCGCGGCCAGTTCGTCGAGATCACCGAGGCCGGGCGCGAACTGCAGAAGAAGATGTGGACCGCCTATTCTGCGGCAATCGAAAAGCACGTCGGCTCAAAACTCTCCGATGCCGACGCCGTGAAGCTGTGCGGTCTGCTCGACCGGCTCGGCTGCTCATGCTCCGACGTCAAGGCGGCCGCTGCCCGCGACGGCGTGCCGGCGCGATGACGGCCCTCACACCTTTCGTTATTGCGGACGACATCGTCCGCATCCCCTTGGCTACGCGGCGTGTTCGGTCGAATCGCCCCTTACCCGGATTTTTTCATGGCGCGTGACCAGATCGATATGACGCCGCTGCAATCGCGTGACGAACTCGTTGCGTGGTTCGAGGCCGGCATCAAGCCGCCGTCCGAGTTCCGCATCGGGACCGAGCACGAGAAGACGCCGTTCACGCTGGAGGGCCGTCAGCCGGTGCCGTACGAAGGTGCGCGAGGCATCGGCGCGCTGCTCGAAGGCATGAAGCTCCTGCTCGGCTGGGAGCCGATCATGGAGCGCGGCAACATCATCGGGCTTTATGACGTCACCGGCGGCGGCGCGATTTCGCTCGAGCCCGGTGGTCAGTTCGAATTGTCGGGCGCGCCGCTCGAAAACGTGCACCAGACCCAGTCCGAGTTGATGGCGCATCTGGCGCAGGTCCGCGAGATCGCAACGCCGCTGGGCATCGGCTTTCTCGGCCTCGGCATGACGCCGTCCTGGTCGCGGTCGCAGATCCCGGTGATGCCCAAGGGCCGCTACAAGATCATGACCAATTACATGCCGAAGGTCGGCCAGTACGGCATCGACATGATGTACCGGACCTGTACGGTGCAGACCAATCTCGACTTCTCCTCCGAAGCCGACATGGTCAAGAAGCTGCGGGTGTCGCTGGCGCTGCAGCCGGTCGCCACCGCTCTGTTCGCCAATTCGCCGTTCACCGAAGGCAAGCCCAACGGCTTCCTGTCGTTCCGCTCCGAGATCTGGCGCGACACGGATAATGCGCGCTCCGGCATGCTGCCCTGGGTGTTCGAGGACGGCATGGGGTTCGAGCGTTGGGTCGACTACGCGCTCGACGTTCCCATGTATTTCGTCAAGCGGGATGAGACCTATATCGACGTCGCCGGCTCCTCGTTCCGCGCCTTCTTCGAGGGCCGCAACAATTCGCTGCCCGGCGAGCGCCCGACGCTGTCAGACTGGGCCAACCATTTGTCGACGATCTTCCCGGAAGTCCGCCTCAAGCGCTATCTGGAAATGCGCGGCGCCGACGGCGTGCCGTGGGGCCGGCTGCCGGCGCTGCCGGCGTTCTGGGTCGGCCTTTTGTACGATAATGACAGCCTGGATGCGGCCTGGGATCTGGTCAGCCATTGGACCGCACAGGAGCGGCAGGCGCTGCGCGACGACGTGCCGCGCTTCGGCTTCAAGGCCAGGATCAAGGACCGCTATTTGTTCGAGATCGCCAAGGAATGCCTGAAACTGTCGTACGCCGGCCTGCGGCGCCGTGGCCGTATAGACCAGCTCGGCCGCGACGAGAGCCGGTACCTTGAGCCGCTGGAACGTATCCTCGAATCCGGTCGCACGCCCGCAGAAGAAATGCTCGACAAGTTCAATGGCCCATGGGGCGGTTCCGTCGAGCCCGTCTATCAGGAATACGCGTTCTGATTAAACGGGTTGCCTGGCATTTGGGCCGTTCATCCACCGTACAGGTTGATGGCGCTCAAATGACAAAGGTGGAGCATGACCCGGACGGCCGCGCGCCGGTTTTCCGGAAAATCATGTTCAAATCAATGAGCTGGGGCGGGACGGCGCTTTCCGAGGAAGGGTCGTCCCGCAACTGCAAATGCGTACTCGAAAGCATCAGCGAATGGGGACTATTCGCCTGCTCAGGGCGTGTGTGGTGGCGCTTGCCTTCCTGGCGGCGGCCATCGGCGCACGTCCAGCGCTGGCCCAGGCCAATTTCGACCGTCCCGGCGGCGACTACCTCAGTTCGCCCGTGATTTCCGGCGATCCGGCGGACTGCGCCCTGGTGTGCGAGCGCGACCGGCGCTGCCGGGCCTGGAGCTTCAACTATCCGACCGACCTGATCAATCGCGCGGTATGTTGGCTCAAGAGCAGCGTGCCGGCGCGCATAGAGAGCGATTGCTGCGTCTCCGGGATCCGCGGCGCCGGCGTTGTCGAACGGCGCAACGAGGCGATTGAGACCTCGATCGACCGCTTTGGCGGCGACTACAAGAGTTTCGATCTCAAGCGCAGCGACGGCGAGGACGCCTGCAAGGCGGCCTGCGCCGCCGACAACAAATGCCGCGCCTGGACCTACGCCCGGCCGGGCTATGCCGGTAAGGAAGCGCACTGCTTCCTGAAGAAGGAGATCAAGCCGCCGCGAAGGAAGGCGGGGTTTACGTCGGGCGTGGTGCGGTAGGAGGGCGGCATACACGGCCGTCGTCCCCGCGTACGCGGGGACCCATAACCACGAATGCCTGTTGTGTACCGGGCTGTGGCTCCAACTTTAGTAAGCACGAACCTCGGTGGCTATGGGTCCCTGCGTTCACAGGGACGACGATGATTGTTGCTATATCGCGGCCGGCAGCACCGTGATCTCCGGCCACAGCGCCTTCCACCGTCGCGCCTTGGCCTCATAATTCGCGGCAGAAAAATTCGGGCCCGGATTCGGCCGCACGATCAGCGCCGCAACGTCGTCATAACCGTTCGGCGCATAAACGTCATAAGCCTCGCCGGCGCAGCGAATGCCGATCTGCGTATTCTTGGTCAGGAAGCGATCGATGCCTTGCGTTGAGCAGCGCAGCTCCGGATAGGGCAGTCCATGTTTCTCCGGATACCAGAGATGAACACGCGCCTGGTTGCGCGCCTCGACCGCGATGCCGCGCGGCGCAAGGCGGTCGGTCAATTGACGGATGACTCTATCTTCCGCTTCCCACGACGTATCGGGATCGAAATAGAACACGTCGTAATCGTTGATGCCGTAATCGACCGCGCGCTTCGTCAGCACGTTCCACGCCGTCTGAACCAGGCATCCTGAGACCAGCCACGCGTCAGGCAGGGCGAGCCGATAGAGCTCCTCTGCAATGATTTCGTTGGCGGGATTCTGCAGGGCGGCGCTGAGGAATTGGTCTTTGTCCATGGACCCACTGCCGTAGGGTGGGCAGAGCGAAGCGTGCCCACCACTGATGTCGCGAATTGGGGAGATGGTGGGCACGGCGCAAACGCGCCTTTGCCCACCCTACGCACCGAGATCGAATTCCCTCACCGCCTTCTTCGACGCCAGCGTGCGCCAGTGCCGCCGCAGCAGCGGCTCGACGATGGCGCGGCTGGCCTTCGAGAGGCGGATCAGCACCATCGGATAATCGCGGTAGTGGTCGGTGAAGTAAAACACCTTCGGCCGGCTTTCCACCAGCATCCCGCGCTCGTCGTTCGGCACGCCCGGCATCACCAGGCTGTCGCCGTCCTCCTTCAGCCGCACCAGCATCTTCTTGCGCACCTTCAGCGCCGGCGTGCCGTAGGAGGTGCCGTCCTCGACCTCAGGCCAGGCAAGGGCGAATTTTCGGATGTCGTCGAAGGTCACCGGTGTCTCCTCGCCCTGAGGAGCGCGCACTCGCGCGCGTCTCGAAGGGCTACCGGCGTTGGGGGCCCTCATGGTTCGAGACGCGCGAAGACGCGCTCCTCACCACGAGGGGCGACCTCAATGCACGGAGGTGAAAAACCGCGCGAGTCTAAAACCCGACAGCCAGGTCCACATCGGCTGGCTGCGCATGCCGAGATCCCAGGAGCCGACCACGGCATCGGCGCGGCCAATCAGATTGTCGATCGGCAATAGGCCCACGCCGCCCTCGCGTACGGGAACGCGGCTGTCGGCGGAATTGTCCCTGTTATCGCCGAGCACGAACAATTGGCCTGGCGGCACCGTCACCTCGGGCGTATTGTCGAGCCGGCCATTGTCGCGCATCTTGAAGATCGCGTGGCTGACGCCGTTGGGCAGCGTCTCGATGAAGCGGTAGGCGCGTTCGGAATTGCCGCGATCGTCCTCGGCCTGCCCGACGCCATCGGGCCTCAGCGTTGCCGCATGGTCGTTGATAAAGAGCTGGCCTTGCCGGAGCTGGATGCGGTCGCCCGGCAAGCCGACCACGCGCTTGACCCAGGCCTGCGAGCGGTCGCCGGGCCAGCGGAATACGACGACGTCGCCGCGCTTGGGCGTATCGCCGAACAGGCGGCCGGTCTCTGGCAGCGTGATCTGAATCGGCAGCGACGCCGCGCCGTAGCCATACGGGAATTTCGATGCGACCAGCGCGTCCCCGATCAGAAGCGTCGGCTCCATCGAGCCTGACGGCACATAGAACGGCTCGGCAATCGCGCCCTTGGCGATGAACACCACGGCGACGATGGCGGCGAGCTGCACGGCCTGGCCGCGCCAGCTCGTCGGCTTGCCGGGAGAGACTTCCTTGTCGCCTGCCACCTTTTGATCGCTCACTAGCCCGTCCCTCCGACCGTGATCCGTTCCATCCGCAGCGTCGGCTGGCCGACGCCAACAGGCACGCCCTGGCCGTTCTTGCCACAGGTGCCGATGCCGGTATCGAGCGCCAGGTCGTTGCCGACCATGGTGATCCGGTGCAGGTCGGTCGGTCCGTTGCCGATCAGCATGGCGCCCTTGAGCGGTGCGCCGAGCTTGCCGTTTTCGATTCGGTAGGCCTCGGTGCACTGGAAGACATATTTGCCCGAGGTGATGTCGACCTGGCCGCCGCCGAAATTCGCGGCATAGACGCCGTTCTTCACCGACGCGATGATTTCCGCCGGATCGCGCTCGCCCGCCAGCATGTAGGTGTTGGTCATGCGCGGCATCGGTACATGGGCGTAGCTCTGGCGGCGGCCGTTGCCGGTCGGCTTCATGTTCATCAGCCGCGCGTTCTGGCGATCCTGCATGTAGCCGACCAGAATGCCGTCCTCGATCAGCACGGTGCGGTTGGTCGGTGTGCCCTCGTCATCGATGGAGAGCGAACCGCGCCGCGAGGCCATGGTGCCGTCGTCGACCACGGTGACGCCCTTGGCTGCGACCTGCTTGCCCATCAATCCTGCGAAGGCTGAAGTCTGCTTGCGGTTGAAGTCGCCTTCGAGGCCGTGGCCGACCGCCTCATGCAGCATCACGCCGGGCCAGCCGGCGCCCAGCACCACGTCCATCTCGCCGGCAGGGGCGGGGACCGATTCCAGGTTGACCAGCGCCTCGCGGATCGCGCCGTCGGCGGCCTCGCGCCACGCCTTGGTCTCGATGAAGCGCGCATAGCCCTCGCGGCCGCCATAGCCCTTGCTGCCGCTTTCCTGCCGGTCGCCCTGGCCGGCGACCACGGAAATATTGACCCGCACCAAGGGGCGGATGTCGCGGTAGCTCTCGCCGTCAGGGCGGAGGATTTCGACCACCTGCCAGGTGGCGCCCAGGCTGATCGAGGCCTGCCGCACCCGCGGGTCCTTGTCGCGCACATAAGCGTCGATCTCGGCCAGCAGTTTTACCTTGGCCTCGAAGCCCGGCGCATCGAGCGGATTCTCGTCGCCGTAGAGCCGCACATTGGTATGCGCCGGCGCGGCGGCGAAATTGCCGCTATAGCCGCCGCGCACGGCGGCGACCGCATCGGCGGCGCGGATCAGTGCCGGCAGCGAGACGTCGGATGAATGCGCATAGCCGACCGCGTCGTCCTTCACGGCGCGCAGGCCAAACCCCTGGCTGGTGTCGTAGGTCGCCTGCTTCAGCCGGCCGTTGTCAAAGCCAAGCGCTTCGGTCTGGCCATATTCCAAAAACAGCTCGCCATCGTCGGCCCCCAAGAGCCCCCGCGCGATCTCGCGTTTGACGGCATCGCGGTCGAGATTGGCGCGGTCGAGCAGGGAGGTGGTGGCGGGATTGGTCATGCAGACTCCGATTCAGCGCAAAAATCGCCCCTGCCGTGGCGAGAGACGACGATGGTTTGAAAGATAGTCATGACCGCAACGAAAGGGGAGGCCCCTCACGGCAGCTTGTCATAGCCCTCGCCGAGCCCGTTCAGGCTGAGCGGAAAGCCGATGCCCTCTTCGGGCGTCTCAAAGATAATAAAGGTCGCGGTTTTCGCGCCGCGGAGCTGGCCGAGCAGCTTTTCGTCCATCACCACCTCCGCCACACAGCCGTTGGGCAGGCAGCGGACGAAGCCGGCGCGGCCGACGTCCTGGTTGTCGAGCTTCAGGCCAAGGCCGGAGGGCAGGAGGACGCCGAGCGGGGCGACCACCCGCATCAGCTTGCTCTTCTGGTCGGCAGTTTTCAGCACGATCACGGTGAGGCCGGCGTTGGAACGGTCTTCGGCCACCACGCTCTGGATCAGGGCGCATTGCTCGCCCTGGGCGCCGGGCGGCGTGTCGCAGCGGATCTGCCAGTCGCCATGGACCGACCGGACGGCCCCTTGCGCGCTCGCTGCCTGGGTCAGGCCGAGCAGGAAGGCCACGGCGAGGAGGCCGCCGAGCCAGCGGACCGGTTCCAGGCTATATCCCGCCTGATGTTTCGAACGCCCCATCCGGGTCGATCCTCTCACGATATCCGGCCACGCCGGTGAGGTTTTCCGGCCGCAGGCCGGCAACACACATTGTAACTGAGCTTCATCCGGACTGAAACGCAATGACGGCGCCTTGAAGGCAGCCCCAGCACCAATCCGCCCCGGGGCGACGTGTGGCCCGGCGCGAATCAGCCCGCCCGGGAGCACCGTAACTGTGCCTACATCCGGCAATCGGGCTGTCAAGCGGCGTGGCCGCGCAAAACGGCGGGTTTTTGCGAATTTGCCGGGAAAATCTGGCCCCCGGCGAATAGCAGGTGACGCATGGCTTTGCCGCCTACTACTGCATTGCGAGACCCCAAGAATTATGGTTTGAGAGGCTGGATTTCGACGCGTTCTAACGATCGGGCCCAAGGTACTGCACCAATATCGTTGCAGGTACTTTCGAAGGTGGACTTCCAAAGTACCTCCGGTAGGCCGTTTGTAAGGGCGATCGTGGCGGCATTCCCGGCCATCCGGCGGGAGTGCGTTGGGGACTATTCTTTAAGGAGCGCGAGCGGCATGAAGATGTCGAATGGCCAGATGGGCCGGCGATTGCTGGGGTTGACGGTGGCGGGCATGGCGCTCGTTTCCGGCGGGACGGCTTTTGGGGCGCAGCCCAAGCCGTGGGAGATGACGCTGCAGGAAGCGGCTACCCCCGTGATGGAAAACATCATCAGCTTCCATAATCTGCTGCTGGTGCTGATCACGCTGATCACGCTGTTTGTGCTGGCGCTGCTCGTCATCGTGGTCTTGAAGTTCAACGCCAAGGCCAATCCGGTCCCCTCGCGGACCACCCACAACACCCTGATCGAGGTGGCCTGGACGCTGATCCCGGTGCTGATCCTGGTCGGCATCGCGGTTCCGTCGTTCCGCCTCCTGTTCCAGCAGCTCGACATTCCCAAGGCCGACCTCACGGTGAAGGTCACCGGCAAGCAGTGGTATTGGAGCTACGCCTACCCGGATAACGGCAAGTTCGAATTCGATTCGCTGATGGCGCAGGACAAGCAGCCGCGCCTGCTCGGCGTCGACAATGAGATGGTGGTGCCGGTTAACAAGGTGGTTCGCGTCCAGACCACCGGCGCCGACGTCATCCACGCATTCGCGGTGCCTTCGTTCGGCATCAAGATCGACTCGATCCCCGGACGTCTCAACGAGACCTGGTTCAAGGCGACCAAGACCGGCATGTATTACGGCCAGTGCTCCGAACTGTGCGGCAAGGACCACGCCTTCATGCCGATCGCGGTCAAGGTGGTGACCGACCAGGAATTCGCGGCCTGGACTGAGGCGGCGAAGAAGAAATATGCGACCAATCCGGCGAACACCTACGCCGCGGCTGGTGGCGAGGCCGCGCAGTAAGGCGCGGCCAAAGGGACAAGGGCGACGGGACCTGAAAAGGTCCGCAAAGGGACTGCAAGGCAGGATTTCAAAATGGCAACGACGACACACGATGATCACGCCCATGGTGACCATGCCCACGCCAATCCGACCGGATGGCAGCGCTGGCTCTACTCGACGAACCATAAGGACATCGGCACGATGTACCTTATCTTCGCGGTGTGCGCGGGCATCATCGGCGCGGCGATGTCGATCGCGATCCGCATCGAGCTGATGTATCCGGGCGTCCAGCTCTTCCACGAGTCGCACACCTACAATGTGTTCGTGACCTCGCACGGCCTGATCATGATCTTCTTCATGGTGATGCCTGCGATGATCGGCGGCTTCGGCAACTGGTTCGTGCCGCTGATGATCGGCGCGCCCGACATGGCGTTCCCGCGCATGAACAACATCTCGTTCTGGCTGCTGCCGGCGTCGTTCGCGCTGCTGCTGATGTCGACCTTCGTCGAGGGTGAGCCGGGCGCCAACGGCGTCGGTGCGGGCTGGACGATCTACGCGCCGCTGTCGACCTCGGGCCATCCGGGGCCGGCGGTCGACTTCGCGATCCTGTCGCTGCATTTGGCCGGCGCTTCCTCGATTCTGGGCGCCATCAACTTCATCACCACGATCTTCAACATGCGCGCGCCGGGCATGACCCTGCACAAGATGCCGCTGTTCGTCTGGTCGATCCTGGTGACGGTGTTCCTGCTCCTGCTGTCGCTGCCGGTGCTCGCCGGCGCCATCACCATGCTGCTCACCGACCGTAACTTCGGCACCACCTTCTTCTCCGCCGATGGCGGCGGCGATCCGCTGCTGTTCCAGCACCTCTTCTGGTTCTTCGGCCACCCCGAAGTGTACATCCTGATCCTGCCCGGCTTCGGCATGATCAGCCAGATCGTCTCGACCTTCTCGCGCAAGCCGGTGTTCGGCTATCTCGGCATGGCCTACGCCATGGTCGCGATCGGCGGCATCGGCTTCGTGGTGTGGGCGCACCACATGTACACGGTCGGCATGTCCAGCGCGACGCAGGCCTATTTCGTTGCTGCGACGATGGTCATCGCGGTGCCGACCGGCGTAAAAATCTTCTCGTGGATCGCCACGATGTGGGGCGGCTCGATCGAGTTCCGCACGCCGATGCTGTGGGCGATCGGCTTCATCTTCCTGTTCACAGTCGGTGGCGTCACTGGCGTCGTGCTGGCGAACGCCGGCGTCGACCGCGTGCTGCAGGAGACCTACTACGTCGTCGCGCACTTCCACTACGTGCTGTCTCTCGGCGCCGTGTTCGCGATCTTCGCGGGCTGGTACTACTGGTTCCCGAAAATGTCGGGCTACATGTACAACGAGACCATCGGCAAGCTGCACTTCTGGGTGACCTTCATCGGCGTCAACCTGGTGTTCTTCCCGCAGCACTTCCTGGGCCTGTCGGGTATGCCGCGCCGCTACGTCGACTATCCGGATGCGTTCGCGGGTTGGAATCTGATCTCGTCCTGGGGGTCCTACATTTCGGGGTTCGGCGTGCTGATCTTCATCTACGGTGTGGTCGACGCCTTTGCGAAGAAGCGGGTGGCCGAGGCCAATCCGTGGGGCGCCGGCGCCACTACGCTGGAATGGACGCTGCCGTCGCCGCCGCCCTTCCACCAGTTCGAAACGCTGCCGCGCGTGCAGTAAACGGTTGTTCGCGGCGCGTATCCAATGCGCGCCGCGGCCTTGATGAAGCGAGATAAATCTTGTCGGTAGTCGACCACAACGCCATCGATGGTCGCCCTCGGATTTCCGAGGCGGAAGTCGGTGACTACATCGCGCTGTTGAAGCCGCGGGTGATGTCGCTCGTGATTTTCACCGCGCTGGTCGGCCTCTTCATTGCGCCCGGCCATATCCATCCGATCATCGCCTTCACCTCGATCCTCTGCATCGCGGTCGGCGCCGGCGCCTCGGGCGCGATGAACATGGCACTTGAAGGCGACATCGACGCTCTGATGACGCGTACCGCCAACCGGCCGATCCCGCGCGGACGCATCACGCAGGGCGAGGCGATGGCATTCGGCCTGACGCTGGCCTTCTTCTCGGTGCTGACGCTTGGCATCCTCGTCAATTTGCTGGCCGGTGCGCTGCTGGCGTTCACGATCTTCTTCTATGTGGTGATCTACACCCTATGGCTGAAGCGCTGGACCGCGCAGAACATCGTGATCGGCGGCGCCGCCGGCGCGCTGCCCCCGGTGGTGGCGTGGGCTGCGGCGACCGGCTCGCTGTCGATGGAGCCGGTGCTCCTGTTCCTCATCATCTTCTTCTGGACCCCGCCGCATTTCTGGGCGCTGGCGCTGTTTCGGTCCGACGACTATGCCCGCGCAGGCATTCCGATGCTGCCGGTTGTCGCCGGTCCCGATGCGACGCGGCTGCAGATCCTGCTCTACACGGTCGTGCTGGTCGCGATCGCGGCGGCGCCCTGGCCGCTCGGCTATTTCGACGCGGTCTACAGCGTCACTTCGCTGGCGCTCGGCGCTGGCATGATGTGGCTCGCGATCGAGGTCTACCGCCACCGCGAGGGCAAGCAGGCGGGCCGCGCCACGCGGCGGCTGTTCGCCTTCTCGATCCTTTATCTGTTTGCGCTGTTTGCGACCCTCCTGCTCGAGGTCGTGTTCCGCGCTGTCGCGCCTCTGATCGGGTAGGGGGCGCATGGAACGCGAATGGACGACAAGCAGCAGCCAGATGGAATCGTCCTCACCGAGGCGCAGAAGCGAAGCCGCCGTCATCGCTCGATCGCCATTGCGCTCGCGCTCGGCGTTCTCGTCGTGCTGTTCTTTGCCGTCACCTTGGTCAAGGGGCCGGCCGTTCTCGTCCGGCCGATGTGACTGAAATGGAAAACGGGCCGCAAATCCGCGAGAGCGTAACGGAGGGCGACAAGGCCGCGCCGCGTCGCACGTTGTCGCGCGATGCGGTCGTCGCCTCGATCTGCGGCTTCGTCGTCGTGTTCATGGTCGGCGCGTCCTATGCGGCGGTGCCGTTCTATGACTGGTTCTGCCGCGCCACCGGTTTCAACGGCACCACGCAGGTCGCGACCTCGGCGCCGGCGGAAGGACCGCTTGCCCGCAAGATCTCCGTTCGGTTCGACGCCAATGTCGGCCCCGGCCTGCCCTGGAAGTTCGAGCCGGAGCAGAACGAGATCGAGGTCCGGATCGGCGAAGTCGTCACTGTCTTCTACACCGTGACCAACCAGGCCGCGCGCACGACCACGGGCGTTGCCGCCTATAACGTCGCGCCGCTCACCGTCGGCGCCTATTTCCAGAAGATCAACTGCTTCTGCTTCTCTGAACAGACCATGGGCCCGGGCGAGAAGCGCGAGATGCCCGTGGTGTTCTATGTCGATCCGGCGCTGGCCAAGGACAGCGAGAACGACGGCCTGAACACCATCACGCTATCCTACACCTTCTATCCCGTGCGCGAGGTGGCGCCGAAGCCGGTCGCGGCTGGCGAAAGCGACAAGCGCAAGGGAAATCTGTAACGAGAAACCCGTGACCGCCGGCTTCCGTATCTAACCGGATTTCGGCTTTGAATTTGAGACGAATATGCGCCGAAGGGAAAGGCGCATCCAACGGAGAGACCGCAATGGCTACGGCGCACGCGAAGCACCACGACTACCACCTCGTCGATCCGAGCCCGTGGCCGGTCGTCGGTTCGATCTCGGCCTTCATCATGGCGGTGGGCGCGATCGCCTGGATGCATCACATGTTCGCCGCCGCGCCGTTCATCTTCGGCGCCGGCACCATTGGCGTGCTCTACACCATGGCGAGCTGGTGGGGCGATGTGATCCGCGAAGCCCAGTACAAGGGCGACCACACCCGCGTGGTGCAGATCAGCCACCGCTACGGCATGATCCTGTTCATCGCCTCCGAGGTGATGTTCTTCGTCGCCTGGTTCTGGGCCTTTTTTAATTCCGCGCTGTTTCCGGCAGATGCCGTCCACGCCACCCGCGATGCGGTGTTCGGCTGCGGTCCGGGCACGGCGATGGGCGCCTGCAGCGTGCCGGGCACCTGGCCGCCGAAGGGCATCGAGACCTTCGACCCCTGGCACCTGCCGCTGCTCAACACGCTGCTGCTGCTGACCTCGGGCACCACGGTGACCTGGGCGCACCACGCGCTGCTCGAGAACGACCGGCAGGGCCTGAAGTACGGGCTGATCCTCACCGTGCTGCTGGGCGCCGCCTTCACCTGCGTGCAGGCCTATGAATATGCCCACGCCACCTTCCACTTCTCGGGCAACGTCTACGGCGCGACCTTCTTCATGGCGACCGGCTTCCACGGCTTCCACGTGCTGGTCGGCACTGTGTTCCTGCTGGTCTGTCTGTTCCGCGCCTATGCCGGCCACTTCACCCCGAAGCAGCATCTCGGCTTCGAGTTCGCCGCCTGGTACTGGCACTTCGTCGACGTGGTGTGGCTGTTCCTGTTCATCTGCATCTACGTATGGTTCCGCGGCGCAGGGGCGGCGGCCGGCGGACACTAAGCAGGCGTGACGTGTTAAGAGGGGCGGTCGGAGGAGCCGCCCCTTTTGCTTTTTCCTTCTTTCCTGAGGGAGAGGAGACGGACAGAACATGACAGACGATGCGCCAGTCACGGTAACCCAGAGCGCGCTGCGCGGCCTCGCCTGCCGCTGTCCGCGCTGCGGCAAGGGCAAGCTCTATGCCGGCTTCCTCAACCTGCGTCCTAATTGCGAGTCCTGCGGGCTCGACTACGCTTTCATCGACTCTGGCGACGGGCCTGCGATCTTCATCATCATGCTGGCGGGCGCCATCGTCGTCACCGCGGCGCTGATCGTCGAGGTCAAATATCAGCCGCCATTCTGGCTGCACGCGGCGCTATGGCTGCCGCTGATCATGGCAACCACGCTGTTGCCGCTGCGCTCGATGAAGTCGCTTTTGATCGCACTGCAGTTTCATCACAAGGCGGCGCCCGGCCGGCTGATCGACCGCGAGCCGAAATGACCGGGCTTTCGTCGCGGCGCCCGGCGGTCGCCGGCTTTGCGATCTTCACGCTGCTGATGGTGACGGCCTTTAGCGGGCTGGGCATCTGGCAATTGCAGCGCCGGATCGAAAAGCACGCGCTGATCGCCCGGCTGAACGAGCGGCTTGCGGCTGCACCCGAGACATTGCCGGTGTCGGCGCAATGGCCATCGCTGACGCCGGCTAGGGACGAATTCCGCCGCGTCAGTTTTGCCGCGACCTACGCGCCATTGCCGGATGCGATGGTCTACAGCGCCGGCTCTGCGGTTCGTGACGACATTTCGGGCCCCGGCACCTGGGCTTTCCTGCCGGTGCAACTGGCTGGCGGCAGTATCGTCGTGGTCAACGCCGGCTTCGTGCAGAACACGATGCAGGATCGTCAGCAGCAGGATCGCGCCGTGCGCCGGCTGATCACCGGTGATCCCGTTGAGCTGATCGGCTACATCCGTTTTCCCGAAAGCGCGGGCGCACTGACGCCGCCGGAGAGCCTGGAAAAACGGTTGTGGTTCACCCGAGACCATCTGGCGATGGCGCGCGCACTGGGCTGGGGCGAGGGCGCCAGGGCCGTCGCGCCGTTCTACATCGATCTCGAATCGCCCATGCCGGAAAGCGGCATTCCAAAGCCTGGTCCGCTCTCGGTGCGACTCAAGGACGATCACATGCAATACGCCATCACGTGGTTCACGCTGGCGCTGGCGGTAGTGATCGCCTTCGGCGTCTGGTGGCGCGGCAAGCGCGGTTAACCAACCGTTGCGCCCCCGTATTCGTCCGGACTAGTTGCGGGAACCATTGTTCCGCAGAATCGTTCTAAAGTTCCAAAGCCGCGTTCCGGACAAAAGGCTGTTCAGTGTCCATTCAAAACAATCGCTATACTTCCTCATCAGCGCTCAGGACCCAGTACCGCGACATGGATGGCATCGCGCACCTGACGGACGATTTCGATCAGGTTGCGTTGGTGGTCGATTGGCTGGACGCATGCCGCAATCGCGATCTTGCGATGCTGCTCGACCTCTATGCCGACAGCGCCACGCTCGAATGCCAGTGCGGCGAAGTCAGGATCAGCGAAGGCCGCGCCGGCCTCGAATCCTACTGGAGACCGCGCCTCGATACGCTCGCTGCCACCGCGTTCGGGCTTGAGGAAATCATGCCGACCGCCGACGGCGTCGTGCTGGATTATCTGAGCCACGAAGGCAAGCCGGTGCGCGTCGCTTTCAGCTTCACGCGTGACGGAAAGATTCAGACGACCCATTGCCTGCCGATGACGGAGTTGTCGCAACGCGCCGGCTTGCAGGACTACGCCGGCTAGCCCTGTCGCTGCTCCGCTTTTCCATCAGGTCGGCTCGCTGCGCGGGGAATCTCCCGCCGGAAGGCGGCAGCGGACGGACGTGTGCCCGGCCTCGCGCAACAGCTCGAGTGTCCCGCTCAACGCGCGAACGCGCTCCAGCATTCCGGTCAATCCCCGGCCGAACCGCCGGTCCGGCGGAAAGCCGACGCCGTCATCCGATATCTCCACGATCACCTCGCCGCTGCTGATCTCGGCCGCAACATGCATCGAACCCGCCTTGGCGTGGCGCAGCACGTTCGTTACGGCTTCCTGGATCACGCGATAGACCGTCTGCGACATCAGGCCCTCGACCTCGTTCAGCCTGGTGTCGATCCGCGAGGTCACCTTCAGCCCGGGCGTATGTGCCTTCGCGTTCTGCAGAAGCGTCTGGATGCTCTTCTGAAGGCCGAGCTCCTCGATGTAGAGCGGCCGCAGCCGGTCGAGGATGCGGCGGTTCGCCTGCTGCAAGGTCTCGACCGATTGCAGGATGCCTTCGGCGGCGCGCTTCAACTCGTCCTCGCCGGATGGAATCGATTCCAGGAGCGCCACCGTGTTGGCGCGGATTCCAAACAATAGCGGCCCGAGCTCGTCGTGAAGCTCGCGCGCCATATCCTGCCGCTCGTCGTCCTGCAGCGACACGATCTGCCGCAGCAGGCTGCGATTGTCCTGGCTGAGATGATGCAGCGTGCGGGCGAGCTCGTTAGCTTCCTGCGCGCTCTTGCGGATCTCGGGCGGGCCGGCCGGGATAATCAGCTGCGTATAGTCGCCCCTGCGCATCCGCGTCAGGCCGTCGCCGAGATTTTGCAACGGGCGCAAGGCGGAATGCGCGGAGAAGTGGGCAATGGCCGCCGTCGCCAGCATCAAGGCGACACCGGAGCAGGCGATCGCCAGAAATCCGATCCACTTCTCGTAGATGTCCGCGGACAGGTCGGGAGCAAAAACGATGTCGCCGATCTGCTTGCCCGCGATCATGACCGGGAATGCGGCCTTGAATTCGGGAACGGCGAGCAGACGCATGAACCAGTCGGGCACCGTTCCCAGCGGCGTCTGCACCTCATGCGGATGCACATCGAGGTCGGTGCCGAGGCGCCGAAACCGGATAGCCTCGGAATCTCCCAGCGAATGCACGAATGAATCGAGCGTTGCTTGTGGATTGGCGGAGGTCTGCAACGCACCGTTGAGCGCGGTGGCGACCGCTCTGGCGGAGCGAGCCGCCGGCTCGATTTCTTCCACAAGTTGCGCCGAGGCGAATATCTGAAGCGAGACGGCTCCGGCCAGCAGCGCGGCCACGAACATCAGGCCGAGCGGCAGCATGAGCCGCGTTCGAAGAGAAAATCTTTCCCACATTTTGGTTATTATAGTTCCCTCAACCCAAGATTTCCCTTTTCAAATGTCGCCAACCGCTTATTTATTCCGGAAGGGGATAAATGATGCAAAATTCTACTAAATCGGCCACGAAGGTCTTGATTGTCGACGACCACCCGGTGGTGCTGTCGGGGTGCCGAGCGCTGTTTGCGTCAGACAATTCCGTGAAGATTGAGGAGGCGAACGACGCCAAGTCCGGGCACCGCGCCTATATGGCCCGCAAGCCGGATGTCACGGTGATCGATATCAAGCTTCCCGATGTGTCCGGTTTCGAACTGATGCGGCGCATCCGAAAAGAGGATCCGGATGCCCGGATCATCATGTTCAGCATGAATGACGATCCGGCCTTCGTGGTTCGGGCCATCGAGATGGGCGCGCAGGGTTATGTCTCGAAGGGCGACGATCCCAGGATGCTGGTGAAGGCCGTGCGCAAGGTGGCGGCGGGCGACAACTTCATTTCGCCGCAACTGGCCGAGGCCGTGACTTTCTCCGGCGCTTCGATCAAGGCCAATCCGGCCTCGCAGATGACGGCGCGGGAGCTGGAAATCCTGCGGCTGCTCGGCCGCGGCGACAAGATCGTCGAAGTCGCCGATGCGCTGGAGATTTCCTACAAGACGGTGGCCAACACCACCTCGCTGCTCAAGCAGAAGCTCGGCGCCAAGAACCACTCGGACCTGATCCGGATCGCCGTCGAAATGGGATTGGGTTGAATACGATCAACGCTTGAAAAGCGCTGAACCGGCCGCGCCGTGCAGGCGCGACCCGTTCGCGCCGCTGCAATTTTGTGCATCGCCCGGGCAATGGGATGGCGAGGCGAAATTGCAGCGAAGGCTCACCAATGGTGATGGCGGCGATGGTGACGCCATTTGTGATGACCTCGGCCCCTGTACCATCCGTAGTGATGGCCGCGGCCGCGGTGTCCATGGCCGTGATGGCCGTGCCCGTGCCTGACCTGGATCACGGCGCCGTCCTCTGCGGCCAATGGTGCGATGCCAAGCCTGGCGGAAGCGGACAGGGTCATTGCCAGCGAGGCAATCAATGCTGCGCCGATCAGGATGATACGTCTCATGCAGGGGGTCCTCCAATCGCGGGATCGCGATGTCCAACACAAGTTCCCGGTCATTGGCTTTGTTCCATGGCGGACGACCGGGATTGCTGATTTACCCCGGCTGAGCTTTGAGAGACACGCTCGCATCATTGCAGTGCGTCGGCGCCGGGCAGGGTCGCCAAAAAGCTGTATGGCGATTTCGGGAATAATCGGCAATGTGGACCCCTGATAATCTCAAGGGAGAGAGCTGGATGAACAGCCCGGACATCGTCGAAGCCGCCCTTACGCGGGCCTGGAGTGTCTACTTGCTGATCCACAGCGGCATCGATGAGAACGACGCGCGGCGCACGAACCTTCAACGCTTCATCCAACAACGCTGCGATGCGGGAGAAACCGACACGGAGTTGCTGGCCGTGGAGGGGCTCAAATTTCTCAAGAGCCTGGAGGGGCCTGCCGAGGACTAGTTCGCGGCCCGGTAGGCCCAGCCGTGCACCATGTTCGGGAAAAACTGGAACAATCGATTTTGGTGTGGGTTGTCAGCTGCATCGCGGAAACACCCGAGGAGGACACCTTGAAGAAGTCACTGATGATCGGAGCGGTGGCCGTTGCCGTATCGGCCTTCGCAGGAAGTGCAGTCGCCGCCGAATTCTATGTGGTACGCGACGCCACCACCAAGAAATGCACGGTCGTCGATACCAAGCCGACCACGACGACAACCACCATCGTCGACAACGGCACGTTCAAGACCAAGACCGAAGCCGAAACCAGCATGAAAACCATGAAGGTCTGCACCGAATAAACGACAGACCCTTCCAGGAGAGAGGGCCGCAAGCACCGCTTGCGGCCCTTTTTATTACGTCTCGGGAGCGAAAATCATCGCAAAGCTCCGCACCTGCCTCGCTCTTTCAAACGTGAATGACGGAGAGGAACGGGGCGAAGCCGGCGCGGTTACAGCAAACTTGAACCGGGCGCTGAAACAGCCGCGCCGGAGATCGTCTGCACCACGGCAGAACGGGAACACGACATGCAAGGTCCGAGCAATTTCGAACTATCGCGCAGGAAATTGTTGCTGGGAACCGCCGCCTCGGTGGCTTTCAGCGCCACATCGGAGGTCAAGGCACAAGCGCCCGCTGTTCCCGCACAGGAGAGCGGCCCGGCGACCGCGATGTCGAAGGTCTCCTTCAACGTCAATGGCAGTCTCCGCGAACTAGCGCTCGATGCGCGGACCACGCTGCTCGATGCGCTGCGCGAGCACCTGCATCTCACCGGAACCAAGAAGGGCTGCGATTACGGGCAGTGCGGCGCCTGCACGGTGATCGCAGGCGGCCGGCGGATCAATTCATGCTTGACGCTGGCCGTCATGCACGAGGGCGACAGCATCACGACCATCGAGGGTCTTGGTACGCCCGAGAACATGCACCCGATGCAGGCTGCGTTCGTCAAGCACGATGGCTTCCAGTGCGGCTATTGCACACCGGGGCAGATCTGTTCGGCGGTGGCGGTGCTCGATGAGATCAAGTCCGGCATTCCCAGTCACGTCAGTGCCGATCTCAACGCCATGCCGCAACTGACCAACGCCGAGCTCAGGGAGCGCATGAGCGGCAACATCTGCCGCTGCGGCGCCTATTCCAATATCGCGGAGGCGATCACCGAAGTTGCCGGGAGGCCCGCATGAAATCATTCACCTATGAGCGCGCAAACTCGCCGGCTGACGCTGCGGCCGCCGCCTCGCGTCATGCCAACGCCAAATTCATCGCCGGCGGCACCAACCTGCTCGACCTGATGAAGCTGGAGATCGAGACCCCGGCGCATCTCGTCGACGTCAACGGTCTCGCGCTCGACAAGATCGAGCCGACGCCCGATGGGGGCTTGCGGATCGGCGCGCTGGTGCGCAACACCGATCTGGCCGCCGACAGCCGCGTCCGGCGCGACTATGCTGTGCTGTCGCGCGCGCTGCTCGCCGGCGCTTCGGGGCAGCTGCGCAACATGGCGACGACGGCGGGAAATTTGCTGCAGCGGACGCGTTG
The DNA here is from genome assembly GCF_029714305.1 of Bradyrhizobium sp. CB3481. NCBI lineage: Bacteria > Pseudomonadati > Pseudomonadota > Alphaproteobacteria > Hyphomicrobiales > Nitrobacteraceae > Bradyrhizobium > Bradyrhizobium sp. CB3481. The sequence continues at coordinate 796,977 of NZ_CP121647.1, forward strand.
CCCCTACTTCTATGACACCAACCAGCCCTGCAACAAGCGCCGGCCGGGTAGCGGCTGCGCGGCGATCGGCGGCTTCAACCGCCAGCACGCGGTGGTCGGTGCAAGCGAGGCCTGCATCGCCACCCATCCGAGCGATATGGCGGTCGCCATGCGCGCGCTTGATGCCGTGGTGGAGACGGTAAGGCCGGACGGCGCCACGCGAGCGATCCCGATCGCCGAGTTTCATCATCTGCCGGGCAATACGCCCCATATCGAGACGGCGCTTTCGCCGGGTGAGTTGATCAAGGCTGTCACGTTGCCAAAACCGATCGGCGGCACGCAGATCTATCGCAAGGTGCGCGACCGCGCGTCGTATGCGTTCGCGCTGGTCTCGGTTGCCGCGATCGTGCAGCGCGACGGCACTGGCCGTGTCGCGCTCGGCGGTGTCGCCCACAAGCCCTGGCGTATCGAATCGGCTGATGCGCAAATGCCGCGCGGGGCCAAGGCCGTGTCCGACCAATTGCTCGCCGGCGCGAAGCCCACACGCCAGAACGCATTCAAGCTGTCGCTGGCCGAGCGGACGCTGAGTGCCGTGCTGACTGAGGCGAAAGGCTGATCCATGAAATTCGAAACCGCAGCCACATCAAATCCGATCGATCAGCTCAAGGTGATCGGCAAGCCCACCGATCGCGTCGACGGCCCGCTCAAGACCACGGGCAAGGCGCCTTACGCCTATGAGCGTCACGACGTCGTTTCCAACCCGGCCTATGGCTACGTCGTTGGCTCTGCGATCGCCAAAGGGCGGATAGAGCAGATCGACCTTGCCGCGGCCAAGGCCGCGCCCGGCGTGCGCGCCATCGTCACGGCCGACAATGCCGGCAAGCTCGGCAAGGGCGACCGCAACACCGCCAAACTGCTCGGCGGCCCCGAGATCGACCATTATCATCAGGCGATCGCGCTGGTGGTCGCCGATACTTTCGAGCAGGCACGCGCCGCCGCGCAGCTGCTCCGCGTCGACTACGTCAAGGCGGACGGCGCTGCCTTTGATCTCGCGGCGGTGAAGGACCACGGCGAGCCTAAACCCCTGTTCGGCGGCCCCGCCGATACCGCGCGGGGCGATTTTGCGGGCGCGTTCGCGGCAGCCCCGGTACGACTGGAGGCCACCTACACCACGCCCGATCAGGCGCATGCGATGATGGAGCCGCATGCCTCGATCGCCGTATGGAACGGCGACAAGCTCACGCTCTGGACCTCGAACCAGATGATCGCCTGGGGCGTAAGCGACGTCGCAAAGACCCTCGGAATCCCCAAGGAGAACGTTCGCCTGGTCTCGTCCTTTGTCGGCGGCGGCTTCGGCGGCAAACTCTTCGTGCGCTCAGATGCGCTGCTCGCCGCGCTCGGCGCGCGCGAGGTCGGGCGACCGGTGAAGGTAGCGCTGCAACGCCCGCTGATGTTCAACAACACGACGCATCGTCCGGCGACGATCCAGCGCATCCGCATTGGCGCCGACAGAGACGGCAAGATCACGGCGATCGGCCATGAGGAATGGTCGGGCAATCTGCCCGGCGGACGGCCCGAAGGTGCGGTCAGCCAGACGCGGCTGCTCTATGCCGGACCTAACCGCATGACCGCAACCCGCCTCGCGGCACTCGACCTCGCCGAGGGCAACGCGATGCGCGCGCCGGGCGAGGCGTCGGGCATGATGGCGCTGGAAATTGCGATCGACGAAATGGCCGAGAAGCTCGGGATCGACCCGATCGAGTTTCGTATCCGCAACGATACTCAGATCGATCCCGAAAGGCCGGAGCGGCCCTTCTCGCAGCGTCAGCTGACGGAATGCTTCCGCACCGGCGCCGAGCGCTTCGGCTGGAGCAAGCGCGATCCGCAGCCGGGCCGGGTCCGTGACGGACGCTGGAAGATCGGCATCGGCACGGCCGCCGCATTCCGTAACAACCTGCTGACCAAGTCGGCCGCGCGGGTGCGGCTCGACGGCAACGGTATCGTAACGGTCGAGACCGATATGACCGACATCGGCACCGGCAGCTACACCATCATCGCGCAGACCGCGGCCGAGATGATGGGCGTTCCGCTTCAGAAGGTGACGGTGCGTCTTGGCGATTCGAATTTCCCGGTCTCGTCGGGCTCCGGCGGCCAGTTCGGCGGCAACAACTCGACCGCCGGCGTCTATGCCGCCTGCGTCAAGCTGCGCGAAGCGATCGCCCAGAAGCTTGGCTTCAATTCAGCAGAGGCCGAATTCAGTGATGGCGAGGTGCGCGCGGGCAATCGCCGCGTGCCTTTGGCGCAAGCAGCAGTGGGCGGTGAGCTCACGGCCGAAGACGGGATCGAGTATGGCGATCTCGACAAGAAGTATCAGCAATCGACCTTCGGCGCGCATTTCGTCGAAGTCGGCGTCGATGTCGCGACCGCCGAGATCCGCGTCCGCCGCATGCTCGCCGTGTGCGCGGCCGGCCGTATCCTCAATCCGAAGACGGCGCGCAGCCAGGTAATCGGCGCGATGACCATGGGGGTCGGCGCGGCGCTGATGGAAGAACTCGTGATCGACAAGCGTGCCGGTTTCTTCGTCAATCATGACCTCGCTGCTTACGAGGTGCCCGTTCATGCCGACATTCCGCACCAGGACATGATCTTCCTCGACGAGACCGATCCGATATCGTCGCCGATGAAGGCCAAGGGCATCGCCGAGCTCGGGATCTGCGGCGTGGCGGCGGCGGTCGCCAACGCGGTCTACAACGCGACCGGCGTGCGGGTCCGTGACTATCCGATCACGCTCGACAAGCTTTTGGAGCAGATGCCGAACGTCGGTTGAGTGCGGCGACTTAAGCGCCGGCCGCTCCGGCGCGTTGGTCGGCTTTGTTGCGTTGGACTACCCGCGACGCCCACGGCGCAGACGTGGCGGGAATGTGGCGGTGGACGAAGATCATTCTTCGGAGCCGCCCCACGAAATCGTCCCGAAAACGCGCTATGAAGGGACGATGGAAAATTCCCCGCGTCCCCTGCCGTTCTCGGCATTCGAATGGCTGCTGTCCGGGCGATACCTGCGCGCGCGTCGCAAGGAAGGCTTCATCTCCGTGATCGCGGGGTTTTCCTTCCTCGGCATCATGCTCGGCGTTGCCACGCTGATCATCGTAATGGCCGTCATGAACGGCTTCCGCAAAGAGCTGGTGGACAAGATCGTCGGCCTCAATGGCCACCTTCTGGTGCAGCCGCTGGAGTCGCCGCTGACGGATTGGGAGGATGTGGCGGAGCGCATCAGTCGGCTGCCGGACGTGCGGCTTGCCGCGCCGGTGGTGGACGGCCCGGCCCTGGCATCGTCGGCGCAGAATGCCACCGGTGTGCTCGTTCGCGGCATTCGCTCCGGAGACCTCAACAAGCTCGCCGCGATTTCCAGCAACATTCAGCAGGGCTCGCTCGATGGATTCGACCGGGGGCGAGGCGTCGCCATCGGCCGCCGGCTTGCCGAGCAATTGTCGGTGCGGGCCGGCGACAACATCACGCTGGTCGCGCCAGACGGCACAATGCGGGCGAAGGGCGCGGCCGCGCGCATCAAACCCTACACGGTCGCTGCGGTGTTCAGCATCGACATGTCGGAATACGATTCCGTCATGGTCTTTCTGCCGCTCACGGAGGCGCAGACCTATTTCAATCGCGCCGATGATGTAAGCGCCATCGAGGTCTTCCTTATGGGCAGCCCGGACAAGGTCGACAGTTTCAGGCGGCCGGTCGCTGACGCTGCCGCGCGGCCGGTGTTCCTCGTCGACTGGCGGCGGCGCACCTCGGCTTTCTTCGCGGCACTGCAGGTCGAGCGCAACGTCATGTTCCTGATCCTGACCCTGATCGTGCTGGTCGCCGCGCTGAACATCGTGTCGGGCCTGATCATGCTGGTGAAGGATAAGGGCAGCGATATCGCGATCCTGCGCACCATCGGCGCCTCGCGCGGCGCGATCATGCGGGTATTCCTGATCGCAGGTGCCGCGATCGGCGTGCTCGGCACCCTGGCCGGGCTGCTGGTCGGCATGCTGGTTTGCCTGAACATCGAAACCATCCGGCAGTTCCTGTCCTGGATTACCAACACCGAACTGTTTCCGCCGAAACTCTATTTTCTGTCGAAACTGCCGGCGGAGGTCGACGCCGGCGAGACCGCGGCCGTCGTGGCGATGGCATTGACGCTGTCATTCCTCGCAACGCTCTACCCGTCATGGCGCGCGGCCCGGCTCGATCCGGTCGATGTGCTCCGGTATGGGTGAGGGTGCTAGAGTGTTTCCCAAGCGCTCAATTGTCGTCACCCGCGGAGGCGGGTGACCCAGTATTCCAGAGACGGCAGTGATCGAGCCGAGAAGCCGCGGCGTACTGGATCCCCGCCTTCGCGGGGATGACAGTGGAGTGTACGAGGCGGATGGGCCCAAGGCATCCTAGCCTTCCCGCCCACCTGCGCATTGACTGCCTAACATACGAAAAATTGCGTCTTTTGCGGTAGCTCGCCCTTCCTTTTCGCCCACGAGCCATTTCCCCTCCGCCGCAAAACGCTTTATGGTGGCCGCTCGCTTCGCGTTTAGCGAATTCCAATTCACGATCAATATCAAAGGCTTGGCATAGGGCTTGCGCCTTTGGAGGGTGGTTTGACGCGCTATATTTCGACACGGGGGGAAGCCCCCGTCCTTGGTTTCTGCGATGTGATGCTGACCGGGCTCGCCCGCGACGGCGGCCTCTATGTGCCCGAGGTCTGGCCACAGCTGTCGCGCGAGACCATCGCCTCATTTTTCGGCCGGCCCTATTGGGAGGTCGCGGTCGACGTGATCAAGCCGTTTGCGGCGGGGGAGATTTCCGACGCCGATCTCGGCCGCATGGCCAATGAGGCCTACGCCACGTTCCGCCATCCGGCCGTGGTGCCGCTCGATCAGACCGGCCCCAACCAATTCCTGCTGGAGCTGTTTCACGGCCCGACGCTGGCGTTCAAGGATGTCGCGATGCAGTTGATCTCGCGGCTGATGGATCACGTGCTCGCCAAGCGCAACCAGCGCACCACCATCGTGGTCGCGACCTCGGGCGATACCGGCGGTGCCGCCGTCGAGGCGTTTGCCGGGCTCGACAATGTCGATCTGGTCGTGCTGTTTCCGAACGGGCGCATCTCCGACGTGCAGCGGCGGATGATGACGACGACCGGCGCCGCCAACGTGCACGCGCTCGCCATCGAAGGCACCTTCGACGATTGCCAGGCGATCGTGAAGGCGATGTTCAACAACCACGGCTTTCGCGATGCCGTGTCGCTGTCGGGCGTCAATTCGATCAACTGGGCGCGGATCGTCGCCCAGGTCGTGTACTATTTCACCTCGGCGGTGGCGCTCGGCGCGCCCGCGCGGCCGGTGGATTTCACCGTGCCGACCGGCAATTTCGGCGATATCTTCGCCGGCTATGTCGCCAAGAAGATGGGCCTGCCGGTGCGCTGGCTGCGCATCGCCTCCAATGTCAACGACATCCTGCCGCGCACGCTGAAGACCGGCATCTATGAAGTGCGCGAGGTGCACGCTTCCGCCTCGCCCTCGATGGACATCCAGGTCTCTTCGAACTTCGAGCGGCTATTGTTCGAGGCGAGCCGCCGTGATGCTGCCAGTGTCCGCCGGCTGATGGACTCGCTGAAGCAGTCCGGGCGCTTCGTGCTGCCGGACACCATGCTGGCGGCGATCCGCGAGGAGTTTGACGCCGGCCGCGCCGACGAGACCGAGACGGCGGCGGCGATCCGTGCCGCCTGGCGCGAGGCCGGCGATCTCGTCGATCCCCACACCGCAGTGGCGCTCGCGGTGGCCGATCGCGACACATCGGATTCGAAGATTCCCAACATCGTGCTGTCGACCGCGCATCCGGCCAAGTTTCCCGACGCCGTGGAAGCCGCGTGCGGCGTGCGGCCGGAGCTGCCGGCCTGGCTCGACGGCCTCATGACCAAATCCGAACACATCACGGTGATGAAAAACGATTCAGCGGAAGTGGAAAGATTCGTGCGCTCGGTGAGCCGTGCCACGAAGCAGGGAGTTGCCGGATGAGCGTCGACGTAACCAAGCTGCCGTCCGGTCTGACTGTCGTCACCGACACCATGCCGCATCTGGAAACCGCCGCGCTCGGCGTCTGGGCCGGCGTCGGCGGCCGCGACGAAAAGCCGAACGAGCACGGCATCTCGCATCTTCTGGAGCACATGGCCTTCAAGGGCACCACGCGGCGCTCGTCGCGCGAGATCGTCGAGGAGATCGAGGCGGTCGGCGGCGATCTCAATGCCGGCACCTCGACCGAGACCACGGCCTATTATGCGCGGGTGATGAAGGCCGACGTGCCGCTGGCGCTCGACGTGCTCTCCGATATCCTGACCAATCCATCCTTCGTGCCCGACGAGCTCGAGCGCGAGAAGAGCGTCATCGTCCAGGAAATCGGCGCGGCGCAGGATACGCCCGATGATGTCGTGTTCGAGCATCTCAACGAGCTCTGCTTTCCCGATCAGCCGATGGGCCGCTCGCTGCTCGGCACCGCAAAGACGCTGAAGGCATTCGACCGCGACATGCTGCGCGGCTATCTCGCGACGCATTACCGCGGCCCCGACCTGGTGGTGGCCGCCGCCGGCGCGGTCGACCACAAGCGCGTGGTGGAGGAGGTGGTGCAGAAATTTGCCAGTTTTGACGCCACGCCCGCGCCGAAGCCGCAACCGGCAATGTTCGGCAAGGGCGGTTCGCGCGTGGTGCACCGCGATCTCGAGCAGGCGCATCTGACGCTGGCGCTCGAAGGCGTGCCGCAGACCGACCTGTCGCTGTTCTCGCTGCAGGTGTTCACCAACACGCTGGGCGGCGGCATGTCGTCGCGGCTGTTCCAGGAAGTGCGCGAGAAGCGCGGTCTCTGCTACTCGATCTACACCTTCCACGCGCCCTATAGCGACACCGGCTTTTTCGGCCTCTATACTGGCACCGATCCCGCCGACGCCCCTGAAATGATGGAGGTGATCGTCGACGTCATTAACGACGCCGTCGAAACCCTGACGGAGGCCGAGATCGCCCGCGCCAAGGCGCAGATGAAGGCCGGGCTGCTGATGGCGCTGGAAAGCTGCTCCTCCCGGGCCGAACAGCTGGCCCGGCACGTTCTGGCCTATGGCCGGCCGCTGACGGTGGACGAACTGGTCGCCAGGATTGACGCGGTCGACGTCGAATCGACCCGCAACGCCGCCCGCGCGCTATTATCCCGCAGCCGGCCGGCGGTGGTCGCGCTCGGTAGCGGCAGGGGTCTGGACACGGCGGTATCTTTTGCGGAAGGATTGACGACGTCGAAGGCAAAGTCGCTGCTACATTGAGGTAGTGGGCATGGCCCTGTTTCGTTTGCCATCCAGCGGACCGGCCGCACTTGTGCCGCGCGGCCACGGCCTGTTGCTGCGCGCGCCCCAGATGGCGGACTTCGTGCAATGGGCGCAACTGCGCGAACAGAGCCGGGCCTATCTCACGCCATGGGAGCCGATCTGGCCGTCGGATGACCTGACCCGCGCCGGCTTCCGTCGCCGGCTGCGCCGCTACGCCGAGGATATCGCCGCCGACCGGTCCTATCCGTTCATCATCTTCCGCGAGGCCGATGGCGCCATGATCGGCGGCATCACGCTTGCCAATGTCCGCCGCGGCATCGTGCAGGCCGGCACCATCGGCTATTGGGTCGGCGAGCCCCACGCCCATCGCGGCTATATGACCACGGCATTGCGGGTGCTGCTGCCAATGCTGTTCGGCGAACTCAGCCTGCACCGCATCGAGGCCGCCTGCATTCCGACCAATACGCCCTCGATCCGGGTCTTGGAGAAATGCGGCTTCACCCGCGAGGGGCTGGCGCGGCGCTATCTCTGCATCAATGGCATCTGGCAGGACCACCTGCTGTTCGGCCTGCTGCATGAGGATTTCCGCGGCTAGGCCGCCGTTCCTACATCTTTAGACGCCTTGGGTTCGCCGCCATTGGGCTGCTATAACGCCGCCGGAAACAACGACGTGGGACGATGGGATTTGGGACGTCGCATGGGTGATATCAGTTTGGCCAGGGTGATGGCCGCGGCGGCGGTCGCGGGTGGCCTTTTCTGCCTCTCGGCCGCACCGGCATCGGCGCAATCGCTGTCCGACCGTTTCAAGAGCCTGTTCGGCGGCAAGTCCGAGGAGGCGCCGGCCCCCGCTGCGCCGGCGGCGACGCAGGAGCCGGGCGATCTGACCTGCCCGCCGGTCACCGTCAGGGCGGGGGCGTCCACCTATGCCGTCGCGGCGCCGGGCAAGCAGCCGGTCGGCAACGACCTGCGCTTTCAAGCGACGATCTCCAAGATGGCCCGCGAATGCAGCCTCAATGGCGGGGTGATCACGGCGCGGATCGGTATTCAAGGCCGCGTCATCGCCGGCCCCGCGGGCGCACCGGCCTCGGTGCAGGTTCCGATCCGCATTGCCGTGGTGCAGGGCGGAGTGGCCGAAAAGACCATCGCCACCAAGGCCTACCAGACCACGGTCACCATGACCGAGACCGGCAGCGAGCCGTTTACCCTTGTTGCCGAAGATCTGAGCTATCCGGCGCCCCCCGGCGCCGTCGGCGACAGCTATATCTTCTATATCGGCTTCGACCCGCAGGCCTTGAAGCCGGAACGGCCCGTGCCGAAAAAGAAGAGGCAATAAGTGGCCAATAAAAAAGCCGGCGCGATCATCTCGCGCCGGCTTTTTTATTTGGTTGGAAGCCGATCAGTTCAGCTTGGCGCGAACCTCGTCGATGCCCTTGGCGAGCAGATCGTCGGCAACCGAGCCCTTGACCGACTGCGACAGGATGGTCGAGGCGGCTTCGACCGCGGCGTTGGCGGCGGCGGAACGGACGTCGGCGAGCGCCTGGGCTTCGGCGAGGGCGATCTTGCTCTCGGCGGTCTTGGTGCGGCGGGCGACGAAATCTTCCATCTTGGCCTTGGCTTCGGTCGCAATGCGCTCGGCTTCGGCCTTGGCATTGGCGATGATTTCCTCGGCCTCGCGCTCCGCGCTGGCGCGGCGGGTCTTGTACTCGCCGAGCAGCTTGGCGGCCTCTTCCTTGAGACGCTTGGCGTCGTCGAGTTCGGCCTTGATGCGCTGGCTGCGGTGGTCGAGCGCCGTCAGCACCGTCTTGTGAATGCCGAGATAGGCAAACAGCACCAAGAGGATGACGAAGGCGATCGCAACCCAGGTTTCCGGTTGGGTGAACATCAAGCTATCCCTTCAACGAAGCATCGACGGCACCGCTCACCGTCTTCGCATCGGGCACGACGCCGGTCAGCCGCTGCACGATCGCGCCGGCCGCGTCGGCGGCGATGCCGCGGACGTTGCTCATCGCGGTCTCGCGCGTCGCCGCGATCTGCTTTTCGGCGGCGGCGAGCTTGGCGGTGAGCTGGTCTTCCAGCGTCTTGCGCTCGGCTTCCGCGGCCGCGTTCAGCTTCTCGCGGGTCTCGTTGCCGATCGCCTGCGCGCGGGCGCGGGCCGATGCGAGCTCGGTCTCATACGCCTTCAGCGCCGCGTCCGACTCGTCCTTGAACTTCTGCGCCGCCGCAAGGTCGCCCTCGATCGCGTTCTGACGTGCGTCGATCACGCTTTCGACGCGCGGCAGCGCGAAGCGGGACACGATCACATAGAGCGCGACGAAAGCAATGACGAGCGATACCAGCTGCGAGGCAAACGTATTCGACTCGAACGGAGGAAATCCTCCGCCGTGTCCACCGTCGGCCTCGGTGTGGGCGTCGGTACCATGACTTTTTTCAGCCACGGGGGTCTCCTGTTGCTGTCAGGCGCGCCGCCCTGGGGCGGCGCGAGTGGATGCAGCTCAGAGCGGAACGAACAGCAGCAGCAGCGCGATCAGCAGCGAGAAGATGCCGAGCGCTTCGGTCACGGCGAAGCCGAAGATCAGGTTGCCGAACTGGCCCTGAGCGGCCGAGGGGTTACGCACCGCAGCAGCAAGGTAGTTGCCGAAGATGATGCCCACGCCGACGCCTGCGCCGCCCATGCCGATTGCCGCGATGCCCGCGCCGATAAGTTTTGCTGCTGCCGGTTCCATTTTCTAGAGCTCCTTGAGGATAAGACAAAGTGTGGGTGGAAATTCCCCGGTCCGCTTAGTGTCCCGGATGAATGGCGTCGTTGAGATAGATGCAGGTCAGGATCGCGAACACGTAGGCCTGCAGGAACGCGACCAGCAGCTCAAGCGCGGTCAGCGCGACCGTGAGCGCCAGCGGCAGCACGCCGCCGACCCAGCCGATGGCGCCGAGCGAGACGCCGAGCATGGCGACGAAGCCCGCGAACACCTTCAGCGCGATGTGGCCGGCCAGCATGTTGGCGAACAGACGGACGCTGTGCGAAACCGGCCGCAGGAAGAACGACAGGATTTCGATGAACATCACCAGCGGCAGGATGTAGATCGGAACGCCATGGGGAACGAAGATACTGAAGAACTTGAACCCGTTCTTGTAGACGCCGTAGATCAGGACCGTGAAGAAAACCAGCAGCGCCAGGGCGGCGGTGACGATGATGTGGCTCGACACCGTGAAGGTATAGGGAATGATGCCGATCAGGTTCGAGATGCAGATGAACATGAACAGCGAGAAGATCAGCGGGAAGAACTTCATGCCTTCCGCACCGGCGGTCGAGCGGATCGTCGAGGCGACGAACTCGTAGGAGATTTCCGCGATCGACTGCAGCCGCCCGGGGACCAGCGCCCGGCGCGACATGCCGCCGATCATCAGCAGCGAGATCACCGCGACCGCAAGGAACATGTAGAGCGACGAGTTGGTGAAGGCGATCGTGTGGTTGCCGATATGGCCGATCGTGAAGAGGGGCTCGATATTGAACTGGTGGATCGGGTCGATTTTCATCCGCGCGGCTCTTTATCCACCGGCTTGGCCGGCAATCGAATTTCAAATGTCGTGACTTCCCGTCAACGCTCAGCGCTTGCCCGAGGCCACGCCTGCTGATCTCACCACGTTGACCACACCGGCGACGAAGCCGAGCAGCAAAAACACGATGAAACCGAACGGCGAAGTCGACAACAATCGGTCGAACCCCCAGCCAATCGCCGCTCCGACGGCAACGCCCGCGACCAATTCCGAGGAAAGGCGGAAACCCAGCGCCATTGCCGATGCTCTGGCGGCCGTATCTCCGCTTTCAGTTCCGGGTTGATCAGTCCTGAGTTTCCGGCTGTCGCGAATTTCGGACAACCGGTGATCCAGGCTTCCGAGCCTTGCGGAAAGCGCAGCTTCGTCGGACGACGGCTGGTCGCGATTTCCACTTGCGTTGTCGTTCTTGTCTTCGGCCATGCCCAAGACATTAAACGATGCCAACGGTGGATGGAAATTACGCCGCGTCACCCTTGAAAGCCGCGCGGACCATACTTACCGCGTTTAATCAAGTCAAGATTAGGTCGTATCCAGTTACTTCGTTGAATTGATTGAATTTATTGCTGGAATGCCTGCGACACTGTGGACTGTCATCGCAGTGCAACAGCTATTGTTGCAAGGATCGATCAAGGATCGATCTTGCGCCGGTTCAGCCGCTCTGTTGGGATGCTCCGGATGGAGCAGGTATTGCCGTCCTGGGAGGGTGCATGCCGCGGCAGGTCGACTACTATTTCTCGATCCAATCGCCCTGGGCCTATATCGGCCATCAAGCTTTTCGAAATCTGGTAAGTGATTGCGATCTCAAGGTAAATCACAAACCGGTGGTACTGGTCGATCTGTTTTCGGAGACCGGCGGCCTGCCCTTGATGAAGCGCCACCCGGTGCGGCAGCGCTACCGGATGGTCGAGCTGCAGCGCTGGCGCGACAAGCGCGGGCTGACATTTCACCTGCAGCCGGCGCATTGGCCGTTCAATGCGCGCCTCGCCGATGGCGTCGTGATCGCGGCGCTCGAGATCGGCCTCGATCCCGACCGTTATCTGCGACGGGCCTTTGCGGGCGTCTGGGAAAATCAGCTCAACCTCGCCGATCCCGCAACGATTGCAAAGCTCGCCGACGAATCGGGGCTGCCGGGGCGGCAATTGGTGGAGCGTTCCGGCGCGGAAGACGTCACGGCGGCCTATGAGCAGAACCGGCAGGATGCGCTGGCCGCCGACGTGTTCGGCTCGCCGGTCTACGTGCTGGACGGCGAGGTGTTCTGGGGGCAGGACCGCCTCGAATTGCTGGAGGATGCGTTGAAGTCCGCGCGCCCGCCCTATAGCTCAAGGGTCTAGCGCCCGCGCCTTGAAAGCGCCCCGGCGGTCGAGGAAATCGAGCCTGTCCTGAGGCGGGAGCAAGCCCATGCGTACAGTGAAGTCGTCCTCGAAACTGTTGAAGTCCGTGATCCCTGTCATCTGCCTCGCCGGCGCGGGGCCGGCCGTGGCGGGCATGCCGGAGACCGAGAACGGCCGCTATACGCTGTCGACGACGTCAGATGGAGCGCTTCGTCTCGACACCCGCACCGGCGCGGTCTCGACCTGCAGCAATTCGGGGACGGGCTGGGCCTGCTACGCCGTACCCGACGAGCGCGCGGCGATGGATGCGGAGATCGGCCGGCTGCAGGGTGACGTCGACAGGCTGCAGGCTGAAAATGAAAAGCTCAAGGCTGATCTCGCCGCGCGCGAGCCCACCGTGAACGGCAAGATCGAAGAGCCGCTGCCGAAATCGGACTCGCTGAAGAAGAGCGAACCGAAAGTGGCGGAAAGCGAGCGCAAGATCGAAATTCCACTGCCCAGCGACCGCGACATGGACCGCATGATGTCGTTCCTGGAGCAGGCCTGGCGCCGCCTGCTCGAAATGGCGGGCCGCGTGCAGCGAGACGTCAACGGCAAGATTTGACGGGGGCGCTGAACTGGTAGGGTGGGCAGAGCGCAGCGTGCCCACCATCTTTGTCGATGCTAGAACCGGTGGGCACGTCGCTTGCGCTCCTTTGCCCACCCTACGAAGATTGCCATGATGGCCCCATCCAAATCCCTTTCCCGCACCACGCCCTCCACCGTTACCGCCAACTCTATCGTGTCTTCGCTGCTGACGGTGCAGACCTCAGGCGTCGGCTTTACCGATCTCACTGCCGAAGTCGCCAAATTCCTGCGCGAGGCGGGTGCGCGCGAAGGCATGGTGACGCTGTTCATTCGTCACACCTCGGCTTCGCTGACGATCCAGGAAAATGCCGACCCCACCGTGCTGGTCGATTTGACCACGGCGCTGAACCGCCTGGCGCCGGAAAACGCCGGCTGGCGCCATGACACCGAGGGGCCGGACGACATGCCAGCCCACATCAAGACCATGCTGACCGCGACCTCGCTTCAAGTCCCGTTGCTGCACGGCGCGCTCGCGCTCGGCACCTGGCAGGCGATCTATCTGATCGAGCACCGCGCCCGGCCGCATCGGCGCGAGATCGTGCTGCAATTCGCCGGCAGTGTGGACTAACCCGTAAAAACCAAACCGGCCGCGGATTGCTCCACGGCCGGCTGGTGATTTCGTTCTGTCGAACGCGACCGTTTACTTCGTGATGTCGACGTCCTTGGTCTCCGGCAGGAAGAAGAAGCCGACGACCGCGGTGATCGACGCAAAGATGATCGGGTACCACAGGCCAGCGTAGATATCGCCGGTCGAGGCCACGATCGCGAATGCGGTCGCGGGCAGCAACCCGCCGAACCAGCCGTTGCCGATGTGGTAGGGCAGCGACATCGAGGTGTAGCGGATCCGGGTCGGGAACAGTTCGACCAGCATCGCGGCGATCGGCCCGTACACCATGGTGACGTAGATCACCAGGATGAACAGCAGCCCGATGATGGCGGCGACCTGCGGTTTGAAGATGTCGAACGGGTTGGACATCTTCACGATGCCGGCGTCGCCCGCCTTGGGATAGCCAGCCGCCTGAACCGCCGCCAGCACCGCCGGGTTGGAGGTCTTGGCGTCGGTATAGGGCACGTCCTTGCCGTTCACCACGACCTTCACGCCGGAACCAGCAGCGCCGTAGCTGGTCGAGTACTTGACCGACTGCTGCGCCAAGTAGGCGCGGACGGTGTCGCACGGTGCGCTGAAGACGCGGGTACCGACCGGGTTGAACAGGTCGCCGCAACCGGCCTTATCCGCAACCACTTCGACCTTCGTCGCTTCAATGGCCTTTTCCAGCGCCGGATTCGCGCTGGTGGTAATCATGCGGAAGATCGGGAAGAAGGTCAGCGCCGCGATCAGGCAGCCCGCAAGGATGATCGGCTTGCGGCCGATCCTGTCCGAAAGCCAGCCGAACACGATGAAGAAGCCGGTGCCGAACACGAGTGACCAGGCGATCAAGAGGTTGGCGGTATAGCCGTCGACCTTGAGGATCGATTGCAGGAAGAACAGCGCGTAGAACTGGCCGGTGTACCAGACCACGCCCTGGCCCATGGTGCCGCCGATCAGCGCCAGGATCACGATCTTGCCGTTGCTCCAGTTGGCGAAGGCCTCAGTGAGCGGGGCCTTCGAGCCCTTGCCCTCTTCCTTCATCTTCTGGAAGATCGGCGATTCATTCAGGCGCAACCGGATCCAGACGGAGATGCCGAGCAGGAGCACCGAGACCAGGAACGGAATACGCCAGCCCCACTTGGCGAAGTCGGCCTCGCCGAGCGCGGTGCGGGTGAACAGGATGACCAGCAGCGACAGGAACAGGCCGAGCGTCGCGGTGGTCTGAATGAACGAGGTGTAGTACCCGCGCTTGCCCATCGGCGAATGCTCGGCGACGTAGGTCGCCGCACCGCCATATTCGCCACCGAGCGCGAGGCCCTGCAGCAGGCGCAGCGCGATCAGGATGATCGGCGCTGCGATGCCGATGGTCGCAGCGTTGGGCAGCAGGCCGACGATGAAGGTCGACAGGCCCATGATCAGGATGGTGACGAGGAAGGTGTATTTGCGGCCGACGATGTCGCCGACCCGGCCGAACACGATGGCGCCGAAGGGGCGGACCAGGAAGCCGGCGGCGAAGGCGAGCAGCGCGAAAATGTCACGCGTGGCCGGCGGATAGTCCGAGAAGAACTGCACGCCGATGATGCTGGCGAGCGACCCGTAGAGATAGAAGTCGTACCATTCGAAGACGGTGCCGAGTGAGGATGCGAGAATGACGAAGCGTTCGTCCTTCGTCATCCCTGCGGCCTTGCCGGACGTGGCGGTCATAGTCGACATTCGGAGCGCTCCCCTTCGTTTGTCCCAAGCATGTGTGTTGCGTCTGGCCGACGCTTAATTATTTGGGAACTTCCTACATGTTCACGAAGCTTGGCCCAATAGTACTTTCGGCTGGCTGTGTGTATCTGCGCCCGATCAGGACGTATCTTGCCCTTGTTTGCTTCCACCCTGCGCTATCGATCGGCAGCGTTGTTTTACGGACTTGGGATGGCCTTGTATCAAGGCGTGTTCTCATTGATTTGGCTTGGCTTGCATTCGGATCTCTAGCCCGAAGTGCATCGCAAAAACGCACGCCGCATCTGCGATATCAGCCACTCACCTGCGGATTTCGGCGCTTGGTTCAGCTCGATTGAGCCAAAAGTCTTATAAAGTGGCTGTCTCAATAGGGATTAGACTGTTTTTCGCGCTTTCGCTCCCGATGGATGGGAAGGAGGCAGCGGTGGCTCGCGGCATCGAAGGCCGTTGAAGCTCTTCTCGGGTGGCTCAAAGCCCCCGGAGATCAGGCGTTGCGGTCACGCATGCAAAGGGTCGCGAGAAATAACGCTCTGAGGAAATGCGAGGTAATGCCCTGAAATCATAGGAGCCGTACATGGCAATTCAAATTCCGGGCGATTTCCGCCGCGTGATTATCGCTGCGTCGGTAGGAAACATCATTGAATGGTACGATTTCTATATCTTCGGCAGCTTGGCCGCAATTCTATCAGTCAAGTTCTTTGAACAATCCAATCCGGTCGCAGCTCTGCTGAGCACAATTGCGTTGTTCACCGCAGGATTCCTGATCCGCCCATTGGGGGCATTCCTTTTCGGATGGATGGGCGACCGGGTCGGCCGCAAATATACCTTTCTCATTACACTCAGCGGAATGGGACTCGGCACGGGGGCGATCGGGTTGATCCCGACCTACCAGTCGATTGGTCTAACGGCCGCGTTCATTCTCTTCGGTCTGCGCATGATCCAGGGCCTGTGCCTGGGCGGCGAATATGGTGGTGCCATCACCTACGTTGCCGAACATGTGCCCGACGACAGGCGCGGCTACTACACCGGCTGGCTGCAGACCTCTCCGACCCTCGGGATCGTGGTGTCGCTGGCGGTGATCATCCTGACCAGGACCTGGGCCGGTAATGAGGCCTTCGACGACTGGGCTTGGCGCATCCCGTTCCTGCTGTCGTTCCTGCTGGTAGCCATCGCAATCTACATCCGGCTCCAGCTCCAGGAGACGCCGATCTTCCAGGAGATCAAGGCTAAGGGCCAAATGACCAGGAACCCCTGGAAGGAGGCCTTCCTTAGCGCGAACATCAAATACATCTTGATCGCCTGCGTCGTGCTGATCGGGCAAGGAGTGGTCTGGTACAGCGGTCAATTCTGGGCGCTGTATTTTCTGCAGCAGGTTTCCAAGGTGAGCCCGCTGACCTCGGCCTACATCGTGGGTGCTGCGTTGCTCATTGCAACGCCAAGCCTGATCTTTTTTGGTTGGCTGTCAGACCAGATCGGCCGCAAGCCGGTGATCCTGGGAGGCATGTTGCTCGCCGCGATCACTTACTACCCGCTGTATTTGTGGCTGGGAATGGTCACGCAGCCCGGCAATATCAACTATCCGATCGCGATCTTCATCATCTTCATCCTCGTTTGCTATGTCGGGATGGTGTATGGGCCGGTGGGGGCGTTTCTGGCGGAGTTCTTCCCAGGTAGGATTCGGTACACGTCAGTGTCGGTGCCGTATCACATTGGCAACGGCTGGGGTGGTGGATTGGTGCCGTTCATCACGTCGGCGGCATTCGCCGCGACCGGCAGCATCGGCTACGCGCTGATCTACCCGATCGTGGTGCCCGCGGTGTGCTTCGTGCTTGCCCTGTTCCTGATGCCGGAGACTCGCAAGATCAGCATCTGGCAACCCATCGAGCCAAAAACTGCACCGTAATGAAAGTCCCTACGTGCAGAGCCGCCAAGCCCTGCACGTCCCTCTCGCGCCTCAGCAGGAGCGATCAGACTGCGCTCACTCTGAAGCGCGCTGTTTATTGATGAGTTGATGCCACACCTCCTGTTCAGGGATTGAGTCGGCCCTTGCAACCTTGTCGGGTTCCCGGTTCGTGTGAACGACGTTCCCCAACGGTCGATTTTGCGGTGCACCATTCACGCTGCATCGGGCCGCGATTAACTGCTTTTGCGCAACGCAGGAAAGGTTGCCTTGCAAGACGCTTCGTGACGGAGGACAATCAAATTGCTGTCGATCAGCAATGAGTTGCGTGTTTTCCCGACCTTCGTCGGCGTTTGGATCAGATGACCGCCTCTGCCAATACCCACCTCGTCATCGCCGATGACCATCCGCTGTTCCGCGACGCGTTGCGGCAGGCGGTGGCGAGCGTCTTGGCGTCGGCCACCGTCAGCGAGGCCGGATCGTTCGAGGACCTCACTGCGCTCTTGGAGCGGGATTCCGACGTCGACCTGATCCTGCTTGACCTCACCATGCCCGGGATTTCGGGCTTTTCGGGCCTGATCTATCTGCGCGCGCAATATCCGGCGATCCCGGTGGTGATCGTATCAGCCAGCGACGATGCCGGCACCATCCGCCGCTCGCTAGATTTCGGCGCCTCGGGTTTCATCCCCAAACGCTTCGGCGTCGATACGCTGCGCGATGCCATCATGAAGGTGATGGAGGGCGACGTCTGGGTTCCGCCGGATACCGACCTTTCGTCGGCCGACGATCCTGATATGGCGCGGCTGCGCGACCGCCTGGTCACGCTGACCCCGCAGCAGGTGCGGGTGCTGATGATGCTGTCGGAGGGCCTGCTCAACAAGCAGATCGCCTATGAGCTCGGGGTTTCCGAGGCGACCATCAAGGCGCATGTCTCGGCGATCCTGCAGAAGCTCGGCGTCGAAAGCCGCACCCAAGCCGTGATCGCCGCCGCCAAGATCTCCGGCGGCCAGTGGCGCCAGGGCACGCCGACGGGGTGAATCAGAGAATGTCCGGCTCCGGAAGGGCGCTGCTGTTCGACATCGACGGCACGCTGGCCGATACCGACGCGCTGCATCTGGAAGCGTTCAATCAGGTATTCGCGCCTCATGGTCACGTCTTCGATCGCGCCCGCGCCTCGAAGGAGTTGATGGGCTTTTCCAATATTTCGATCAGCGAACGGTTTCTGCCGGGCCATCCGCCGGAGCGCCAGGCCGCCATCATGGCGGAGAAGGAAGAAGCGTTTCGCACGCTGGCGTCCGGGCAGATCAAGCCGCTGGCCGGCCTGATGCGGCTGCTTGACCGTGCGGATCGCGCCGGCGTTCCGATGGTGGCGGTGACCAACGCGCCGCGGCTCAACGCTGAAATGATGCTGTCCGGACTTGGCATCATGCAGCGCTTCAAGGCCGTCATCATCGGCGACGAGCTTGCGCACGGCAAGCCGCACCCGCTGCCCTATCTGGAGGGTCTGCGGGCGGCCAGTGCCGCCCCCGGGCGCTCGCTCGCCTTCGAGGATTCCCGCTCCGGCGTGCAGGCCGCCTCCGCCGCGGGCATCGCAACGATCGGCATGCGGACGAGCCTTGGCCATGACGACCTAGTGGCGGCAGGCGCGATCTCCACGGCCGAAAGTTTTGACGATCCGGAACTGGTCAGGCGGGTCGCGCGGACGATGGATTGGTGAGGACGTCGCCGCCGCGCGGCTATCGCCGCCCGATCCGGTACGCGCAGCGAGGGGCGCCAGCGAGGATATGATCGATGCGCTCGACGGTGACGTCGCTCCCCAGCACGGCGCGGAAAACTTCGAGCTCCGAGCGGCAGAGGCCCTGGCAAAGCGGCCGCCGCGGCGCAGATCGGGCAGTGATTCTCGATTAACAGGAAGCTGTCCAGCGTATCTTTGGCGACGCTCGCCATGTAGCTATCTAGAACCCGGCCGTCCCGCATTGGCAACGCCCGGAGGGAGGCCCCGACATGGAGCAGGACTCGACCCGGCAAGGATGGCGATCGCTGCTCAGACCGGAATGGATTCCGATACTCGCCATTCTGCTTGGCGGGGTGTTGCTGCAATCCATGAACGTGTTGATGCTGACGACGGTGCTGCCGTCCATCGTCGGCGAGCTCGGTGGCGTCGCCATGTTGAGTTGGCCGACCACGGCCTATCTTGCCTGCTCCATCGTCGCCGCAAGTTGTGCCGGTGTGCTTGCGACCGCAATCGGCTCCCGAACGGTTTATTGCGCGGGCGTCGCGATATTCTGCGTCGGCGCCGTGCTGTGCTCGCTGGCCCCGGCGATGGGGTGGATCGTTGTCGGCAGGCTCATTCAGGGATTCGGCGGCGGACTGGAGGCTGCCGTCGCCTACGTGCTGGTCCGCGGAACGTTTCCGGAGCAGGTCTGGTCACGGACGATCGCGCTGATGTCGACGAGCTGGAGCATGTCGGTTCTGATCGGCCCTCTCGTCGGCGGCGTGTTCGCTCATTTTGGCAGCTGGCGCGGCGCCTTTGTCGCGACTGCCGCTGTCGCCGTCATCCTGGCCGTGAGCGCCTTCTTCATATTGCCGTCGGGGACGGCTGACAGGAAGTCTCCCCTGCGCGTGCCCGCCGGACGGGTTGCCCTGATTTGCCTTGCGATTGCCGCAACGTCCGCCGCGTCTGTCGTGGCGGCGCCGCTTGCAAAGTTGGGACTGATCGTCGCGGCGATCGTCTCGCTCGTGGTGATGTTGCGGCTCGACCGTTCGTCAACGACCCGGCTCTTGCCGAGCGACGCGTTTTCATGGCGCACACGGACGGGCGTCGGGCTATGGCTTGCGCTGCTGCTCTGCATCACCTTCAGCCCGCTTCAGATTTACGTGCCCATCTTCCTGCAGCGGCTGCATGGTTTCGATCCGCTCTCGGCCGGCTTTGCCGTCGCCAGCGCCTCGATGGCGTGGACCATCGCGTCGTTGGCAACCGCCGGGGTGTCGGTCGTCTGGCCGGATCGATTGGTATTGACCGGGCCTACGACCATGGCACTGAGTCTGGCAGCCATCGCGCTTCTCGCGCCGCACACCTCGGCATCCGCCTTCCTGCTGGTCCCGGCGATTGCCGCGCTGGGGGCGGGTATCGGCCAGTGCTGGCCCTTCGTCGCACACCGGATCATGGACAGCGCAGCGGCAGGCGACGAGGTCGTCGCGGCCTCGTCGGTCCCCACCGTGCAGCAGATGGGCTTTGCATTCGGCGCAGCGATAGCGGGACTGATCGCAAACGCCAGCGGACTATCGGCTGCGATTCCGGACAAGGGAATGGCGAACGCCGCTTTCTGGGTGCCGGCGAGCTTTGTAGCGTCGGCCATGCTGACGTTCCTGACCGGCCTGCGGTTGCGCTCCTTGCGCAAGGATTGAGTTTGTCTCACCGCCCAGCCACCGGCGAATATCGCAAGGAACCGCCTACTCCGCCGCCACCACCTGCTGGGCGCGCCACTGGCCGAGCAGGGCGCGGAGCGAGGCCGGCTTCACCGGCTTGTTGAGGATCGCGATGTTTTCATCGCGGGCGGCGGCGCGGACGTTCGGGCTGCGGTCGGCGGTGATCAGGATCGCCGGAATGTTGTCGCCGAAGCGGCGGCGGATTTCGCGGATCGCGGCGACGCCGTTGCCGCGGTCGAGGTGATAGTCGACCAGAAGGCCGGTCACGTCGTTGCCGGACGATTCGATCGCGGCGATCGCGGCGTCCGGATCGGCCACCGCGATCACTTCGGCATTCCAAGCCTTCAGCAGCGTCTTCATGCCGTCGAGGATCGCCGGGTCGTTTTCGATGCAGACGATCAGGGCGCCGCTCATCGGCGTCTTCGATAGCGGCGTCGCGCTGGTGACGGCCGCGGTGTGATTGATGGCTTTCGCGATTGGCACCGTCACAGAGAATACCGAGCCGCCGCTGGCATTGGCGTCGATCGCTATGCCGTGCTTGAGCACCCGCGCCAGGCGCTCGACGATGGACAGACCCAGGCCGAGGCCGCGCGCGATCCGCGCGCCCTGCTCGAGGCGGTGGAATTCCTTGAAGATCTCGCCGCGCTTGGCCACGGGAATGCCGACGCCGGTGTCGTAGACCCCGATGCGAAGCGACTGGCCCTGGCGGCGGCAGCCGACCAGCACGCGCCCGCGCGGGGTATATTTGATGGCATTCGAAATGAAGTTCTGCAGCAGCCGGCGCAGCAGCAGGCGATCGGATTCCACCGGCAGCGAGCAGGGGACGAAGGTCAGCTTTAGCCCCTTGGCGCGTGCGATCGGGGCAAACTCGATCTCCAGCGAGCGCATCAGATCGGCCATCTTGAAGCTGGTGATCGCCGTCGTCATCGCGCCGGCATCGAGCCGCGAGATGTCGAGCAGCGCGCCGAGGATTTCCTCGATCGCCTCCAGCGAATCGTCGATGTTCTCGACCAGCCGCGAATCCTCGCCGCCGTTCTGCCGCTCGACCAGGCTGGTCACATAGAGCCGCGCCGCGTTCAGCGGCTGCAGGATGTCGTGGCTGGCGGCGGCCAGGAAGCGCGTCTTCGAGATGTTGGCGTCCTCGGCCGTGCTCTTGGCCTGCGCCAGCTCGGAATTGAGGCGGGTCAGCTCCTCGGTACGGTCGCGCACGCGCTTTTCCAGCGTCGCATTGGCGCGTTCCAGCGCTTCGGCGGCTTCGAAGCTCGGCGTCACGTCGGAAAAGGTGACGACGAAGCCGCCGCCCGGCATCCGGTTGGAGCGCACCTCGATCACCATGTGGCGGTCGGGCAGGCGCTCCAGATAGGGCTCGCCCTCGGTGGTGTAGGCTTCAAGCCGCCGGGCCAGCAGCGTATCGGGATCGCCGGCACCGGTGGCGCTGACCGCGCCCATGAATTCGAGGATCTCCTGCAGGGGAATGCCGAGCTGCACCAGATGCGGCGGCAGTGCGAGAATTTCGCCGAACTGGCGATTCGAGCAGATCAGCTGCAGGTCGGCGTCGAACACAGCAATGCCCTGCCGCACATGGTTGAGCGCGGTCTGCAGGATCTCGCGGTTGAAATGCAGCGCGGCGTGGGATTCGTCGAGTAGCTTCAGCGCGGCCTTGGCCGAGACGGTGCGCTTGCGCAGGAGCAGCGACATCACGAGGCGCGAGGACGCCGCGCCGATCGAGGAGGCGATCAGGCGCTCGGCGTATTGCAGCAGCTCGAAATCGGCCGGCGCGGCCGGATCGAGATGGCCGGGATGTCCGGCGGCAAAGCTGTCGAATTCCTGCGCCGCGCGCTCGGGGCCGAGATATTGCGCCACCGTGCTCTGGATGTCCTGCACCGTCACCGTGGTGCGCCAGCGCCGCAGGTTCGGGGCAATCGGCGTCAGGGTGTTCGGCACGAACAGGTCCGCCTGCAGCCGCTCGATCGAGGACGGCTGGCGCGCGATCGACATCAGCACATAGGTCAGGATGTTGAGCGAGAGCGACCAGAACACGCCGTGCATCAAAGGCGGCAGGTCGGTGCCGAGCAGCGCCTGCGGACGCAGCGCCACGATGCCGAACGGCCCTTGCTGCAGCAGCAGAAGGCCGGCCGGACTGCCTTCCAGGAAACTCGGCAGGAACAGCGTGTAGGCCCACACCGCGATGCCGACCAGCATGCCGCCCATCGCCCCGCGCGCCGTGCCGTGCCGCCACAACAGGCCGCCGAAGAAGGCCGGCGCGAGCTGCGTGAGGGCGGCGAACGACAGCAGGCCGATCGCCGCGAGCTGGGTGTTGCCGAGCGCACGATAATAGAAATACGCCATCAGCATGATGGCGAAGATGGCAAAGCGCCGGATGCGCAGCAGGAAGTAGCCGAAATCCTTGCTGCTGTCGCGCGCGGTCGGGCTGCCCTGCAGCACCATCGGCAGCACGATATCGTTGGAGACCATGATCGAGAGGGCGACGCATTCCACGATCACCATCGCGGTCGCCGCCGACAGGCCGCCGACGAACACGGCGATGCTGAGCAGCGCGGCATTGGCCTCGATCGGCAGCGCCAGCACATACATGTCGCTGTCGACGGCGCCGAACGGGAAGGTGACGAGGCCGGCGATCGCGATCGGAATCACGAACAGGTTGATCGCGACCAGATAGAGCGGAAACAGCCAGCGCGCGCGGCGCACCTCCTCGGGGCTGGAATTCTCGACCACGCTGACGTGGAACTGGCGCGGCAGCAGCATGATCGCGCAGAACGAGAGCAGCGTCATGGTCAGGAAATTGCCGATCGACGGCACGTAGCTGATGGCGCGCACCGCCTCGGGCGTCTTCATGGCGCGCTCGATCAGTTCGACCGGCGAGAACATCCAGAAGGTGACGAAGGCGCCGGCGGCGAGGAAGGCCACCAGCTTGACGATGGATTCGGTCGCGACAGCCAGCATCAGGCCGTGCTGGTGCTCGGTGGCGTCGGTCTGGCGGGTGCCGAACAGCACCGCGAAGGCGGCCATCGCCAGCGTCACCACCAGTGCAATGTCGCCGATGATCGGGATCGAGGAGAACAGCTTGTCCTCGCTCAGGATCGTTTCGAGAGACGACGCCACCGCCTTGAGCTGCAGCGCGATATAGGGCACCGAGCCGATGATCGCGATGACAGCCACGGTGGCGGCAACCGCCTGGCTCTTGCCGTAGCGCGCCGCGATGAAGTCGGCGATCGAGGTGATGTTCTGCGACTTGGCGAGCTGGATCACCCGCCGGAGCAGCGGCGTGCACAGCCCGATCATCAGGATCGGGCCGACATAGATGGCGAGGAAATCGACGCTGGTGCGGGTGGCGAAGCCGACCGAGCCGAAGAAGGTCCAGGAGGTGCAGTAGATCGCCAGCGACAGCGGATAGATCATCATGCTGGCGCGGCCGCGCTGGCTCGGCGACAGCCGGTCGCCATAGCTGGCGACACCGAACAACAGTCCGATATAGGCGAACGCGGCGGCGATTACGCCCCAATCGTGCAGCATCGCTCTCGGGTCCTCCTCTCCCGTCACTTGATGCGGACGTGCTTCTTCATGCCGGCCGGAAGCGTGCGGGCGCCGTGGCCGGAACAGGGAATATAAACACTTTGGGCCGGCAGCGCATCGCTACCGGCCCAAGTCGCGAGGGGTTTGGCGGGATAGGGTTACTCGGCCGCCAGCGACTTGCGGTTCAGCTTGAGGCCGAGGCGGTCCCAGACCTGCAGCAGCGCTTCGGCAAGCTGATCGATCAGGCCGTCATCATGGTAGGGCGAGGGCGTGATCCGGAGCCGCTCGGTTCCCTTGGCAACGGTCGGATAGTTGATCGGCTGGATGTAGATGCCGTGCTCCTCCAGGAGGATATCGGACGCCTGCTTGCACTTCTCGGGATCGCCGACGAACAGCGGCACGATATGGGTGTCGCTCGACATCACAGGCAGCCCGGCGGCGTTGAGGATCGCCTTGACGCGGGCGGCGCGGTCCTGGTGGCGCTCGCGCTCCCAGTTCGAGGTCTTCAGATGCCGGATTGCGGCGGTCGCGGCCGAGCAGATTGCCGGCGGCAGCGCTGTCGTGAAGATAAAGCCCGGCGCATAGGAGCGGACCGCGTCGATGATCGCAGCCTTGCCGGCGATATAGCCGCCGAGGCAGCCGAACGCTTTTGCGAGCGTGCCTTCCACCACGTCGATGCGATGCATGACCCCGTCGCGCTCGGCGATGCCGCCGCCGCGCGGGCCGTACATGCCGACCGCATGAACCTCGTCGAGATAGGTCATGGCGCCATATTTCTCGGCGAGATCGCAGATTTTTGCGAGCGGGGCGACGTCGCCGTCCATGGAATAAAGGCTCTCGCAGACGATCAGCTTGGGCCGGTCGGGGCCTGCCGCAATCAAAAGCTCTTCGAGATGCGCAAGGTCGTTGTGGCGGAAGATCTGGCGCTCGCAGCCGGCCTGGCGGACGCCTTCGATCATCGAATTGTGGTTGAGCGCGTCAGATAGAATGAGGCAGTTCGGGATCAGCTTGGCGAGGGTCGAGATGCCGGTCTGGTTCGAGACATAGCCCGAGGTGAACAGCAGCGAGGCTTCCTTGCCGTGCAGATCGGCCAGCTCCTGTTCGAGTTGCACCAGCGGGTGATGGGTGCCGGCGATGTTGCGGGTGCCGCCGGCGCCGGTGCCGACGCGGGTCGCGGTTTCCACCATGGCGCCGACCACCTTGGGGTGCTGGCCCATGCCGAGATAGTCGTTGGAGCACCAGATCACGACGTCGCGCTTGCCCTTCGGCGAGTGCCAGACCGCATGCGGAAACCGGCCCGCGATCCGTTCGAGGTCGGCGAACACGCGGTAGCGCCGCTCGTCATGAAGGGCTTTGAGGGCGGTATCGAAAAATTTGCTGTAATCCATCGCAAGACCTGGAACTGAACCGGCCGGATTGGCTCGGGCCTTTTTTAGAGCTTTTCCAGCTTTGATGTCTACGCGAAATCCGGCCTTTCGGCGCGCCTCCGGAATGCTACTTAGCTGGCGCAAATGTTGATCGGGATCAACGTACTAGGCCGGATTTGCGTTCTCGGTATTTGATCGACTGGGCAGCCATGCGCCCAAGCGGCATCCTCCATGCCGATTGGCTAATGCCGCCGCGCTTGAGGCCAAAACGGTGCCTCGACCGGTCTCATCGTTGACGGGCAGGCTATCCGGTTTCCGCATATGTGTTTGCCCCGTCCTAAGCTATGGTTCCCTGTCGATGGGCTAATGGCGGAGCCGCAACCGATGAGCGACACCTCTTTCGAGACGGCGCTGGGTGCTCGGGTCGACGAGATGGTTGATGCATGCACGCGATGCGGCAAATGCGTCGAAGCCTGTCCAAGCGTCGCCCCAGCCGGAATCACCGGCGCCAGCTCCACCGATATCATCAGCGGCATCCTCGACGTCCTGCGCGGGGGTGAAGGACCCGAGGCGTCGCGCAAATGGGCGTCCGCCTGCATGCTGAGCGGCGAGTGCATCAAGGCGTGCGACTACGGCGTCAATCCGCGCTTCCTGCTCGCGATGACGAATATCGCTATGGCGAAGCGCCAGAGCGAATTGCCGGAACGGCGGCGCAAGGCCTTGACGCAGTTTCGCGACGAGAGCCGCGATGTGACCGTGCTGTCGCAGCTGCAGCTCGATCGCGAGGTGCTGGAGCGGCTCGGTCAGAAATCAGCCGCGGCTGCGACACCGGCCATGGCGCCGGACTTCGTGTTCTACACCGGCTGCAATGTGCTGAAGACGCCGCATATCGCGCTGCTCGCCCTCGACATCATGGACGCGCTCGGCGTCACCTATCAGGTGATGGGCGGGCCCAGCCATTGCTGCGGCGTCAAGCAGTTCAAGGGCGGCGATGTCGAGATGGCCGGACGGATGGGCACAAACTCGATCGAGAAGATGTCGCATTCGAAATCCGGCCAGGTGATCTCCTGGTGTCCGAGCTGCTACGTCCAGTTCACGGAAACGACGATTCCGGCGATCGAGCGACAAAGCGGCGCGCGGCCGTTCGAGATGACGCCGTTCCTGCGGTTTCTGCGTGAGCGGCTGGCACAATTGACGCCGCTGCTGCGCGAGGAGGTCAGGATGCGGATCGCGCTGCACCGGCATCCGGGCGTGGCCGGCGTCATGGACGCCGCTGCGGAAATTCTGCAGGCGATCCCCGGCATCGAACTCGTCGACCTGCGGCAACCGGCGGTCGGCCTGCAGAGCGTCAATCTGAAGGTCTTGCCCGCGTTCAAGCGCGAGCTGCAGCGCAATGAGCTTCAGGCGGCGTCCGATGCCGGCATCGATGCGCTGGTCGCCGTCTACCATTCCGATCATCGCGAATTATGCGCGCATGAACGCGACTGGCCGTTTCGCATCCTCAACGTGCTCGAGATCGTCGGCGCGAGCATGGGCCTCTCCCGCCACGACCGCTACAAGGAATTGAAGCTGATGCAGGATGCCGACCAGATCGTCGCCGACTGCCAGGATCTGATCGCGCAGCATTCGCTCGATGTCGCAACGGCCCGCAGCGTCATCGCAAAAGGCATGCTGGCGGATCAGCCGCTTCCGCTGAAATAACGGAAAATGAATTCTGCTGGCGGCTATGTCGTCCGGAACCGCAATACGCCGTCCGTGACTTCGCAGGTCAGCCGGCCCTCGACCAGCATGTAGTTGACGTGCGCGACCAGCTCGCCGGCGGCAAAGCCCATCTGGTGCTCGTCCAGCACGTGCTTGTGGAACACCACCGGCACCAGCTCCTTGGACGTCTGCGGCACTTCGCGGCAGGCTTCTGCGATCAGGCGGCAGCGGTCCTCGTGATGGTCGGCGAGCTGCTTGATGCGGGTCTTCAGCCCGTAGAACGGCACGCCGTGTCCGGGCAGCACCATCACGTCATAGGGCAGGGTGGTGGTGAGGCTCGCCAGCGAAGCCAGATATTCGCCGAGCGAGTTCTGGTCGGGCTCAACCGCCCAGACGCTGACATTGGGCGAGATCTTGCTCAGCACCTGGTCGGCGGACAGGAACAATTTGTCGGCGGCGCAGTACAGCATCACCTGGTCGAGCGCATGGCCGCCGCCGGTGATCACCTTGAAGCGCCGCGTGCCGATCACGACCTCATCGCCATGCGAGATGCGGCGGTAGGAGGGCGGCAGCACCGAGACCCGCTTCAGATAGTCCTGGCCACGGCCGAGCAGCTTGTCGGTCAGGCTCTCGTCCATGCCGTGACGGCGGAAGAACAGCCGCTGCGCGTTCAGCCGTTCCGTGGTGCCGCGGTTCTGGTGATAGACCGATTGCAGATACTCGACCTGCGACATCTGCAGGGGGCAGTTGAAGCGCTCCGTGATCCAGCCCGCGAGGCCGACATGATCAGGGTGCGAATGGGTGACGATCAGCCGCGTGATGCTGACATGCCGCAGCGGCCCCTCGAACAGCGTGGTCCAGGCCGCAATGGACTCCTCATTGCCGAAGCCGGAATCGACCATCGCCCAGCCGTCGCCGTCGGCGAGCAGGTAGATGTTCACGTGGTTGAGGCGGAACGGCAGCTTGAGGCGGACCCAGAGCACGCCGGGCACCACCTCGACGACCTGGTCGTGGCCGGGGTGGCTTTCGAAGGGGTATCGCAGTGCCTCCGCCGAGGACTGCACGGTGTCGGTTTTGGAATGCATGCTACCGGCTTAGCGGCAGCGGCGGCGCGGCGCTAGTTGAAAAACGGGCTGGCTGTCATTCCGGGATGGTCCGAAGGATCAGACCCGGAATCTCGAGATTCCGGGTTCGATGCTGACGCATCGCCCCGGAATGACGGCGTATGTAGCTACGCCGCCCGGATATTCGACAGGAACGCGTCGATCTCTTCCCGCAGCACGTCGGCCTCGCGGCGCAGCGCGCCGGAGGCGGCCAGGACCTCGCTGGCGGTGGTTCCGGCCTGCGCCGAGGCGCTGGAGACGCCGACGATGTTGGTGGAGACCTCGCTGGTGCCGCTGGCGGCATGCTGGATGTTGCGGGCGATCTCGCGCGTCGCCGCACCCTGCTCCTCGACCGCGGCCGCAATCGCCGTCGTCACCTCGTTGATCTCGGCGATCGTGCCGGAGATGTTGCGGATCGCGGAGACCGCGGTCTCCGTCACCGTCTGCATGCTGACGATCTGCTGGCGGATCTCGTCGGTGGCCTTGGCGGTCTGGTTGGCGAGGCTCTTCACTTCGGAGGCCACCACGGCAAAGCCGCGGCCGGCGTCGCCGGCGCGCGCCGCCTCGATGGTGGCGTTCAGCGCCAAGAGGTTGGTCTGCGAGGCGATGGTCTGGATCAGGTCGACCACCACGCTGATGCGGGCCGCGTTGTCCGCAAGCCCCTGCATGGTGGCGTCGGTGGCGCCGGCATCTTCGACCGCCTTGCGGGCGATTTCCGACGAGGTGACGACCTGACGGCCGATTTCCTCGATCGAGGACGACAATTCCTCGGTGCCTGACGACACGGTCTGCACGTTGGCCGAAGTCTGCTCGGCGGCGGTCGCGACGGTGGTCACCAGCGCGCTGGATTGGTCGGCGGTCGCCGACATGGATTGCGCCGTCGACTGCATCGAGCCCGCGGCGTTCTGCAGGCTGTCGAGCGCCGTGCGAACGGTGGTTTCGAACTCGACGATGCGGGCTTCCATGCGGGCAGCGCGCTCGCTCTTGGCGATGCGGTCCTTGTCCTGCTCGGTGGACAGCGCGCGGCTCTGGATCATGCTTTTGCGGAACACCTGCAGCGAATCGGCCATGACGCCGATCTCGTCCTGGTGGTGGGTCTGGTAGACCTCGGTGTCGAGGTCGCCGCTCGACAGCAACTGCATCGAACGCTGCAGATTGCTGATCCGGCGCAGGATGTTGCGGCCGACATAGAGCCAGACGAACAGGATCGAACCGACCAGCGTGCCGACGCCGAGGGCGAGCATCACCATGGTCCCGAACGAAATCTCCTGGCGCGCCTGCCACGCCGCCGTGTCGGTTTCCTTCCGCACGCCGTCGACGAGCTGCTGCACGCTGATGCCGAGGCCGACATTGAGCTTGCGGGTTTCCTCCAGAATGGTCTGGCCGTAATCGTCCGCGTCCAATTCCTGCTGGCGGACCTTGAAGATGCCGCTCTTGCCGTCGGCAAGCGCGATCATGTCAAGGGTTGCCTTGCGGACGACGTTCATCGCGGTGGTCTTGGGCAGCGCTTCGGCATTCGCCTTCACGCGCGCCTGCGCGGTGCGGAATTCCTTCGCAATGGCTTCGAGCGTATCGCCGCTGGTCGCCGACAGCGCGGCGATCATGTCGAACGCCATCATGTTGCCGCTGGCGGCGATGTCGGCG
Source organism: Bradyrhizobium sp. CB3481 (assembly GCF_029714305.1). NCBI lineage: Bacteria > Pseudomonadati > Pseudomonadota > Alphaproteobacteria > Hyphomicrobiales > Nitrobacteraceae > Bradyrhizobium > Bradyrhizobium sp. CB3481. The sequence continues at coordinate 826,809 of NZ_CP121647.1, forward strand.
AGCTGGTCGGCCGTCTTGTGCGCCTTGATCGCGTCACCTTGCGAGAAGTTGGGCGCGGCGTAGATGCTGTAGAGCTCGGTCTGGGCGTCGATCGCCGCAGGGGCGGCCGCGGCGATGAAGCGCCGCTGCGCCTTGCGCACGGCCTCATAGAGCTTTTCGTGCTGGGAGGCGAGTTCGAGCCGCTCGAGCGCGGCCGAGCCGAGGCTTTTGATCACCTCGTCGATGTTCTTCATGTTCTCGGTCAGCGCGGCGACCACCGCCTTGTCGGCGCCGAGCTCGACGATCTCGCCGAGCTTCTGCAACGCGACCGCCTGGGTTTCCTTCATCTTGCGGGTACGATCGTTCAGCGCGTCCTCGCTGCGCGCTGCCAATAACGCCGGCCCCTGGCTGGCAAGGCTCGCGCTTTGCGCCGAGAGCTGCAGGCTGGCGGCAAGGCGGGGAATGTCGCGCCCGCTGAGGTCCACCATGGTCCCGCCGAGCCGCCCGAGCATTAGCCCTGCGCCGGCCGAGATGACGATCGCCATGCCGGCGATGACGGCGAAGGCGGCAAACAGGCTGCCTCTGACGCCGAAGCGGAAGCCTTTGACTTTTGATTTGGATTGTACCGCCATCTGCCCACTTGCCCCGTCTACGCTACCTGGAGGTGTTTCCTGGCGCGGCAGTATCGCGATACCCGGTTAACAGTTTTGGAAAAACGGAGCCTTTTTCGCCATAATTTTGAGGGCGCAGCGTAAATACCTTGTTTTTCCGTGCACCGGAAAACGCAACCAGAACGAATAAAACAAAAGGGCCGGCGCGAAGGCCGGCCCTCTGCTATCCGCGGTTGAGAGCGCTCAGTAGCGTGCGACCACCGGGCTTGCGAAGTTGAAGCGGTAATTGACGCCGAGCTTCACCGTGTGATCCTCAGTGGTGAAGCTGCCGAACGGCGCCAGCGCGGCCGGCGTCACGAAGCGGGTGCTGCCGAAGTCGTAATACATGTACTCGCCTTTGACCGACCAGTTCGGGGCGAACATGTATTCGGCGCCGCCGCCGACGGTCCAGCCGTTGCTGTGGTTGCCGTTGAGCAGGAAGGGGATCGGCGCGCCGGCCAGGGTCACCCGCTCGGCATTGTCGGAATAGGCGTAACCGCCTTTGACGTAGACCAGGCCCGGACCCCAGGTGTAGCCGATGCGGGCCGTGATCGAGCCGAGGCCGCGCTGATCGTTGGTGTAGACATAGCCGCCGGGGAAGGTGGCGGTGAGGTTGTTCTTGCCGAGCCAGGAATACTGGCCCTCGGTGCCGAGCACCCAGTTCGGCGCGAACTGCCAGTCGAGACCGGCCTGAACGCCGCCGAGCAGGCGGGCGCTGGAATCGCTCAGCACCGCGCCGTTGAAATTGTTGCTGCCGCTGAAGGCGCCGCCGAGATGGCCGCCGATATAGAAGCCGGTCCAGTTGTAGAGCGGCGCGGCATAGACGGGCGCCTTGTTGTAATAGGGGCGGGCGCCGAGATCGGCGCCGGCCGCCGGAGCTGCGGCGGTGATGGCTGCGATGGCGACGAGGGAAAGCAGGATCTTTTTCATTGTGCTGGTCTCCGAAAACCGTTCGGCGACCCACGGTAGCGGGACGCCATCCATGCCCCGCACATAGACGGCATTTACCTAAAATGCTGTCACTCCGAGGTGACAGCGGGCCGTAACCCAACCCATTGGCCAACAAACGTTTTTCGTACTTAACGAACGCCTAATCAAAGGTAAGCAGGGGGTTAATTTCGTGCCTCCCACGGCGCTTCCGTCAAGCTTTGCTTAACCATCTACGCCCCGCCGTCCCGTCAAGAATCCCTTGTCCCGGACGCGGCGCGGCATGCAATGACGCGACGCAGAGCCGGGCCCCCCTCGCCGTGGACCCCGGATCAGCAGCGCACCGCTATCGCGCTGCGCAGCATCCGGCGAACGCTGGACTGCTAACCAATGCGGCGGCGCACGTCGCTGCGCATCTGCTCGCGAAAAGCCTGCCGGCGGGCGGGGCGCTCCTTCACCGGCACGTCGTGACGGTCGAACACGTTGAACATTTCGAGGATCGGGTAGTGATCGCTGGCCATGGCCAGGATGCGGAGCAGCTCCGCCACCGGCCCCGTCGGGCCGGTGACCTCCCATTTGCGGATGGTGTCGGCGCCATCCTGGGCCGGCAGCCCGCAGAGCTTGGCCATGTCGGCCACCGATAGCTTCTGGCCGATGGCTTCGCCGAGATGCTCGCGAAGTTTCTTAAGTTCTGCGCCGGTCACGGCTTCTCCGTCCTGAAGTGGTATCTGTGAAGTACGTCACACACGGGGCGCGGCAAGGGGCGTATACGCTCCGTATAAGATTTCCTGATGAGGAGGCAATCATGCGTCGCTTACTCGAAAGCCTCGTCCCCGACGCCCGCCCGATCTATTGGCAATGGGTCGGCGGCGTGTTCGCACTTTATGTCGTGCTGCTGGCTGCCGCCGCCGGCATGTTCGTCGGCCACGAATCACCGCGCAAGCTGGCGCAGCAACCAGCCGCGACTGTGGCAATCGACGCCAAGCAGGATACCGTCTCGGAGGCCTCGGCGCCGTTGTGGCAGGCGGCGCGTTACTAAACCCCGATCGCGTTCCGCGCCACCACGTCGCGGTAGAAGTCGACGCTGAGCTTCGGGGTCCGGCGCTGCGTTTCGAAGTCGACGTGATAGAGCCCGAAGCGTTTTCCGTAGCCGAAGATCCATTCGAAATTGTCCATCAGGCTCCACAGGAAATAGCCACGGACAGGCACGCCCTCCGACGTCGCGCGCTGCAATTGCCGCAAGTAGTTGCGCAGATACATGATGCGGTCGAGGTCGTAGACCTTGCCGTCGGCGCGCAGTTTGTCCTCGGACGAGGTGCCGTTCTCGCTGATGTAGATCGTCTTGATGTTCCAGACTTTCGCCGCCAGCCGCGGCGCCCAGTAGATGGTTTCCGGCCCGACGCGCAGCCATTCCGAATTCATGTGCGGGAACGAGGTGGGGAAGGGCAGCACGCTCCAGCCCGGCGCCTTGTCGGAGGCGGCGATATAAAATTGCGGCGCGTAGATGTTGAGCCCGACGAAATCGTTCGGCTCCGAAATGATCTTCAGTTCAGCAGCGGTGAATTTCGGCGCGTCCTTGCCGGCAAATTTGAGGAAGCCGTCGGTGTACTTGCCTTCCAGGATGACGCCGAGGAAGCCGGCGTTTAGTTCGCGCGTCGCCATCTCGGCGGCGTGAACGTTTTCCGGCGTGTCGAATGCCGGCACGCAGGCCGCGATGTTTTCGGCAACCCCAACTCTGGTGCCGGCGCGGCCCCGCGCGCGGATCGCCTGCACGGCGAGCCCATGCGCCAGCGCCACGTGGTGGCGGACCTGGTTGACCTCGCCATCCGGCAATTTCAGGCCGGGCGCGTCAATACCCCAGCCATAGCCGAAGTTCACGAAACGGCCGGCTTCGTTGATCGTGAAGACCGACTTGACGCGGTCAGTGATCCGTGCCGCGACATGGCCGGCATAATCGCCGAACGCCTTTGCGGTTTCGGCCGATCGCCAGCCGCCGACGCGATCCTCGAGCGCCTGCGGCAGATCCCAATGATAAAGCGTCGCGTAGGGCTCGATGCCCTGCTTCAAGAGTTCGTCGATCAGGCGGTCGTAGAAATCGAGTCCTTTCGGGTTCGGCTTGCCCGTTCCTTCCGGAAATACGCGCGGCCAGGCGATCGAAAACCGGTAGGCCTTGGCGCCGATGTCGCGGATCAGGCCGATATCTTCCTTGTAGCGGTGGTAGTGCTCGTTGGCGCGGTCGCCGCTGGTGCCGTCCTCGATCTTGCCTTGTGTATGCGAAAACGTATCCCAGATCGAGCGGCCCCGGCCGTCCTCATTGACGGCGCCTTCGATCTGATAGGACGACGTCGCGGTGCCCCAGACGAAGTCCTTTGGAAAACTCGCCGGCGTCGGGCTGCTCGCTGCCGCTTGTGCTGTAGCATCGACCGGGCGCGCGGCCATGCCGAGCGCGGAAACGCCCGCAAGCTTTGCAAAATGCCGGCGCGAGAATTTTCCGAACATCGTCATCTCCGGTCAGCGTTCGTCAATCTGGTAGGCCGAGATCCGGTCGATCTCGAAGGCGACGGTTTCAGGCGTTTGGCCGTCGACGAAGCCGACGCCCTCGAAATTCTTCGAGCCCATCGCGAGGTTGACGATCATGTACATGGGATCGTTGAAGCCGACCGGGACCTTGATCTCGGAGACCGGCTGGCGATCGATGAAATAGGTGATGCGGTCCGGCTGCCACAATACGCCATAGGCGTGGAATGCGGTCGATGCGTCTTCGACACGGAAGTCGAAGCCGCAGCGTTCCACGCGCTGGGTCTCCGGGATTCGCCAGTGCGTCGTCATCACGATGGCGCCGGGCCGCTGGCCGCGCCCCTCCATGATGTCGACCTCCGGCGGCCAGCCACCGTCGTCGGCGAGCATCCAGAACGCCGGCCACACGCCGGTGCCGACGGGTATTTTGGCGCGGATTTCAAAATACCCGTACTTCTGGGAAAACCGGCCCTGCGTCGTCAGGATGCCGGAGACATATTCATTGTTGAACAGCACCGCCTTCAGTGCCGGCGGGGTCCGGCTGGCGACAATCGAGAGAATGCCGTCCTTGACCTTGAACGGATCGAGGCCGAGCGGCGTTGCTTCCAGCCCGCCATAACGCGGATCGACATAGATCTGCTGCTCGCCGTTCCAGCTCGTCTTGCGCCTGAAGTCGGAGCCGTCGCCGCCCCAGTAGCGCGCTTCCGGCCAGGCGGCGCCGCCGGCGTAGTGCGGTACCCACCTGCCGCCGGTCAGCGGGTGGGTGTCGAAATCATCGTTGAAGGTCCGGTGCAAGGATACCGACGCAAATGATGCGGGATTCGGTGCTTCGATGCGGCGGCAGCGCTCGCCGAGCATCGCGGTCGCGACCTGCAGCGTGAGCTTGCTCGTTGCGCCGGCGAGATCGGTCTGTGCCAACGCCGGAATGGTAAACAGGCTGCCGATTGCGGCCAGGATCGTGGCCAAAAGCGCGGTCAGGGCGCGCAGCGTCAATCTTGCGGTCTCCGATTCGCCTCGATGCGACGGGAGATCATTCACGGAAGATGCCCTTCGACCTGATGGTGTCCTGATAGTCTTCTGATTTTCTTCTGAGGCGTTTCGAACAGCGAACGGTGTGCATACCTCGTTTGGGGTACGTAGTTATACGGGTTCCGCACTTAACGGCAAGGTAGCCTCGATGCTCAACACTACCGTGTAGCTGAATGATAAAACGCCGATGCCGTCGCGCGATGTTCGGATTCCGAACCATCGGAAATTGTTCAAATTCTTTTCAGTTCTTCAACCTTGGAGAACCAACTAGTCGATAGTGTCGCGTTCGGAACTCTGGGATGCTCGTCTACTTTGTCACCGACGAGCCGGCAAAGCTGCCGGCCATACGTGCGATGCTTGAACCGCAGCACGCCGTAGTGCCGTGGGTGCTCGATGGCGACGGCACCGGCGTGCGGGCGCATGGCGTCTTGATGGTGGACGTCGATCTGCGGCAGCTGCCGCGCGCCGATCAGCTCCGGCCCATTTTGAATGAGCTTGCCGCCATGCCGGAGCGGCTGTTCGTGGTTCCCGCCCACGCCCGTTCGATGATCGCGCAGGCCTACGCGCTCGGCGCCACCGCGATCATTTCGCGCGCCAAGGAGGCGATGCCGAAGATCGCGCAGATCGAATATGCCGAGGCCGCCGCGGAAAGCGCCGCCTCAGATCCGGCCCTTGAGATGGATGCAGGCGTCGCGGCGTTCGCCACAATGTTTTCGAACGTACGCCACGGCAGGCCCCTCAAGGTTGCCGATGCGCAGCGTGCGACGACCCAGATCGTCAAGCGCGTCGGCCAGGGCGGACTTTCGACATGGCTCGACGAGGTGCGGCGCTATCACGAGGGCACGTTTCAGCATTGCCTGCTGGTCACCGGCGTTGCCGTCGCCTTTGCCCTGGATGTGGGATTTTCCAGCACCGACGTGTCGCGGCTTGGCATAGCCGCCACACTTCACGACATCGGCAAGGCCCGCATTCCTCTGTCGATCCTGGACAAGCCGGGCCGGCTCGATCCGGACGAGGAGGAGATCATCCGGCGCCATCCCGTCATCGGCCACGACCTCCTGAAGGGCATGTCCGGTATCACTCCGGAGATTCTCGACGGGGTGCGGCATCATCACGAATATCTTGATGGCTCCGGCTACCCGGACGGGCTGAAGGGCGGGCAGATTTCCGACCTGGTCCGCTTGCTGACGATTTCGGACATCTTTGCTGCGCTGGTCGAATCCAGGGCCTACCGGCCGCCAATGGCGCGGGAAGCCGCCTACGAGATCCTCCGCGGCATGGAGGGCAAGCTGGAAGGCGCGCTGGTCAGGGCGTTCCGCAACGTTGCGCTGGGTTCGTGATGAACCTGCGGGCCGATCGGCAGCACTGATTTCTCGGGAAGTTTGACGCGTGGGGTCCAGCCCGGTGGAATGGGCTCGCGACGCCCGTTGTCATTTCCGCGACCCGAGAGCTGAAGCCATGAATGTCAGCGGCCTGGATCCCGATCAAACGCTGGAATACCGGCCAGCCACGACGATCGTCCGACTGCTTCCGACCGGCCTTCTGCTGATCTTTCTCGGCCTCCTGATACTTGCGCTTGTCGTTGACCGCGATCGCGAGCCGGTCTGGACGTACCTTGGCGTCGGGCTTTGTCTCACGCTCGGTGCGGGCCTGTCCGGCTTCACGCTGTGGCGGCGCTGGCATCACGGCAAGCCGGTGTTCACGCTGTCGCCTGACGGCATCCATTACCGGATTCCCTTCGTCAAACAGGTCCTGATCCCCTGGCACGAAATCCAGGGTGTCGACACCGTCGATATCGAGGCGGGCTACTGGTCGATCCTGTGGAGCACGGAGAGCCTGCGGTACAACACGTTCATCCTGCGACACGTCACCGTGATCCTGCTGCCGCAGCGGTTCTATCAGCAGCACCTTCACATCAGTTCGCTTCTTCTGCGCGGTCCCGCCTGGAAGGCCAACTTCATTCCGAAGGGCGATCTGGTGCAGATGGCGTTGCATCACGAATACGTCTCGGTCGAGCCGCGCGCACTTCGCGAAGCGGTCGAAGCGCGCTGGCGCGCATTTCGCGAAAAGCCTGCCGCGCCGATGGCGCGAACCAGCGTGCCGAGCACGATGAATCCTTCGGCCGCAAAGACCGCCGTGTCTCACCCTGCGCCGACGTCTGGTGTCATCGCGATGGGCGAGGACCCAAAGTCCATGTCGTGGTGGGAGGCCACCAAGGTCATCGCCTTGCTGATCGGCATCGCCATCGTATCAGCCAACCTCGCCGGGCTCTGGCAGGCATCAGCGCCGACGCCGGAGAGCGACGCCCGCGCTCAGGCGCGCACGCATCAAAAGGCCTGGCAGGAATCGATCAAAAAGAGCAGGGAGGACAGCAAGCGGCTGGAGGCGGAGGATAAAGAGCGGCGGAGGCAGCTCGACGAGGATATGCGGCGCGCGTTTGGGCGATAGCGCTCCACGGGACGCGATGGCCGGAAGTGCCGCTAACGCTTGCTGAGAAAGATGGTGCTGCCAGACAGGATTGAACTGTCGACCTCTCCATTACCAATGGAGTGCTCTACCACTGAGCTACGGCAGCATGCCCGGTATTCAGGGATCGGCCTAAAGGCCCCTCAGGCGGCCGGTTCTTGCCACAACGACCCCGCTGGCGCAAGCATGTGGGTAGGGCAGGAAGGGTCCAAATTCATCAAAATTCGTCGCTGTTGATCGTGCGCCGGGCAATCCGGCAATTTAGGCCGCGGTCCGGGTTCCCGATTTCGCGCCGGGCCGGCGAATCCTCGCGTTGCGCCGCCTGGGCCGCAAGCCGCGCCCGGCGGCCGATGGGCTTGGGCGCATGATTGCAGTATGGATGGGTAAACCGATCATCGGCGACGGCACTCCTGACGTCGCTCGATCAAGGCGTGTTCGACAAACCGGCGATGAAAGACAATCAAGACAGCGGCCCCGGAAAACTTGGCGCGGATTCGAAGGATTCGCGGCGGGACCGGCTGAAGCTGGCGCTGCGCGAAAATCTTAGGCGGCGCAAGGCGCAGGCGCGCGGGCGCGACGCCGGACCTTCCGAAAGCGCCGATGCATCCCTAGATGACGCCGGCGGAGAAAAGCCGACTTCTTAGCGACAAAATTCCCTCACGTCGTTCCGGCACGTTCTCTGCAAGGTTCTGTTTCTGTTTGGGGCGACAACAATGAGTGCAGATATCACGGCAGGCCCGGCGACCGGCGCCAACGCTTACGCCTTTCCCCGTCACGAGCAGACCTTTCCGACGCTGACGGAGGGCGAAATCGAGCGCATGCGCCGGTTCGGCGAGCTGCGCAGCTATCGGGACGGCGAAGCCCTGTTCGAGACCGGCAAGGTCGGCCCGGGCATGTTCGTGGTGCTGTCCGGCACGGTGGCGATCACCCAGCGCGACGGCCTCGGCCACGTCACGCCGATCATCGATCAGGGGCCGGGGCAGTTTCTGGCCGAGCTCGGCCAGCTTTCCGGCCGCATCGCTTTGGTTGACGGCCACGCCGAAGGCGATGTCGAGACGCTGCTGATCGCGCCGGATCACTTGCGCGCGCTGCTGGTGGCCGAGGCCGACCTCGGCGAGCGCATCATGCGCGCGCTGATCCTGCGCCGGGTCAGCCTGATCCAGGGCGGCGCCGGCGGTCCGGTGCTGATCGGCCCGACATCGCTCGGCGACACCGCGCGGCTGCAGAATTTTCTGGTGCGCAACGGCCAGCCGCACCACGTGCTCGATCCCGCCGCCGACAAGGACGCCGCCGATCTCGTCGCGCGCTATGCGGCGACGCGCGCCGACCTGCCGCTGGTGGTCTGCCCGGACGGCCAGGTGCTGCGCAATCCCTCCGAGCCGGCGATTGCCTATGCGATCGGCATGATCGGCGAGCACGACCATGCAAAGCTCTATGACGTCGCGGTGGTCGGCAGCGGACCGGCCGGGCTTGCCACCGCCGTCTATGCGGCATCCGAAGGCTTGTCGGTCGCCGTGTTCGATGCCCGCTCGTTCGGCGGCCAGGCCGGCGCCAGCGCCAGGATCGAAAACTATCTGGGCTTTCCGACCGGTATTTCCGGCCAGGCGCTGACCGGGCGCGCCTTCTCCCAGGCACAGAAATTCGGCGCCGAGATGCTGATTCCGGTCTCGATCAATTCGCTGGATTGCAGCCGCACTGATGGCGCCTTCCGCCTGGCGACCGACTGCGGCAAGTCGATGCGCGCCAAATCCGTTGTGGTGGCGAGCGGGGCGCGTTATCGCCGGCCCGAGATCGCGAATCTCGAAAAATTCGAAGGGCGCGGCGTCTGGTACTGGGCCTCGCCGATCGAAGCAAAACTGTGCCTCGGCCAGGATGTCGTGCTGGTCGGCGGCGGCAATTCCGCTGGCCAAGCCGCGGTGTTTCTCTCCGGCCATGCACGAAAGGTCTATATGGTCATCCGCGGCGGCGGGTTAGGGGCCAGCATGTCGCGCTATCTGATCGAGCGGATCGAGGCGACCGACAACATCGAATTGATGTTCAACACCGAGGTGGTCGGCCTCGAAGCCGATGACGACGGCGCACTGGCGCGGGTGCGCTGGCGTAGCCGCCTCGCGCCGGAGGAGCACACGCTCGATATCCGCAATCTCTTTTTGTTTGTCGGCGCCGATCCCGCCACCGGCTGGCTCGACGGCTGCGGCGTCATGGTCGACCGCGGCGGCTTCGTGGTGACCGGCGCGCAGTGCCAGCAGAAAGATGGGCAGCAGGCATCGCCATTGGAGACTTCGGTGCCGGGTGTGTTTGCGGTCGGCGACGTGCGCTCCGGCTCGGTCAAGCGGGTCGGCGGCGCGATCGGCGAGGGCGCGCAGGTCGTGGCCGCATTGCACAGCTATCTTGCGGATGCGATGAAGCCATCGCTTTGATGCGATTTGATGGATTGGAGTGAAGCGATGGCGAAACAAGGTTGCAGCCACATCGCCGGCATTCAGACCGTGACGCCGAGCGCGCTGGGCTGCGAGGAATGCCTGAAGAGCGGCAGCAAATGGCTGCATTTGCGAATCTGCCGCACCTGCGGCCATGTCGGCTGCTGCGACGATTCGCCGAACAAGCATGCGACCGCGCACTTCCACGCGTCAGGCCACCCCATCATCGAGGGCTACGATCCGCCGGAAGGTTGGGGCTGGTGCTATGTCGACGAGGTGCTGTTCGACCTGTCGAACCGAAAAACTCCACACAACGGGCCGATCCCGCGCTACTACTGATTCCTGTTCAACGAAGAACGAGGAATCTCGCATGCAATGCGTACCGGGAATGCTACGTGCCATCGCTGCTGTCATATGGATGGCATTATCGGTCGCATTGATCCCTGCAGGCGGTGCATTTGCGCAGGCCCCCCAGAGCAAGTTCGCCGAGGTCAACGGCGTCAAGCTGCACTATCTGGTTGCCGGCAAGGGTGATCCCGTCGTACTGCTGCATGGCTTTGCCGAAACCAGCCACATGTGGCGACCGCTAATCGCCAAACTTTCCGACAAGCACACGGTGATCGCGCCCGATTTGCGCGGTTTTGGCCAGTCGTCGGCGCCAGAGGGCGGATATACCAAGAAGGCGATGGCGCAAGACATCCACGCCTTGGTGAAAAGCCTCAAATACGACCGTATCAGGCTGGTCGGTCACGATATCGGACTGATGGTCGCCTACGCCTACGCGGCGCAACACCCTGGCGAAATCGACCGGATCGTGTTGATGGAGGCGTTCCTGCCCGGCGTCGGCGAGTGGAATAACGTCTTTCTGTTACGCGATCTCTGGCACTTCCATTTCTTTGGCAAGACGCCGCTCGCGCTGGTGACCGGCCGCGAACGGACTTATCTCGAACATTTCTGGAACGATTTTGCCGCCGATGCCACGAAATCCGTGCCGGAGGCCGATCGTCAATTCTATGCCAAGGAGTACGCCAGGCCTGGCAACATGAAAGCCGGGATGGAGGTCTTCCGCGCATTCCCGCAGGATGCTCTTGAGTTTGCGGACCTTGCGAAGACCAAGCTGTCGATGCCGATGCTGGTGCTGTCAGGCGAGAAGGCCGGTGGTCCGTTCCTGATCGAGCAGGGCAAGATGGTCGCGACCAATGTCGAGGGCGTGCTGGTGAAGGGACGGGGCCATTGGCTGATGGAGGAGGCACCCGATCAGGTGATTCCCAAGTTGGTCGAATTTCTCGATCGCTAAAATTCAACCGAAGCTTTGCCAGCATTTGTGACATCAGTGCAAATATTTCGCGCATCATACGACTTTGGTTGATGCGTCATTGTTTCGCGAACATGCCTGCATTGCCGCTGCTGCACGCGATGCGTGTGGATATTTTCCGTGCCACATCGTAACGTCTGGAAAGTTTCCAACGGCGGGGGCGCGTCATGATACTGGGGATGAGCGTGGCGACTTTGATTCTGGTCCATACAATCATCAGCCTGATTGCCATCGTCGCCGGCATTGTCGTGATGTTCGGAATGCTCGGCTCGAAGCGTCAGGGCGGCCTCACCGCGATCTTCCTCGTGTTCACCATCCTGACCAGCGCGACCGGCTTTGTGATTCCGCCGTTTCTGACTGACAAGCTGTTGCCCTCGCACATGATCGGCATTCTCTCGCTGGTCCTGCTCGCGGTCGCCTGCATCGCGCTCTACGTCATGAAGCTGGCCGGCCCCTGGCGCTGGATCTATGTCGTCACCGCGCTGGTCTCGCTTTACCTCAACGTGTTCGTGCTGGTGATCCAGAGCTTCCTGAAAGTACCGGCACTGCATGCGCTGGCGCCGAGCGTACCGCCGGCCGAGCCGCCGTTCGCCGTCGCCCAAGGCATCGTGCTGGTGTTCTTCGTCATCATGATTATCGGCGTGTGGCGACGCTTCCGCCCGGCCTGAAGGCTTCATCCGTCATTCCGGGATGGTGCGTTAGCACCAGACCCGGATCTCGAGATTCCGGATTCGATGCTGCGCATCGCTCCGGAATGACAACGTGTGTTTTGGCCAGCGCGGCCGCGTAACAAGAGGAGAATTCCCATGCCCACCATCACGACCAAAGATGGCGTCGAGATCTTCTACAAGGATTGGGGCAAGGGACAGCCCATCGTGTTCAGCCATGGCTGGCCGCTGTCATCAGACGATTGGGACACGCAGATGCTGTTCTTCCTGAACAACGGTTTTCGCGTCGTCGCCCACGACCGGCGCGGCCACGGCCGGTCGAGCCAGGTCGCCGACGGCCACGACATGGATCACTATGCCGACGACCTCGCGGCGCTGACCGCGCATCTCGACTTGAAGAACGCCGTTCACGTCGGCCATTCCACCGGCGGCGGCGAGGTGGTGCATTACATCGCCCGCCACGGCGAGAGCCGGGTTGCGAAGGCGGCGATCCTCAGCGCGGTGCCGCCGCTGATGGTGCGAACGGAGGCAAATCCCGGCGGTCTGCCCAAGGAAGTCTTTGACGGACTGCAGGCGCAACTTCTGGCCAGCCGCACGCAGTTCTATCGCGACCTCGCCGCCGGCCCGTTCTATGGCTACAACCGTCCGGGCGCCAAGCCGTCGGAGGCGGTGATCGAGAACTGGTGGCGGCAGGGCATGATGGGCGGCGCGAAGGCTCATTACGACGGCATCATTGCCTTCTCGCAGACCGACTTCACCGAGGACCTCAAGAAGATCACGGTGCCGGTGCTGGTGATGCACGGCGACGACGACCAGATCGTGCCCTATGAAGACTCCGCGCCGCTGTCGGCAAAGCTTTTAAAGAACGGCACGTTGAAGACCTACAAGGGCTTTCCGCACGGCATGCCCACCACGCACGCCGACACGATCAATGCCGATCTGCTGGCGTTCATCAGAGCGTGAGCCGTAAAGTCATTCCGGGGCGATGCACAGCATCGAACGCCCCTGAGAATCTCGAGGTTCTCAGGGGCGCAAGGGCGCCCCGTAGTTCGCTCACTTCGTGAGCGCCCCGGAATGACCGACAGCGGGCGGAACACCTCACCCCATCAAATCGCCGCAAATCTCACCGCTTCTGCTGCCGACGGCGCTCATGATTTGTGCAGCAGGGGGATGGCATGGACCGCATTCGTATCGTCGGCGGCAGCAAGCTCAACGGCACCATCGCCATTTCGGGCGCGAAGAATGCGGCCCTGCCGCTGATGATCGCCGCTCTCCTCACCGAGGAGACGCTGATCCTGGACAACGTGCCGCGGCTCGCCGATGTCGCGCAGCTGCAGCGCATCCTCGGCAATCACGGCGTCGACATCATGTCCGCGGGCAAGCGGTCCGGCGACCGCGCCTACCAGGGCCAGACCCTGCACATTTCGGCGGCCGACATCATCGACACCACCGCGCCCTATGAGCTGGTGTCGCGGATGCGCGCCAGCTTCTGGGTGATCGCCCCGCTGCTCGCGCGCATGCATGAGGCCAAGGTCTCGCTGCCGGGCGGCTGCGCCATCGGGACGCGGCCGGTCGATCTGTTGATCATGGCGCTGGAGCGGCTCGGCGCCGAGATCGCCATCGACGGCGGCTATGTCGTGGCGAAAGCCCCCGGCGGCCTGCGTGGTGCGGCCATTGATTTCCCCAAGGTGACGGTGAGCGGCACGCATGTCGCGCTGATGGCGGCGACGCTGGCGAAGGGCACGACGACCATCAGCAATGCGGCCTGCGAGCCGGAAATCACAGACGTTGCCGACTGCCTCAACAAGATGGGCGCGCGCATCACCGGTGCGGGCACGCCGCGCATCGTGGTCGAGGGCGTTGAAAAGCTGCATGGCGCGCGGCATACCGTGCTGCCCGACCGGATCGAGGCCGGCACCTATGCCATGGCGGTCGCTATGACCGGCGGTGACGTGCAGCTTTCCGGCGCCCGGCCGGAACTGCTGCAGTCCGCGCTCGACGTGCTGAGCGCGGCCGGCGCCACCATCACCGTCAACAATGACGGCATCCGGGTTATCAGGAACGGCGCCGGCATCCGGCCGGTGACGGTATCGACCGCGCCGTTCCCGGGTTTCCCGACCGATTTGCAGGCGCAATTGATGGCCCTGATGACCTGCGCCGGCGGCGCCTCGCAGATCACGGAGACGATTTTCGAGAACCGTTTCATGCATGTGCAGGAACTTGCGCGGTTCGGCGCGCGTATATCGCTGGATGGCGAGACCGCGACCATCGACGGCACCGCAAAGCTGCGCGGTGCGCCCGTGATGGCCACGGATCTGCGCGCCTCGGTATCGCTGGTCATCGCCGGCCTTGCCGCCGAAGGCGAAACCATGGTCAACCGCGTCTATCATCTGGACCGTGGTTTCGAGCGGCTGGAGGAGAAGCTTTCGGCATGCGGTGCTTCGATCCAGCGCATCAGCGACTAGCGCCGGGATCGGAACTGGTTAGGATTCTGGGATGCCAGCAGATCCGCTGAAACTGATTGCACTCGACGCCGACGACCTCGCGGTCATCTCGGCCCATGTGCAGGACGCCCGCGTTCAGGCCGCCGACATCGTCTGGCGGCAGGACGAAAAGCGGCTGGTGGTCGGCATGTTCAGGCTCGACTGGGAGCAGACGCTGTCGGGTGGAACCGAGCCGCGCCGCCTGATCGCCGCGCTGCGCTTCGACCGCGTGCTGGCCTGCAAGTCGCGCAATATCGACCTTCAGCAGCCGGAAGCGGTGCTGGAACTGGTCGGGATCGAATTCTATCCCACAGATAGCCCCGGCGGCAGCGCGCTATTGCTGTTCGCCCATGGCGGCGCGTTGCGGCTCGACGTCGAATGCCTGGAATGCGAGCTCACCGACCTCGGCACCGACGATCTCGGCACCGCCGGTGCCGCCCTGGCCCCGACGGGGCCGGCGGGGTAACTCCGCTGCCGTAGGGTGGGCAAAGGCGCGACAGCGCCGTGCCCACCATCTTTATCCCTCATAACCCGCGTTTTGGTGGGCTCGCTTCGCTTAGCCCACCCTACGGCGCCGGTTTCCGGGCCCGCCAAGGGTTGACGGCCCTTGGCCGGCGCGCCATTGAGCAAGGGTCTTTCGAACTCGCCTCAGAAAGCCCCCATGCCCGTTCGCCTGGATACCAGCAGCGCCGATTTCGCCCAGCGTTTCAAGCAATTCCTCGCCGCCAAGCGCGAGGTGTCGGCCGATGTCGAGCGCGCCACGCGGGCGATTGTCGACGACGTGGCGGCCCGCGGCGACGCCGCCCTGATCGAGGCGACCAAAAAGTTCGACCGGCTTCAGATCGACGCTGGCGGGCTGCGCGTGACCGCCGAAGAGATCGACGCGGCCGTGAAAGCCTGCGACGCCGCCACCGTCGACGCGCTGAAATTCGCCCGCGACCGCATCGAGGCCTTCCACAGGCGCCAGATGCCGAAGGACGAGCGCTTCACCGATGCGCTAGGTGTCGAGCTCGGCTGGCGCTGGAGCGCGGTCGATGCGGTCGGGCTCTACGTGCCCGGCGGCACCGCGGCCTATCCGTCCTCGGTTCTGATGAATGCGGCGCCGGCGAATGTCGCCGGCGTGCCGCGTGTCGTCATGGTGGTGCCGGCGCCGGACGGCAAGCTCAATCCGCTGGTGCTGGCGGCCGCCCAGCTCGGCGGCGTCTCCGAAATCTACCGCGTCGGCGGCGCACAGGCGGTGGCGGCGCTGGCCTATGGCACCGCGACGATCGCGCCGGTCGCCAAGATCGTCGGTCCCGGCAACGCCTATGTCGCCGCCGCCAAGCGGTTGGTGTTCGGCAAGGTCGGCATCGACATGATCGCGGGACCTTCCGAGGTGCTGGTCATTGCCGACGCGACCTCCAATGCCGGCTGGATCGCCGCTGATCTCCTGGCGCAGGCCGAGCACGACGCCAGCGCCCAGTCGATCCTGATCACCGACAGCGCGCAGCTTGCCACTGAGGTCGAGCATTCGGTGGAATCCCAGCTCGCGACGCTACCCCGTGCCGATATCGCGCGCGCCTCGTGGAATGATTTCGGCGCCATCATCATGGTCAGGAAGATCGACGATGCCGTCGAGCTCGCCAACGCCATCGCCGCCGAGCATCTCGAAATCATGACGGCGGACGCCGAAGCGCTGTCCGCAAAAGTCCGCAACGCCGGCGCGATCTTCCTCGGCGCCCATACGCCGGAGGCGATCGGCGATTATGTCGGCGGCTCCAACCACGTGCTGCCGACCGCGCGCTCGGCGCGGTTTTCGTCCGGGCTCGGCGTGCTAGACTTCATGAAGCGCACCTCGATTCTCAAATGCGGGCCGGACCAGTTGCGCGCGCTGGGGCCTGCCGCGATGACCCTGGGCAAGGCCGAGGGACTTGACGCTCACTCACGCTCCGTCGGACTGCGCCTCAATCTGCCATGAACAAGCCGCCACCAGACGATGACCAGCACAACCGCATCGTCGCGGTGACGCTCGACGAGGAATCGATCGGCCGTTCCGGGCCCGACATCGAGCATGAGCGCGCGATCGCGATCTATGACCTGATCGAGCAAAACCTGTTCGCGCCGGATGGCGACGTGCAGGGCCCGTTCACGCTGCACATTGCGATAACCGGCAACCGGCTGATGTTCGACATCCGCCGCGAGGACGGCACGCCCGTGGTTGCGCATCTCCTATCGCTGACGCCGTTCCGCCGGATCGTGAAGGATTACTTCATGATCTGCGACAGCTACTATCAGGCGATCCGCACCGCGACCCCCGACAAGATCGAGGCGATCGACATGGGCCGCCGCGGCATCCATGACGAGGGCTCGCGCACGCTGCAGGAGCGTCTGAAAGGCAAGGTGCGCGTCGATTTCGAAACCGCGCGCCGCCTGTTCACGCTGATCTGCGTGCTGCACTGGAAGGGGCAGGACGCATGACAAGCCCGTCAGCGGCCCGCACGAGAGAAGCCTGACCGCATGGATGCGCCCCGCGCGCGCAATCCGCAGGCCGTGCTGTTCGCGTGCGGCCTCAACAGCGTGCGCTCGCCGATGGCGGAGGCGCTCCTCAAGCAGATGTTCCCGCAGGCGCTCTATGTGAAATCCGCCGGCGCCCGCAAGGGCGAGCTCGATCCGTTCGCGGTCGCCGTGATGGCCGAGCTCGGCCAGGATATTTCCTCGCACAAGCCGATGACCTTCGAAGAGCTGGATGACTGGGAAGGGCTGAACTTCGACCTCATCATCACGCTGTCGCCGGAAGCCCACCACAAGGCGCTGGAGCTGACGCGGACGATGGCCGCCGACGTCGAATACTGGCCGACGCCCGATCCGACCACCGCCGAAGGCAGCCGCGAGCAAAAACTCGCCGCCTACCGCGAAGTCTGCGACGGCCTCTCGATGCGCATCCGCCGAAGGTTTGCCAAGGCAGGGGCGGCGAGCGGGTAGTTCCTCACCGTCGCCTCCGCAAGCGCGATAGGTGAGAACCTCTCAACTTGTCGCCCCTGCGAACGCAGGGGCCCATACACCGCGGCCGGCGGAAGGGGCAAGCGGAAAGACGGCTTCGGTTCAGCAAGCGACAGCGGTAGTCGGCAGAGTGTTTGCGACCGCGCGCCGTCGAGGGATCACGCGGTATGGGTCCCTGCGTTCGCAGGGACGACGAAAGATACGTAATAACAACCACTTGCCCCCCGGTTGTGGAATGAAGCACCTTCCGATAGTTTCCGCGCGCGTTCCCACCCGAATCCCTTTCCCGACAAAACCCAGCATGCTTGGCCGTCCCAAACTCGTTCTTGCTTCCGGTTCGCCGCGGCGGCTCAGCCTGCTCAACCAGGCCGGCATCGAGCCTGACGCACTGCGCCCGGCCGATGTCGATGAGACGCCGCGCCGGGGTGAGCTGCCGCGCGCCTGCGCCAACCGCCTCGCCCGTGCAAAAGCCGATGCGGCGCTGAAATCCGTCCAGCTCGACGACGAACTGCGCGGCGCCTTTATCCTCGCCGCCGACACGGTGGTCGCGGTCGGCCGCCGTATCCTGCCCAAGGCCAATCTGGTCGACGAGGCCGCGCAGTGCCTGCGGCTATTGTCGGGCCGCAATCACCGCGTCTACACGGCCATTTGCCTGGTGACGCCGAAGGAGGCGTTCCGCCAGCGCCTGATCGAGACGCGGGTGCGCTTCAAGCGGCTCAGCGAGGACGACATCCAGGCCTATATCGGCTCCGGCGAATGGCGCGGCAAAGCCGGCGGCTATGCCGTGCAGGGCATAGCTGGTTCCTTCGTGGTCAAGATGGTCGGCTCCTACACCAACGTGGTCGGCCTGCCGCTCTACGAGACCGTCACGCTGATGGGCGGGGAGGGCTTTCCGATCCGCTTCGGCTGGCTCAATGCCAGCTAAGCCGCCCGAGGAGGGTGGCGGGGCCAAGCCGCCGCCAAAACCCTGCCCGGTCTGCGGCAAGCCGGCCGTAACAGCCACGCTCCCGTTCTGTTCCAAACGCTGCCGCGACGTCGACCTCAACCGCTGGCTCTCCGGCCGCTACGTCATTCCCGGCCGCCCGACGGACCCCGAAGACGCAGAATAATGGTGGTTCGCCAAATATTTGGGGACAGGTGCGAAGCCGGGCCGCGCCCAGCGAAGCCGAAGGCGAAGCTGGGTGGACAGGCGCTTCCGACCTCTCTATAAACCGCCCGCTCGGTGAAGCTTTTTGGGCTCCCGGGTATGCCCAGGTAGCTCAGTTGGTAGAGCATGCGACTGAAAATCGCAGTGTCGGTGGTTCGATCCCGCCCCTGGGCACCATTCCTCTAGCCGACATCCCCGTCCAAAATCGATTGCCTCGACGAGCGGCACAGCGCGTCGCTGGGTAGGCTCGGGCGCACAATGGGCCGATAACGGGCTTTTCTCCGCGCGGGATGCGTTTGACCCGGGTGCGCGGTACGTGCGGCAAGCGTAGCCTGGATGGGCTACTTGCTGGAGCAGGGATCATTGAAGGCACCACGTCGATCACCTCTGAGCGCGGGCATCCTGATGTACCGTTGCAGCGGGACGGGGCTGGAAGTCCTCCTCGTGCATCCGGGCGGACCTTACTGGCGACGCAAGGACGAGGGCGCATGGTCGATCCCGAAGGGAGAGATGGACGGAGAGGAGGATGCCCGCGCCGTTGCGAGGCGTGAATTTGCCGAGGAGACCGGCGCCGTGCTTGCGGGTCAGCCACTCGAACCGCTGGGCGAAATTCGCCAGCGTGCTGGAAAGCGGGTGATCGCCTTCGCCGTTGAAGGCGATCTGGATGTTCACGCCATCCGGAGCAATACGTTTGAGATCGAGTGGCCGCCGAGAAGCGGCAAGCTGCAGGTATTCCCGGAGATCGATCGCGCGGAATGGTTTGACCTCGCTGCGGCACGGGCCAAGATTCTCGAAGGCCAGCGGCCGCTGCTCGATCGGCTTGCCGAGCTTGTCGGCCAATCAGGAACGCCGCCATGAATGATCCATTTGATCTGAATCGTTTTGTCGATGCGCAAGCGCCCGTTTACCGGCGCGTGGTGGCCGAGTTGAGCCATGGCCGCAAGCAAAGCCACTGGATGTGGTTCATCTTCCCTCAGCTCGCCGGCCTCGGCTCTAGCGAAATGGCGCAGCGCTATGCGATCGCCTCGCGCGACGAGGCGATCGCCTATCTCAAGCACGACATCCTGGGGCCTCGGCTTCTCGAATGCACCGCTCTTGTCAACGCCGTTGACGGCAAGACCATTCGGGAGATTCTCGGCAGCCCTGACGATATGAAATTTCGCTCGTCGATGACCCTGTTCGCCGCGGTGTTTTCCGATCCCGCGTTTCCTGCCGCGATCGCCAAATACTATGGCGGTGTGGCCGATCACCGAACGCTCGAGCTGCTTGGCGGTTAGCACTCGTAGCCCGGATGAGCGAAGCGACATCCGGGTTTGTTGTGCTGATCCCCGCACATCGCTTCGCTCATGAGGGCTACTCGCTGCGGGCGGGCAAGCAGCATGCCTCACCCTTGCGTCGTGACCGCCGCCCCTCCACCTCACCGCTAACCCCGTGATCTTACGGAGGTTTAACAAAACATTGAGGCTATGCGGGAACAGAAACTTAAGGCTGCCGACGCTAGCGTGACAGCATTGCAAATCTCGGCGGTGCCTGGCCGCGACCAACGTGGAGTTCGAGAGCTTCAGGCGGAGATATTCGATGTCATATTGGCCGGCGTTGCCATGCTCTGAGAATTCAACCGAGCGACTCTGGCTTGCGGGAAATCGCAAGCCGTGATTCCCGTGCGCCGATTTATCCGCAGAGCTGCGAAAGGATTTTTTCGCAACGCCCCGCTGCAGGCCGCATTGTTCTTCCTGCCGCTGGTCTGGATCGGCTATTTCGCGATCACGTCGTCGGAGCGGACGGACGCGTTGCAGCAGGCGCGCGCGCATGTCGACAGCGTCGCCGAACTATTCGAAGAAAACACCGAGCGAATATTCGAACGGGTCGATCAATCGCTGCGGGTCGCGCGCGCGCTCTACGCACAGGATCCCGCCGGCTTCAACCTGAAATTCTGGGCCGATAAAACGCAGATGGCGAGCGGCGACGTGGTCCAGTTCGCGCTGATCGGGCTGAACGGCTATTTGATCGATACCACGGCCGCCTATTCCGGCCCGCCGCTCTATCTCGGCGACCGCGAGCACTTCATCAAGGCGATGGACATGGCCGAGGACCGGCTCTATGTCGCCAAACCCGTGCTCGGACGCGCCTCGAACAAATGGACCATCCAGCTCGCGCGAAAGCTGTTCGACCAGCGCAAAAACCCGGCGGGCGTTATCGTCGGCTCGATCAGCGTCGACCTGATCGGCAGGTTCTACGACACCGCAAAGCTCGGCGCCGGAGGAACCCTCGTTCTGAGAAACGCCGACTACGTCGTGCTCGCCGCGCGGGGAATAGACCAGGGCACGGTGCTGGGTCAGCGCAATCCCGGTCACGTCGAGCGCGAGCTGCGGGACGGCGCCTACAGCCAATACTGGAATTGGAGCGGCAACGAAGGCCGGGCGAACCGCAGCAACAGGCTCATCACCGCACGCAGGTCCAGCACTCTTCCATTGATCTTTACCGCCGGCATTTCGGAGCAGGAGATCTATTCGCGGGTGCAAGCCCGGCAGAAAATCTATCTCAGCGGCGCTCTGCTGCTCACCTTCATCATCCTGATGGCGACCGCGCTGCATTGGCGGCGACAGAAGGCGCTCGACCGCACGCAGCGCGAATTGCGCGATTTCGTGAGCAAGTTCGAGGACGCGCTGCGAAATCTTCCGCAAGGCCTCAGCATGTTCGACGGTAACGATCGCCTGATCGCGTTCAACCGGCAATGGCTCGATGCCTATGGGCTTTCGCCTGACGAGATCAGGATCGGGATGGACTTCCGGCAGGTGTTCGCCAAGCAGGACGCCGTGCGCGATCTCGATGCCTATCTGGCCGACCTCAAGCAGCGGCTCGCCAGGTCAGAGCAGGTCTCGAACACGGTGCAGTTTCCGGACGGGCGGGCGATCTATATTTCCTATGGACGGCGCGAGGACGGAGGCTGGGTTGCGACGCATGAGGACATCACCGAGCGCAAGGCTTCCGAGGACCGGATCGAGCGGCTGGCCCACTATGACAGCCTGACCGGCCTTGCCAATCGCAACCTGTTCAGGGCGTCGCTCGACTATGCGCTGGAGAGGTATTCGCAGGCTCAAACGCCGTTCGCCGTGCTCTTGCTTGATCTCGACAAGTTCAAGTTCGTCAATGACGCACTCGGCCACCAATGCGGCGATGCGCTGCTGAAGCAGGTCGCGGGTCGAATCAAGGCGCAAGCCATCGATTTCGATATGGCGGCCCGGATCGGCGGCGACGAGTTTGCGCTGGTCATGACGCCGGAGCTGTCCGCCCCGCAGGACGGCGCCGCCGCGCTGGCCGAGCGGCTGGTCCAGACCATTGCCGAGCCCTATGAGATAGACGGTCACCCGGTCGTGATCGGATGCAGCATCGGCGTCGCCATGGTGCCCGAGCATGGCACCCGCATCGATGAAATCCTCCGCAATGCCGATCTGGCGCTCTACAAGTCGAAGAATGCCGGCCGCAATTGCTTCCACCTCTATTCACCCGAGCTCAAGGCCGCAGCCGATCAGCGCAACATTCTTGAAATCGAGCTGCGCGAGGCGATCTGGCGCGATGAGATCGAGGTGTTCTATCAACCGGTGTTCGAGCTGGGTACCGGCCGCGCGAAGTCCGTCGAGGCGCTGGCGCGCTGGCGCCACGCTGTCAGAGGCGTGATCGCTCCCGCCGAATTCATTCCGGTTGCGGAAGAGGGCGGGCTGATCGTCGAGCTCGGCAATCTCGTGCTCGCCAAGGCGTGCCGCGACGCGGTGGCACTTCCTGAGGATGTCAAGGTGGCGGTCAACCTGTCTGCGCTGCAGTTTGCCAGCGGCAACCTCGTCGAATCGGTGATGCGGGCGCTGGCCGACAGCGGACTTGCCGAGACGCGGCTGGAGCTCGAGATCACCGAGAGCGTTTTTCTCGCCGACAGCCAGGAAAACCTCAAGAGGCTGGAGCGGCTCAGGCAGCTCGGCGTTTCCATTGCGCTCGACGATTTCGGCGTCGGCTATTCGTCGCTGTCCTATCTCACCGCCTTTCCGTTCGACAAGGTCAAGATCGACAAGTCCTTCATCGACAGGATCGGCCGCTCCGAGACCGTTGCCGTTCTCGGATCGGTCGTTCAGCTTGCAAGGACCTTGAACCTCTCGATCGTCGCCGAAGGCGTCGAGACCCGTGAACAGGTCGAGAAGATCGGCGCGCTCGGCATTGCGCTGGGCCAGGGAAATTTCTTCAGCGAGCCGGTGCCGTTCGGCAAGCTGTCGCTGCAGGCGCTGTCTGAGCGGCAAAGACAGGCCGTGGCGTAGCGGCGAGGTCCGCGGTATGTTTAACCCGAAACGGCTGAACTCGTCTTCGGCGGTTCGAGATCGTGGCGTGCCTAAATGTTCATCCAGGACGCCGCGCCGGTCTTGATGAATTTCTTATTACGGTGACACTGTCACCGTCATCCCTGATGTGAGGGCGCTATGCGCCATCGCGCGGGAACTTGATGGGCCAAAAATCGTTTGGGCCGGGCGAAGCTCATCTACTCTTCACGGCTCGTTCCTGGCCACACTTCCGCGCCTGAAGGACGTTTCAAAATGGCCAAGAAGTTTAAGGTCGGCGATCATGTCAAATGGAATTCCGAGGCCGGTCGGGTCTCGGGGACCATCATCGCCATTCACACCCGTGATTTCGACTACAAGGGTCATGTGCGTCACGCCTCGCCGGACGATCCTCAATATGAAATCAAGAGCGACAAGACCGACCATATCGCAGCCCATAAGGGCAGCGCGCTCGATCATGCGTAGCGAAGGCAGCGCGTGACGCTTCCGTTCTTCACGATCGGCCATTCCAATCGAAGCCTCGAGGAGTTCGTTGCACTCTTGACGGGAGACGAGATTGACCTGGTCGCAGATATCAGAACGGTGCCGCGGTCGAGAACCAATCCGCAATTCAACAAGGATACGCTTCCCGAAACCTTGGCGCCCTACGGCATCGCCTATGAGCATGTGGCAGCGCTCGGCGGTCTTCGCGGTAAGACACGAAGCCTGCCTCCGGCCATCAACGGTTTCTGGACCAACGAGAGCTTTCATAACTATGCCGATTATGCACTGTCGGCGCAGTTTCACGCAGGCCTTGTGCATCTGCGCGACGAGGGGCAGCAGCGACGTTGCGCGATCATGTGTTCGGAAGCGGTATGGTGGCGCTGTCACCGTCGCATCGTCACCGACTATCTCATTGCGTGCGGGGAAACCGTTTTCCACATCATGGGGCAGGGCCGCCTGGAGCCCGCCCGCCTTACGCAAGGCGCCGTCGTTCAACCCGACGGAACGGTCGTCTATCCCGCTATGAATCAGCCGGACTCATGACCCCGGATGGATGCCGTTTGAGAATCGCGAGCCGCAGAGGTGGTGAAGAAAGAAGGAACGTGGCGATCGCGACCAGGCGTAGCCCGGATGAGCGAAGCGACATCCGGGTTCTGTTAGTTGCGCTGATCCCGGCATGTCGCATGCGCTCATGCAGGCTACTTGCTAGACCTCGCTCACGCCGCCTTGTAAGCCGCGATCTTCTTGATCTGCGGCGCGAGTGCATCTTCGGCGGCTTCGAGATCGTAGCGCGACTGAATCTTCATCCAGAACGCCGCCCCGGTCTTGAAGAACTTGCCGAGCCGCAGCGCGGTATCGGCCGTCACGGGCTTTTCTTCCCGCGCGATGCGTTCGATCCGGGTGCGCGGCACGTGCAGCGCAGCGGCGACGGCGTAAGGTGTCAGCTTGAGCGGAACGAGAAATTCTTCCCGCAAGATTTCGCCGGGGTGAATCGGCGGAAGTTTCTCTGCCATCTGCGGCCTCTCAGTGATGGTCGGTGACCTCCGCTTGCTGCCTTTAACCGAAGTCACTCAAATCTTTACAATTTGAATTGTCGCCGGTGCAGAATCTTAGCCGGTGGAATGTACAGGTTTCCGAAAAACTCATTTCAGGAAACCATTATCATGCCTTCAGCCTCCGGCGAAACCTTCCTTCAAGCGATCGACTTCTCCGGGCGCCTCGTTCGCGCCGCCAATTTTGCGCTGGATCACTGGTGGCTGTGGCTTCTGGCTGGCGCCGCGCTCTGGCTCGCGCTGAAGATCCGTTCGCATCACGCGCTGATCGGCCAGCTCGACGAGCGGGCGGATGCCGCGTTCGGCGATGTCGATGCGCTCTTGATCGAGCGCCACACGCTGATCGGCAATCTGGTCGAGGTCGTCCGCGCCTTCGCGGCGAAGGAGCATGACGTGATCCGCGACGTGCTGGACTCCCGTATCGATGCCCTGGAAGCGCTCAGCAGCGGCGGTGGGGTGATCCAGACCGATACGCAGATCGCCAACGTGCTGCAAAACCTCTTCACGGTCAGCGAAAAGTATCCGGCGCTGGCCAGCGCCGCGCATTACTCTACGCTGCGCAACGACCTGATCCGGATCGAGGATCGCATCACGGCGGCGCGAAAATTCTACAATCTGGCGGTCGAGGAATTGAACGGCGTTCGCCGCGCTTTCCCCGGCAATTTGATCGCACGGATGGGTGCCAATACCGCGCGCGAAAAGTTCACCCTCGGCGAGCGGCGCTCGGAATTCGCCGAGCCGGTCAAGGTCAACCTCTGATCTTCCTTAAGGGGCCGGCGCCATGGCGGTTCACGGCTACATCACGCATGCCGCGCACAACCGGCGCTGCACGGCATGGCTGGTGCTGGCCTATATCGTCTCCTTCGAGGTGATCGGCGCGTTCGTGCTGACGATGCCGCTGCTCATGTGGGATCAAGAGCACACCATCCTCTCGAACCCGGTCGGTTATGCCGTCCGCTACGCGCTGCCGATCGCGGCGCTGACCGGCTTCATGTTCTGGTGGATGTACCGCGGCCATGCCAGGGCCGTGACGCAGGCGCTTGGCGTGCGGATCGTCTCGCGCCAGGACGAGCCGCGCTTCGTAGCGATTGCCGAGGAGCAGTGTACAGCGCTCGGGGTACGTCTGCCGCGCTTCGGTGTGATCGACGCGAGCGAGCCTAATGCCGTGACGGTGGGCGAGGGGCCGACAGCGGGGTTGATTGCGGTCACGCGCGGTCTGCTCGAGCGGCTCGACGATGACGAGCTGGCGGCGGTTCTCGCCCATGAGGCCTCGCACATCCGCCACGGCGATACGAAGCTGCTGGCCGCAAACCACGCGCTGATGCGAACCGCCGTCATCATGCGGATGAACAATCCGCTGCGGTTCGAGGACTGGCGGCAGATGATCATCGTGGTGGCGATTCCGCCCATGCTGATCGTGCTGCTCGCCGGCACTGCGGCGTCGACGCTGTCGCTGCGGCTCGCACGCGCGGCGCGGCGCAGCCTGAAGCTGGGCCGCGATTACGTTGCCGATGGCGAGGCGATCAGGGTCACGCATTTTCCCGAAGCCTTGATCAGCGCCATCACCAAGATCGGCGGCCGCGGTGTCTTCCACGGCAGCGCGCGTGTCGAGGGCCTGCTGTTCGACGGCCCGGCCGATCACGACGGCGGCAGCCATCCCAGCGTCGACGACAGGCTGGACGCCATCGTGGCGCTGGGGGGCGAGCTGATGAATCCCGCGCGGTCGCGGCGCGACAGCCGCGGCCCGGCACAGCCGCAGTTCGGGCGGCGTCCGCGATCGGTCGCGTTGAATTATCCGCTCGATGCGTCGGGCAAGCCGCTCGAGAAGCCGCGGCCGCCTGCTACCAACATCTTCCTGCTGTATCTCACCGATCGCGAGACGTTTCGCGAATACCACAACGCCTGCATCGCCTGGGAAGAATGGCAGCTCAACGAGCGCCGCAATGTCATCGGCCTGGCGCCCAAGCTGATGATTCCGCTCGCCGCGAGCTGCGTCGTCGCGCTTTACATCTACTGGCCAAAGGACGGCAATCTCACCAGGCTGGTCGGCACGTTCAATCCCGCCGAGATGGTCGACATCGCCCGCATGGTCAATTCCGGGCCGTTCTGCTCCGGTCCGTCCTATCCGGACGGGAAATGCCCGGGGGCCAAGGACAAGCCGGTGCTTCCGCCGGCGAATGCCTATAAGGTTGCCGAGCCGCCGGCGAACCGCGGCGGCACGTTCAATAGCCAGCGGCCGGGTGGCATGGTCGATTCATCGGCGCGCGCCGGCGAGCGTTCGGAGCTGCCGTCGAACACGATGCCGCTTCTGTTGTTCACATTGGTGCTCATTGGAATCTTCAGACCAAAACTGCTGCGGCGCATCTTCGGCCATGTCGAGCCGAAACAAATCATCTCGCGCCCGCCCGCGCCCGATCCCATCACGACAGCCAGTTTTGAACGGGCAAGCCCGCCGCCCCCGCCGTGGCGGCAGGACGTTCACAGCCCAGCCCGGGAGTTCGGGCGCCGAAAGGCTTGAGCGGGCGATCTAAGCTAGAGCACGAAGAAATTAGATTTTGATTGCGCCCACGAAGCAGGTGCGCTCCCTCTCCCGCTTGCGGGGGAGGGCTGGGGTGGGGGTGTCTCCGCGGGCGATGCTGCCCGAGTGGAGAGAGCCCCCACCCGGCGCTTCGCGCCGACCTCCCCGCAAGCGGGAGAGGTTAAGCCGGTCTGCGGCCGGCCTATCGAGCCAGACAACATCATGCTCTAGCTAAAGCCGCAGCGCCCTCTCGACATTGCTGTGAAACTTGGCGCGTTCGGGCCCATGGCGATCGAGCGCAGTGGCGAGCTTGATCAGTCCGCTGCCAGCGGCCGAGGGATCAAAACCGAACGGCTTGATCGCAATACAGGCCGCCCTCTCACTTTCGGCGAACGCCAGCATCTGCGAGGCCAGATCACGCAAGATGCCTTGTGCCTCGCGAGCTTTTTTCAGGTCCCGATCGTATTGTCTTATCTGCTCTGACGTGACGCAGGTCTCGCGCGCCTGCGGCGTCGGGACATCGCCCAGAGCCAGCATTTGCTGGCGCACGGTCCGCCTGAGATCGAAGAATTTTCGAACGGGTCGGCCAACGAGCTCAAGCGCAAACCACGTAAACGCGCCGGCCGTGGCGACCGAAATAAAGATCACGTACCAAAGCATTGGCTGACCGCATGCGCCATGTCGGCCGCGATCTAAGCATATTGGAAGCGGTTCCGACCACACCAAGCGTGTTCATCGCCAGATTTTTCCCGCGCCAATGATGCCATAGTGCCGGTGATTTGCCCGACATGTCAAATGCGTCGCAAATGTGCCCGCCACGACGAGCAGATGCCGGCTACTGTGCATGGGGTTGTTTTCGATATTTTTGTTGGGCGAGCCCCAAGGGTGCGGCACGCAGGGTGCTGCCTCCGTTTGAGCCGGGCGGTTTGTCCGTCCATTCGTGGCTCTCATGCGCGCCACTGCCGAGTGAGCCGTAGGAACAGTTTTGCCGATTCGTGCCTTAACCTTCATTAGGAGGTACTCATGGCAGCACGACAACCAGCATGGAAGCGGCAGGGATCACCGATCGGCAAGATGGGGCCGCGCAAGGCAAATCCGAAGTACAAGCGCCGCTCGCGCCAGCCCTGGAGCGACAAGGAAGTGAAGCAGCTGCGCTCGCTGGCCAAGGCGAACACGCCGACCGGCGTCATCAGTCTCAAGATGCAGCGGCCGCCCGCGTCGATTGCGAGCAAGGCACAGCGCGAGGGGATCTCGCTGCGGCCGGTGAACCGCTCGCCGTATAATCGGCGAAAGACGGCGCGGCGCTAGCTGGCGGCCGCGTCGGCGGGCTTCGAGGATCGGGCTTTCGAAGATTTGCCCTTGAGAGGCGCTTGGCTTTCGCCAGGCTCCTCGCGCCCGTCCGCATGATTTCTCGTTCAACCGCGACAAGGCTGTCGGAAATGTTCCGGTCCTAGGAGGCCGTTCCTAGGAGGCCATGGGCAGGCCTTGCTCTGCCCTGAAGCGCTGGTAGGCCGCAATCGCCTTGTTGGATAGCAGCAGCGGTCGCCGCTCACCGTGCCGCATCATCGCCTCGATGGTGTCGAGCAGATGCTGTGCGGTCTGATCGGGGTTTCCGAGCTCGCCCGTCGCTTCCAGATAGTCCCAGGCGATCTGGAAGGCGTTTGCAAGGATGGCTGGCGTTGTCCCGGTCATGAACAACGAACGTCGTCAGCACCGCCCTGTTCCCAAGCCTGGCCTCGGTTTTGCGCAGTCCATCCGCGAATCGTCGGGCCGCGTGCTACATCCGGATATCCGGCCTGAACAGCGCCCGCACCGTCCACTTCATCTGCGGTTGGCTCTGCCTGACGCAAAAGCGTCCGTCGACGACCGGCACCTTGATGACCGAGGTGCGCTTGTTGCCGCAGCAGTGCTGCATGCTGTCGGGAAAGCCCGGCTGGTAGATGTAGAAGCGGGCATAGAACGGCTCGACGGTGACGACGAGATCGAGCGAATGCAGGCCGCGCGGAATCTTGCCGCTGATATCGAGCAGGCGGTCGCCGGGATTGCAGGCCAGAGCTGCCGCGGTCAGGAGCCATTTCATCCGGGCAGAGTAGATGATTCGCGCGGACGGAAAGGGTGGGCGGGATGATCAGCGCGTGATGCCGGCCTCGCGCCTAAAATCCAAAGATGCTGAAGATCGCCCCGAAGATCGCCGCGATCACGGCGACGATGCCGAAGACGACGGACGCCACCGCATCGAGCAGCAGTTCGACCACATCGGAGAGGTTGCTTGCGGCAACGATCAAAACGCAGCAGGTGGTGCCGATCAGCATCGAGACGACCATGCTGAACATCGTGATCCACAGCGCGGTGAAGACCAGGCCGCCGAGAACGACCGCCACCGCAATGCGGCGGACGGAACTGCTGTTCGATACAGGCCGGGCGGCTGGCTCTGGCGAATTCATGACGGGCAATCCTTGAGGGGCCGATGATCCGGATTGTCGCCACCTGGGCGGAAAAGGTTCACCCCTTCAGGGTGCGAGGCCTTGAAATGGCTGATTTCCGCAGCGAAATGCCTGAAATGGCCTGATATCAACGGGACCGGGCGCGACACGAGCGGGCCTGATAACGCGACACGAGCGGGCCTGATAAGGTGCATCCATGACCGAATGGTATTTTGTCTGGGTCGAAGGGCTGCGCGGCCCAATGCCGCAGAAATGGTCGTCGGAGGGGCTCTGGGGCCAGATCGGCCGCCAGGACGTCATCGTCCGCTTCGCACTTGATGATGCCGAGGCGCATCTTCCGATCGATGAATTGGCAAAGCGCCATCCCATTCCCGACCGGAAATAGCTGCCCGCTTCGCGAGCAACGTGTCCCGTGCTGTTCCCCGCCGCTGTTCAGAGCATTTCGAACCGCGCATGGCGGAACATTGCCAATTTAATTCCGTTGCCGGGTTGAAGTGGCGGAAACAACCCCCACTGTCCCGAATTCAATCGCGCCCAGATCGAGCGGGTTGAAACAACCACAAGCCAAGTGGATCAGAAGCCAAGTGAAGGAGTCGTGCATGAAATTGAACTCGGCACAGGTGGAACGCGCGTTGACGCAATTCGAGGCCCAGGCGTTGCCCGACGATCATCCGGTGGTTCCGCAACTGAGCAGCATGTTTGGCGATCACACGTTCTTCATCGACAGCGGCGGCCTCAACGTGCTTGAGCCTGCCGAGACGTCCGAGCCGGAAACGCCGGTCGGCATGATCGTCAACCTTGCCTATTGGAGCGACGAAACGCTGACGAAACTGTCGCCGCACGAGCCCGAGCCGACGGGCGTCATGATCAACCTCGAATCCAGGCACTGACGCCGCGAGGCCGATAGCGCGAGACTGGATCGCCTAGCAGATGTGTCGCGTGCGGCTGCGTGCCGCGCGCGGCGATACGCGCATGTCCGTCAGAGGTCGAAATGAACCCCGATCCGCGTGTCCTTCCGCCAGACGACGCGGCATGGCACGTGGATGTGGTCGGCCTCGATCAGCAGCGTGAAGTGCTCGGGAACGCCGACGGGAGAGCTGACTTCGAGCGCAGCGCCGGTTTCGGAAAGGTTGCGCACCGTGCAATCGATCGCGCCGCCGCCGAACGACATCTTGCCCGCCTTCAAAAACCGACGCCGTGGTGCTGTTCTGTGCTCGTCCACCGCATGGACCTCCGCCATGAGCCGGCAAGAATGCGCCAACAGCGTTACTATCCCGTTACTGCGCCTTCGATCTGCTATGCAACGAAAGGTGGTGGCCGATGGGAGGGCCCGCACTAGCCTCCAGGCCTGGCTCTAGCGGCCAGCTCTGCCCGTCCGCGCGCGCCGTCCCTCGATCGGATAGGCCGGGTCGTTGAAGCCCGGCGTCGATGGGTGGCCGCTGACGACGAGGCGATCGACCAGCGCCTCGTCCTCCGCCGTAAAGCGGTAGTCGAGCGCCCTGATGTAATCGTCCCATTGCGCTTCCGTGCGGGGACCTGCGATCACCCCGCTCACGAAGGACGAGTTCAGCACCCATGAAACGGCAAACTGCCCGGCCGTAATGCCGCGGGCCTCGGCGTGCCGCTTGATCTCTTGCGCTAGCTTCAGCGATTCCGGCCGCCATTCGGTCTGCATCATCCGCTTGTCGGCGCGGCCGGCGCGGGTTTCCTTGTCCGGTGCGGCGTCCGGCGCGTACTTGCCGGTCAACACGCCGCGCGCCAGCGGGCTATAGGGCACGATGCCGAGGCCGTAATAGCCGCAGGCCGGAAAATGCTCGACCTCGGGCATGCGGTTCATCGCGTTGTAATAGGGCTGGCTGACGATCGGGCGGTCGATGCCGTTGTTGTCGCAGATGTTGCAGATCTCGGCGACGCGCCAGGCGCGGTAGTTGGAGACGCCGAAATAGCGGATCTTGCCCTGGCGCATCAGGTCGCCCATCGCGCGCACCGTCTCCTCCAGCGGCGTCGCGTGATCCTCCTTGTGCAGATAGTAGACATCGATGACGTCGGTGCCGAGCCGCGTCAGACTCTCCTCCGCCGCCTGCATCACCCAGCGCCGCGACAGCCCGCCGCGATTGGGATCGTCGCCGATCTGGTTGGCGAGCTTTGTGGCGAGGATCCAGCCCGTGCGCTGGTTCGAGATCGCGCGGCCGACCACCTGCTCGGACTGGCCGCCATTATAGGCGTCGGCGGTATCGATGAAGTTGATGCCGGCCTCGCGCGCCTTCGCGATGATGCGCGAGGAAGTGGCTTCGTCGGTGGGGCCGCCGAACATCATGGTGCCCAGACAGATCGGCGAAATCTTCAGGCCGCTGCGGCCGAGTTGGCGGTATTGCATCGGGTGTGTCCTCTATGCTGGGCCGTCATTCCGGGGCGATGCGCAGCATCGAACCCGGAATCTCGAGATTCCGGGTCTGGTCCTAGCGGACCATCCCGGAATGACGGCAACTATCACCCCTCGCTCTTCAATATCTTGAACACGCCGCTCGCCATCGCGATACAGCGCTTGTCGACGGTCACTTCCGTCGTGATGAAAATCAGGCTGCGGGTGGAGCGTACCACATGCGGCTTCGACACCAGAAGCTCGCCGATCTTGCCGGCCTCGACGAAGTGGGTATCGAGTTGCACCGTCGCCAGCGTCGGCTTGCCCGAGACGAAGCGGGCGGTCATGCCACAGGTCCGATCCGCAAAAGTCATGATGACGCCGCCCTGCACCAGGCCGCGGCGGTTGTGGTGCTTGTCCTCGGTCAGGAGCGCATATTCGTACGTGCCATCGACGACGCGCTGCCAGAGGGGGCCGATCAGGTGCAGAAAGCCTGACGTCTCGACGATCTTCCAGCCGTCGGATTTGAGCTTGTCCGCGGCCTTGGCTGTCATGTCGTGCGATCCATTCCCTGCGGGCTGTCATGCTGTCGGGTCGTTTCATCCGATGCGCCGATGTTGTAGTCAAGCAGGATGGCCCGGTCATTTGACGATACCACACGGCGGAATATCGCAGAGCTCTGCGCGGCGTTCACGAGGGCGCCATCCGTTGAGGCGCCATCCGGGCTGAAGCGAGCGGCGGTCGCCATTGCGCTCACCGGGGCGGAGACGGGCGGCGGCACGGCGTTTCTGCTGACGCGCCGCGCGGCGACCTTGCGCTCCCACGCCGCCCAATGGGCGCTGCCGGGCGGGCGCTGCGACCACGGCGAGACGCAGGCGCAGGCGGCGCTTCGCGAGCTGCACGAAGAGCTCGGCGTCGCCTTGAGCGAAGCGGACGTGCTGGGCCTGCTCGACGATTATCCGACGCGCTCGGGCTATCTGATCACGCCTGTGGTGGTCTGGGTCGGTGCCGTCGCCGATATTGTCCCCAATCCGGCTGAGGTCGCCTCCGTGCATCGCGTCGCACTGGATGACATCGAGCGAGCCGACGTCTTCAGCTTCACCACGATTCCTGAGAGCACGCGGCGCGTGATCCGCTTCCGCCATGCCGGCCAGCACATCCACGCACCGACGGCAGCGCTGATCTATCAATTCGCCGAAGTGCTGGCGGGGCGGGATACGCGCGTGGCGGAGCTGGAACAGCCGGTATTTGCCTGGCGGTAGTGCGCGGTCATGAACGGGCGCATCTATCTCACCATATGAGATACGATGCTCGCGACGATGCCTCATTCGGAAGTCAACTTGCGAACACCGATCGTTTCAGCGACGATGGCTGTCCAACAAGAAAAATAGCTCTGGGAGCGCGCTCGTCATGTCCATTTGGCTTAGTATCGTCGCCACACTGCTCGGCCTGAGCGCAGCAACGGCACACGCCCAAACCTATCCGGCCCGCGCCATCACCCTGGTCATTCCATTCGCGCCGGGCGGCAGCACCTCGATCGTCGGCCGCGCTATCGCCGACAAGATGAGCGAGTTGCTTGGCGAGAAGGTCGTGGTCGATAATCGCCCCGGTGCCGGGGGCACCGTCGGCACCAAGGCGGTCGCGAAGAGCGACCCCGATGGCTACACACTGCTATTGGGCTACACCGGCACGCTGGCGATCGGTCCGTCGCTCTACAAGAATCCCGGCTATGACCCACGCAAGGATTTCGCGCCGATCGGCATGATCGGCAACGCGCCGAACTCGCTAGTGGTGCATCCCTCGTTCCCGGCCAAGACCGTTGCCGAATTGATCGCGTACGCCAAGGCCAATCCCGACAAGGTCAATTTCGGCTCGGCCGGCGCCGGCACCGCGAGCCACATCACCGGCGAATATTTCGCACGCACCGCCGGCATCAAGCTCGTGCATATTCCCTACAAGGGCACCGGCCCGGCGCTGACCGATCTGCTCGGCGGCCATATCCCGATGGCGTTCGCGCCGATCCCGGCCTCGCATGCCAATGTCGCGGCCGGCAAATTGCGCGCACTCGCGGTCACCAGCGTCACCCGTTCGGGCCTGTTGCCGGAGGTGCCGACGATGATCGAGGCGGGCCTCGCCGGCTTCGACGCCTCGCTCTATTACGGGCTGGTCGCGCCGGCCGGCACGCCGCGGCCGATCGTCGACAAGCTCAACAAGGCACTGCGCGACGCGCTCGCCAGCGACGAAGTGAAGAAGCAGCTCGGCAATGACGGTACCGAGATCACGCCCGGCACGCCGGAAGATTACGCCGAATTCATCGACAAGGATGAGAAGAAGTGGTCGCAGCTGGTCAAAGCCAGCGGCGTCGAGCAGGAGTGATGGACTTTCCCTTCTCCCACAAGGGGAGAAGGGAAGAAATGTCGCTCCCTTCAGGGGCTGACTTCGCAGGCTCGCTTGCTACAAGGGTGGCATGCGCCTGCCATTGATTCGCATCGGTTCCGGATTCGTCGCGCTCGCGCTGCTTGCGGGGGCCTCGCCCGCCGTGGCGACGGAGCCTTCCTCCACCGCCGACGCTATGGCGCAAGCCGCTTCGCCGCAGGCCATCACCGAATATCGCCGCAAGCTGAAAGAATATCAGGAGGCGCGCGCCGCGTTCGAGGAGGAGGCGGGCGCCTATTGGACCGCGATCTCCGAGAAGCGAAAGGTTCGCAACGCCAAGCGCCGTGAGCGCCAGACCATCGCGCTCGACGATTACGTGCTGACGCAGCCGCCCGTCTATACCGGTCCGAAGCGGCCGGTCAGCCCGGAGCCGGAGGAGGAGAAGCCGCCGCGCGAGCGCAAGCCGTTGCCTGTGGTAGCCGATTTCCTCAAAGCCGCCGCCGATCATTTCCAGTTCGTGCCGCAGCGGCCTTCATCCGAAGTTGAATTCAAGCGCGCCTATGCGCGCTACGCGCTGGCCGCCGGCCTGACGCGCGAGCAAGCGATACGGGTCTATTCGTTCGAGACCGGCGGCAACGGCAATTACGACATGCAGTCCGGGCTTAATCCGGCCAAGCCGGGCTCGCGCGCGATCTCGACCGCGATCGGCTACAACCAGCTCCTGACCACTAACAGCGTCGAGCTATTCGCCGAGCAGGGCCATGAATTCGTCAGGGAGCTGACGGCGCGGGCCGCGCAGCTGTCGGGCACGCCGCGCAAGGCGATGGACCACAAGCTTGCCGTGCTGAAGAAGATGGTGGCGTTCACGCGCACCGTGCCGGACACCTGGTTCGAGCATGAGAAGCTTGCCAACACCCCGCAGGGCTGGGCGGTGCATGCCATGGTGCTCGATGTCGATGTCGGGCCGATGCTGCAGACCCACAAGCTCCTGACGTCGGTGATTTTCGCGCGCGCCAAGGGCTACAACCGTCCGCTGACGGCGGCGGAGCTCGAAATGATGAACCTGACCGGCGACGGCACCGGCCTCGACATGGTGACGATGCCGCAGGCGATGCGCGAGCGGGTGCCGACCTCGAACTTCTTTCAGCGCGGCGGCTATGAGCGCAACCCCGTCGCAATCCGCCACAACACCGTGGCCAGGCTCTTGGCGGTGACCGACGAGCGGATGGATTTCAACGGTGCCAAGCCCGGCGCGAAGGAGCTGGCGGCGGCGTTTTAACAAGTTGTCGTCCCGGCCAAGCGGAGCGCGAGCCGGGACCCATAGCCACCGGCTTCAATGCATTACCCGAGACGTCTGCCAGATTGCCCGAAGAAAGGCCGCAGCGTATGGGTCCCGGCTCAGCGTTCGCTGCGCTCACTTGGCCGGGACGACGACGGGATTAGCTGCGATCGGAATCAATTCGAGCCGAACATGAATTTGCCGTCGCCCTCGAGATACGGGCCGGACCGCATGTAGAGCTGTCCATTCTGGCCGATGAAGAACAGCGTGCCCCTCGGCACTTTCTTGGCGCCCTTCAGCAAAAGGCCCGCATTGTTGGTGCCCATCTTGTAGGAAAGCGTCTTGCCGTCCTTGCCATAGGCATAGCCCATGTCCGACTTCAGCTCCCAGGGTGTCGGGCCAGCTTGCGCGAATGCGGTAGTCGAGAATCCCGCCAGCATGGCCACCGTCAAAACCGTTTTTATTGAAATGCTCGTCATCATCCATCCTCCCCGTGAGCCGTTCGGCCTCTTGTCCCATGCTTTGAACAAATCACGAACGGTGCTGTGCCGTCAATTGGCACCTTCGACGCATCACGCCGCCCTTGAGACCTTGTGATTTAGACTTTGTGATTTCCCGCCTTCGACTTCGCGACTATCTTCGCCTTTCCGGCTACAAGCATGCAATGCGGAAAAAGTTCAGGGGGATGATTCGGATGAACCACGTCATGAAGATCGGTCTCGGTGTTGCGCTGTCATTCATGACGCTCGCTTCCGCAGCGGCCGATAATTTCAAGCTGTCCAACAATCAGCGGATTGCCTGCAGCCGAGGATTGAGCGCGGGCAAGCTCAATACCTCGACCTGCAAGTCCTATGCGTATGTGTTCAACACCAAGACCTCGGAATATTTCCGCTGCCAGGTCTCGCTGGCGCTGACGCGCGACAACAAGGAAGTGATCAACGTGCAGGCCGACGGCAGCTGCGCCAAAAAGCCGCGCATCTTCGATACCGACGGCGACTATTCGTTCGACGCCACGGAGACCGAGTCGCCGAACACCAATTCGTTCTTCGGGCCCGGCGGCTATGCGGTGTGGGCCAGCGACAACAATGTCCTGAAGGTGCGCGGCTGCATCATCATCTCGTCCGGCCTCGGCTCCGACATCGCGAAATGCATCGACATGAAATTTGAGTGAGCCCGGCTCAGGAGGTGCCGGCGACTGCGAGCTGCGGGCGGGAGCGGGCGAATTTCCGCACCGCCGCCGGTTTGCCGAACAACTGACCCTGGACCAGGTCAAAGCCCATATCGTGCGCGGCGAGGTAATCGGCGCGGGTCTCGATACCCAGGGCGACAGCGCGAGCTTCGTTGTCGCGGGCCAGCTCGATGATGCGCCGGCATACCGTCTGCTTCAGCCGGTTGTCCGCGCAGCCATTGATGTATTTCGGGTCGACCTTCAGCTCGGCGAACGGAAAATGGCCGAGCTCCATCAGCGACGGCCACTCCGCGCCGACATTGTCGATGGCGATCGCGATATTGTGCAGGCGCAGGCGCCGCGCGGCGTCGACTGCAAGCTCCGGATGATCGATGACTTCGCTGCTTTCGATCTCGATCACGAGCCCCCTGAAGGCGGGGTGGACAGGCATGGCGCGGCAGAGGTCGCGCACCGCTTCGGCATTGCCGAAGAATGTCACAGGAAGATTGACCGAGAGATCGACCGGACCCTGGCTCTCGAGGAGATAGCGCCAGTCCTCGATCGCGCGCCCAACCACAAACTCGGAGAGCGCGCGAAAATGCGGATCCTTGTCGTCGGGGATGAAGTAGGCCGGCGGGACCACGCCCCATGCCGGGTGCCGCATCCGCACCAGCGCCTCGGCGCCGTTCGGCATCAGCGTGCGCGCATTGATCTTCTGCTGATACCACAATTCGAGCCAGCCGGCCTTCAGGGCTTCGGCGACATCGACCGCCGGGCTTGGCGCCGGTTCGGCCGGCAACAGCTCTGCGACGGTGGCGCGCAGGCTCGCCGTGCCGAACGGCGTCGGAAGCGAAGGCAGCATGGCAATTCCGTACTCCTCGCCAATTTGCCTGACCGCCTTGACCATGATCGAATCCGGCTGACCGATCACGAGAACCTTGCCGCCGAAATTCTTGCGGACGATGGCTTCGAGAATTTCGCCGACATTGAGCCCGTCGACGCACACGCTGAGCACGATCAGATCCGGCTGCTCGGACTGCAGCAGCCCGGCCAGATCGCCGGCCTGGCCGCATTCGCAGGTGATGAAGCCGAGATCCTCGAGTGCGTCAGAAAGAAACAGCCGAAGGTGCTTCTTGCTGTCGACGACACAGGCCCTGGGTGTCAGCTTTCGATGCCCGAAATGCGCCGCGCGCGAGTACTCGCTGAAGTCGATTTGCTCCATCCCGCCCTCCCAACAGCTACCCCGCCGCAAGTGGTACATCCCCGTTGAGGTCGCAATCATGGAATTTTGTGGCAGCTCACATGAT
Organism: Bradyrhizobium sp. CB3481; assembly: GCF_029714305.1. Lineage (NCBI taxonomy): Bacteria > Pseudomonadati > Pseudomonadota > Alphaproteobacteria > Hyphomicrobiales > Nitrobacteraceae > Bradyrhizobium > Bradyrhizobium sp. CB3481. The sequence continues at coordinate 864,700 of NZ_CP121647.1, forward strand.
TACTTCAGTAGGGTTAAAGCCGCCGACTAGAATAATGCATTCAGGGGATTGCCCGAGGTTGCGGCTCAGGCCCCGTCGGGTAGCCGATCGGTTGATTTCATTGGACTTCGCCGCGCGGATGCCTTGCCCGCGCAACAATTGATCAGCGCCGCATGTTAACGCCTGTGGCGCGCGTCGACGCCGCGACGTCGGCGTCTTGAGAGCATCCCTGCTCGAAAATCTGTTCGCGTTCCTTCGCAGGAGCAGCAATGATGCAGCGCACGCAACCCTGCGTCCCAAAAAAAGACCGCGGCTGTTCAGCCGCGGCCTATGTTGAATTTATCGCTTCCGCTCCGCGCGGGACGGCGAAGCTAGCCGCCGATGCCCTTTTCCTTGAAGTATTTCAGCGCGCCGGGATGGAACGGAATCGGCGAACGCTCCTGCACCTGATTGTCGAGCGAAAAACTCTCGGCTTCCTTGTGCACGGCGACGATGTCGGCCTTCTTCTCCACCAGCGTCTTGACGATGGTGTAGGCGTCCTCGTTGCTCATCTTGTCGCCGGTGACGATCAGGTTCCAGACCTCGGTGATGGAATTATCCTTGTCGTAGCCGGGATAGGAGCCAGCCTTGATCTTGCTCGGCGAGTAGAGCTTGCCGTATTTGGCGTTCATCTTCTCGGCCAGATCGCCATGGTCGATCAGCTTCATCTTGATGCCAGGGGTTGCCGCGAGATCGGTGACCGCTGCGGTCGGAATGCCGCCGACCCAGAAAAAGGCGTCGATCTTGCCGTCCTTGACCGCATTGACGGATTCGGCAACGCCGAGCCGCTCGCGCTTCATGTCCTTGTCCTTGTCGAGGCCGGCGGCCTCGATGACGCGGAACGCCATCACTTCGGTGGCGCTGCCGGGCGATCCCGTCGAAACACGCTTACCCTTCAGGTCGGCCATGGTATTAATGCCGCGGCCTTCCACCGTCACCACATGCATGCGGTTCGGATAGACCACGAGCAACGCCTGCAGCGGCACCTTGCCGCTCTTGAACTTGTCCTGCCCTTGCAAAGCGTCGAGTGCGGCATCGGCCATGGTGAAGCCCATCTCGCTCTTCCCCGCGCCGATCAGCTTGAGATTGTCGACCGAGCCGCCGGTCACTTCCGCAGTGGCCTGCACGTTGGGAAGGTTCTTCGAGAGCACGTTGGCGACGGCGCCGCCGAGCGGGTAATAGACGCCGCCGGTGCCGCCGGTGCCGATCGACATCGTCTTCTGCTGCGCATGGCCCGCGCCCGCGAAGGCGAACGCGGCAGAAATCGTCATGGCCAGTATGGCTACGGTCTTCTTCATTGTTTTCATCCTCAATCGCTTCCCTGACTTATGTTGTTAGAGCCGGCCGCGTGGGCGACCGTGTTCTTGCCTGCCACAGCACCACGCCGAGGCCGATGATCAGGCCCGGTACATAGGTGTAGCTGATATCGCGCCCGATGATCCCTTCGACGATCGCCTCGATCAGGCTTGGGAACACCAGCAGCAACCCGGATAGCAGAAGCAGGCCGCGTTCGACCGCTGTATTTTGTCGCAGCGCCCAGTTCTGGGCAAAGGCCGCCAGTGCCAAAAGGCCGAAGGTGGTCTTGATCGTGATCTCGACAATGTCGATCCACGATCCGCCCTTCGGGATCGACAGCAAGAGGCCGGGGCCTTGCGGGTCGAGCACAAACACGAACGGCACCAGGAACGCCGGCAGCGTATATTTCCAGGATTGCAGCGTGGTCCGGTAGGGATCGCCGCCGGTGATGGCGGCCGCCGCGAACGGCGACAGCGCGGTCGGTGGGGACACCTCTGACAGCACCGCGTAATAGAAGATGAACATGTGCGCGGCGTAATCGGGCACGCCTAATTTGATCAGCGCGGGTGCCGCGATGACGGCGCAGATGATGTAGGAAGCGGTCACCGGCACGGCGAGGCCGATGATCCAGACGATCAGCGAGGTGTAGATCGCGGTCAGCAGCAGGCTGCCGCCGGCATAGCTGATGACGATCGACGAGAATTTTAGCCCCAGGCCGGTCAGCGTGACAACGCCGACGACGATGCCGGCGCAGGCGCAGGTGGCGGCGGCATTGAGCGCACCGATCGAGCCGTCGGCCAGCGCCTTCACCAGCTTGGCTGGCATCAGCGCGGTCTCCTTGCGCAGGAAACTCAGCGCGAACGTGACGCAGATGGCATAGAACACCGACAGCGTCGGCGAATAGCCGATCACCATGAAGACCACGACGGCGAGCAGCGAGATGAAGTGGAAGCCGTAGCGCTTGGTCATTTCGCCGAGCGACAATTCCGGCTTGAAGGTGACATCCTTGGCGCCGAACTTCTTGGCGTCCAGTTCGACCATGAACAGCAGCGACATGTAGTAGAGACAGGTCGGGATGGTCGCCATCCAGATCACGTCGAGATAGCTGATCTTGAGAAACTCGGCGATCAGGAACGCGGCGGCGCCGAGCACCGGCGGCGACAGGATCGCCCCTAACCCGCCGGCGGCGAGCAGGCCGCCCGCGGCGTTTCGCTCGAAGCCCGCCTTGGCCATCATCGGGTAGGCCACGGTGCCGATCATCACGGTGGTGGCGACTCCCGATCCGGAGGGGCCGCCGAGCAGGAACGACGACAGCACTACGGTGCGGCCGGCGCCGTTCGGCTTGCCACCCATCAGCGCCAACGAGAAATCGATGAAGAATTTTCCGGCGCCGGAATGCTGCAGGAACGCGCCATAGATCGTGAACAGGATGATCAGCGTTGCCGACACGTCGACGGCGACGCCGAAAATGCCCTCCAGCGTGATGAAGAGGTGGCCGACCAGACGGGCCAGGTCGTAGCCGCGATGGGTCCATGGCGCCGGCAGATACGGCCCGAGCATCGCATAGGCGATGAACAATAGCGACACCACGGGCATGATCGCGCCGGTGGTGCGGCGCGTCGCCTCCAGCAGCAGCACGATGAAGACGATGCCGACGATCACGTCCCACTGATCAGGCGTAGTGGCACGGTCGGTGAAATCCTCGCCGCCCCACAGCGCGTAGACGATGGTCGCGACCGCCACAATGCCGGGCACGATGTCCCACCAGCGCACGCGGTTGCGAAAACGTGTCGCCAGCGGAAACAGCAGGAAGCTCAGGACCAGCGTGAAGGCGACGTGGGTGTAGCGAAGTTCCTGGGTCGGAACGATGGCATAGGCCGCGTAGAGGTGAAACAGGCTCATGACCACGGCAATCGTGGTCGAAATCTTTCCTGCCCACCCCATCAGGCGGTTGGCCGCGCCTTCTTCCGCCTCGACGAAGGCTTCCGCTTTTTGCAATGCTTCGTCGGAAACCGCGACGACCTCGTCATTGGGCGGCGTTGTCTTGTCTTGAGCCATGCTTTCCCCGGGACCCGTTAACTTCCCAGACCCGGCTTTCGCGGGCCTTTCGCGGGCGCATTCAGTCCATTTTGGGTAACCGTGGCAAGGGCCTTGTAGGCCTATATCGCGCGCATCTCGTTAGCTTTTCGGAGGCTTGACCCGGGCTCGCCAGATGAGCAAAGCGATATCCGGGAAAACTGCCAAGCTGGACTCCCGGATGAGGTTACGCGCGTCCGGGCTACAAGAAAGCAACCTAATCAGGGAGAAGAAGGTCGATGGAACGGCTCAAGGGCAAGACGGCGATGGTTGTGGGCGCGGGCTCGATCGGCCCCGGGTGGGGTAACGGCAAGGCGACCGCCGTAACCTTCGCGCGCGAGGGCGCGCAGGTATTTTGCGTCGACCGCAACGCTGCCGCGGCGCAAGAGACCGTCGATATCATCACCGGGGAGGGAGGCAAGGCGAGCGCCTTCACCGCCGACGTCTCGCGCGAGGCCGAGGTCGAGGCGATGGTGGCGGCCTGCCTGAAGGCCTATGGCCGCATCGACGTGCTCGACAACAATGTCGGCATCGCTGAGATGGGCAGCGTCGTCGAGGTGACCGAGGCGGAATGGGACCGCGTGTTCGCGGTCAATCTGAAGAGCGCCTATTTCGCCATGAAGCATGTCATCCCGATCATGCAGAAGCAGGGCGGCGGCTCGATCATCAACATCTCCTCGATCGCCTCGATCCGCCATGTCGGCATTTCCTACGTCACCTATGGTGCCTCGAAGGCGGCGATGAACCAGATGACGCGCACCACCGCCGTGCAGTTCGCGAAAGACCATGTCCGCGTCAACTGCATCCTGCCCGGCCTGATGAAGACGCCGATGGTCGCGCATTCGGCGGGGCTGGCGGCCAGCTATTCCGGCGGCGACGTCGAGGCGATGTGGCGGGCGCGCGACGCGCAGGTGCCGATGGGGCACATGGGCGATGCCTGGGACGTCGCCAATGCCGCGCTGTTTCTCGCTTCCGATGAATCCCGCTACATCACCGGCATCGAGCTGGCGGTCGACGGCGGGATCACCGTGAAGTCGGCCTAGGCGCTACCGCCATTCACTCGTCGTCCCGGCGAACGCCGGGACGACGAGGTCAGCCCCGCGCGCTCATTTCGGCCCAGTCCAGTTCTTCCTCGAGCTGGTGAAACGCATCGTCGCCGATCGCCTCGGATTCCCGCAAGGTGAGGATCGATTGCCGGGCGGCGCGAATGGCGCGGCGGCGCAGCGGGTCGGCCGGCAGTTCGCCGCTGGCAACGCCGCCGTCATCGCCGGCGCGCAGCAGCAGCGCGCGGTATTCGAGCCGGAGCAGTTCGGCTTCCTCGGATGGATCGCCGTCGATCTCCTCCAGCGCCGCCCGGTACGCCACCGCGCGGCCATGCGCCACTTCCGCTTTCACCGGATCATCATCCTTCAGCCGCAGCGCTATGATCAGCGGTCGCAGCGTGAGGCCTTGGATCACCAATGATCCCAGCACCACCGTGAACGCCGTCAGCAGCATCAGGTCGCGATAGGGAAAGCTTTCGGGCAGCGCGAACGCCGCCGCCAGCGTAACGATGCCGCGCATGCCGCACCAGGAGACGACGATGCCTCCTCTAACGGTAGGAGCCGTTGTCGGCGGCTTGGTGCGGAGAAGACCGTGCGCGATCACGAACCGCAGTACCACGCCATAAAACATCACCCAGACGATGCGCGTCAGGATGACAATGCCGAGCACGGCGCCGGCGACCAGGCAGTACTTCCAGCGCACGGGATCATCGAGCCGTTCCCAAATGGGGCGCAACTGCAAGCCGATCAGCACGAAGGCCAGCACGTTGAGGACAAAGACCACGGTCTCCCACACCGCATAGGTCGGCACGCGCAGCCGCGCCGGCATTTGCGCCGGTGCGGTGCGCGCCAGCGTGATCGCATAGGCGACGATGGTGAGAATGCCCGATAGCCCGAGATGTTCGGCCACGATCCATATCGTAAACGTGCCGGCGAATTGCACGATGATCGCGCTTGGCGCTTCCGTGATCCGGTGCGTCAGCGGCAGCCAGAGCCGGGCGCAGAGATAGCCGGCCAGCAGGCTTCCGACCAGCGCCAAGCCGAGCGAGGGCGCAAACTCGCTCAATCGCAGATGATGGGCTGTCGCGATGCCGACGGCGACGCGGTAGATCAACAGCGCGCTGGCATCGTTGAGCAGGCTCTCGCCCTCGAGAATTTTGAGCAGGCGGTAGGGCAGGTTGACCTGGCGCAGGATTGCGGTGGCCGCCGCGGCATCGGGTGGGGCGACGATGGCGCCGAGCGCGACCGCCGCGGCCCAGGGCATATCAGGCACCAGCCAGTGCGCCAGCACCGCGACCGAGGTGGTGGTGAGGCCGACGGCGACAAGGACGAGCGTGGCGACCGGCAGCCAGTTGTTGCGGAGGTCGCGCAGCGAGGTGTCGAAGGCCGCATCCAGCAGCACCGGCGCCACGAACAGCGCCAGCGCCAGCTCGGGCTCCAGCATCCAGCGCGGCCCTGACGGCACGAAGGCCAGCAGCATGCCGCCGAGCGCCAGAAAGGTCGGGTAGGGCACGTTGAGCTGCCGTGCCAGCGCGGAGAGCAGCACCGCGCCGAGCAGCAGCCCGATGATCCATTCGAATGCTAGCAAATTTGGAATTCCCTGCCGGTCGAGATCGATGTCGCCATCAATCTAGCACAACCGGCAAGAAGGTATTCCCGTCCGTGCGCTACTGCGCCATCGCCAATATGCCGCCGGCGAACGAATGCCACAGCGGAGAGAGGCTGATCGGCCAGTTCAGGAACTTGATCGCGATCAGCGCGATGCCGCCATAGACATAGACCGGGTGGGGGCGGCCACGCGTGCGCCAGTCGAACACGATGGCAACGACGAGCAAGAGATAGGCGACGATGGCGGGCGGAATGGTCACCGGCACCGGCGGCGGGCCGAGCGGGCCGGGAGACGCGAGGAAGGTGAGAAACCAACGCGCGACCGCGGCATCCAGCAGCGAAATGCCGGCCAGCAGCATCAGCCGCTTGTGGGTTTCCGGCTGACGGATCGATGCAATGGCCAGCGCGAAGACCACGGCAAAGAATAGAATTCCGCTTAGCGGAACAATCGCAAAGGCGATTCCATCCTCAGTGAGCCCAGCAGCCGCCGAGCGCTTCATCGCATTGACGGTAACCAGGAAGCCGAAGATCGTCATGGCGGTCGCCAGCGAGATGCCGATCATGCCGATCGAGCGGTGCCGGGTAATCTTGCCGGATGCGGCAAGCCAGCTCTGAAACGCGAAGTAGAGCGACCAGGCGAAAAACAACAGGCCGTGAAAATGCACGACGGGTGATGCCGAGAATGACCGCTGCGCCAGCGGCAGCCAATAGGTCGGCGCGAAGCCGAGGAAGGCGACGGCCGTGCAGGCCAGAGCCATGTAGAAATAGAAGTAGCGGGTTTGGGATTGCGCGATGGCGCGCGGCGGATTGAGGTCGGTCAACGTGGTCATGGTTATTGAGTCCGGGAAATCAGCAGAAGGTTCACGGCAAATTTTATGGCGAAGAGTATCCATTCGCGTGTGAAGGAGTTCACTTCTCTCGCGCGCCACCGTTCGGCCAAAATCTGTCCCCCGGGATGAAAAGGGAAACGCCAAGCCGGCCGTTGTCGGCGAAGTACGGGCCTTGCTAGAACGGCAGCAGTTGAAAGCGTATTTGCGGACCCATCGATGCGAGGTCATCCCGACATCCAGAGCCTGCTGGCAGCGTTACTGCTGTCGATGATCTGCAGCCAAGCTGCATTTGCGACCGGCGCCGAGCCGGTCAAGGATCTGCGCATCGATCCCGCGCCCTGTCTTGCCGCCTCGCTTGCGCCGGACCACGACAAGACCGTGAATCTCTGCAGCGCACTGATCGACAACGCCAAGACCGAGAAGGCAGATCGCATCAAGGCGCTGATCGCGCGCGCCACCGCCTATGAGCGCAAGGACATGATCGACCGCGCGATATCAGATTATGACGGTGCGCTGCGGCTCGATTCCGCGCAGGCCGATGTTCACAACGCGCGCGGCGAGCTGTTGCGCCGGAAGGGCGATCTGCCCAAGGCGGTGGCGGATTTTGCCGCGGCGATCAAGTTGAATCCCGATCATGCCGCCGCACGGGCCAACCATCGCGCACTGGCGCAGGAGGCGGAGCGGCAGGGCGCCTTGAAGGCGGTCGCCGGCAAGCCGAGCTTCAATTGCGCCACCGCCCGCCGCAAGGTGGAGAAGGCGATCTGCGCCAATCCCGAACTCGCCGATCTCGATCGCGAGGTGCAGGGCTCCTATCAGCGGGCGGTCGCCGAAAAAATGACCCCACAGCAGGCGCGCAAGCTACGGCGAGAGCAGGAGGAATACATCTCCCGCCGCAACAGGGAATACGGCCGGCCCGGCTATGATCTGAAAAAGGCGATGCTGGAGCGCCTGCAACAGATTAACGGGATCGATGGGCACTAGCTTCTGGCTTACAACATGAACAGTCCGAGGCCTTCGACAACTTCGCGCTTCGTTGCCTCGGTTCGGCTCCGCGCCGTTTCCGTACCATGGCGAATCACGTCGAGCACGTAAGCCGGATCGTTAGCCAGTTGCGTCCTTCGTTCTCGCGTCGGTGCAATCAGCGCCTGCAAGATGTCTTCGAGGCGGCGCTTGATCTTGCTGTCGCCTATTCCTCCCCTCCGATACTGCGCCTTCAGCTCTTCCAGCGCGGCGCGGTCCTCGTCGAAAGCATCCAGATAGGTGAAGACGACGTTGCCTTCCACTCGTCCGGGATCTTCGACCCGCAGATGATTGGGATCGGTGAACATCGCCTTTACAGCCGCCGCGATCTCGTCCGGCGAGGCCGAAAGGGCGATGGCATTGCCGCCGGATTTTGACATCTTCGCCTTCCCGTCGATGCCCGGCAGCCGCCCCACCTGCGGAATCACAGCCTGCGCTTCTGGCAGGATGGCCCGTTTGGCGGTGGTGTTGATACGGCGCACGATCTCGTTGGTCTGTTCGATCAGCGGCGCCTGATCCTCGCCCACCGGCACGACGGTCGCCTTGAATGCCGTAATGTCCGCCGCCTGCGCCGCAGGATAGCACAGGAAGCCTGCCGGGATGTCGCGCCCGAAGCCGCGGCCTCGAATCTCGTCCTTGATCGTGGGGTTGCGCTCCAGTCTGGCGACGGTCACGAAGTTCAAATAGAGCATCGACAGCTCGGCCAGCGCGGGCAGGTGGGATTGCAGGCAGATCGCGGTCTTCGCCGGGTCGATCCCGACGGCAAGGTAGTCGAGCGCCACCTCCATCACACCAACCCGCACTTTGTCGGGGGCGTGAGCATTGTCGGTTAGGGCCAGGAGCAGGAACTGCTCGTGGGTCTCCTGAAATCGCAGACGGTTGCGCAACGATCCGGCATAGTGGCCAATATGCAGCGGGCCGGTGGTGCGGTCGCCTGTCAGAATAACGGGTCTGGTCATGAGGTGTCCTTGTGGGATGAAGGGAACACCGCATGGGGGATCATCAAAACAAAAGGCCGCCCTTGCGGCGGCCCCAGATGCAATTAAACGTCCGGCCGCCCTGTCAGAAGGCCAGCCACCAAAGCGTGACAATGAGCATCGCGCGTTTCATGGAGGTCTCCCTAGGCTATGCGCGGATACAGGTCAACACATAGCGCCGCAGGAAGGGCGACAAGGGGCTCGGCCCCGATTTATGGATGGCCCAGAGCTTCTGGCGGTATTGGTCCGATTGGGGGTAGACGCTCCCCGAGCCTTCGAACCTTTGGAAGATCAGCGGCGACCTAGTGATCGGGCGCGGCATAACCGCGCGTCATTCATTTATTTTGAAGAGCCGATGATGCGATCATTTGTTTCGCGATGTGCCGCGAACGCGGCCTTTGCCCTTGCCGTTCTGACTTCTGCAACTGCCGGCGCCCAGACGGCTGCCGAGCCACCGGTTACCTGCGCGCCCCTGACGGTTGCCGAACCCATCAGGCTGATCGAGAGCTGCACCGCGCTGATCGACAATCCGGCGACGACGGAAAGCGACCGCCTCGACGCCGTCATCACCCGCGCCGCCGCATTGCATGGCAACGGCAAGACCGACCAGGCGCTGGCCGAGATCGATGCCGTCATCGCCAAGGACCCCACCCGTGCCCGCGCGTTTCGCGCCCGCGGCGAAATTCTCCGCCAGAGCGGCAAGCTCGACGCGGCCTTCGAAGCGCTGAACCAGGCCATCCGGCTGGAGCCGGACAATGCCACCGGTTACGCCAACCGCGCCAATGCCTTCAATAATGCCAGGAAATATGACCGCGCCATCGAGGACTATAACGAAGCGCTGCGGCTCAAGCCCGATTTCGCGCAAGCGCTGTCCGACCGTGGCGCTGCCTGGTATTTCAAGGGCGAGTATCAGAAGACGATCGCCGATTATGACGAGGCGCTTCGTCTCGAGCCGCACCGCGCCCGCACCTATAGCAACCGTTCCGCGGCCTACCGCAAGCTCGGCCGGACGGAGAGGGCGATCGAGGACGTGAGCACCGCGATCCGGATCGATCCGACGCAGCCGGAATTCTTCGATAATCGCGGCCTCGACCTCGCCGGCAATGGCGACTATGCGCGCGCCATCGCTGACTATGACGAGGCGATCAAGCTGCGTGCTGAGCCGAAATTCCTCACCAATCGCGGCGACGCCTATCAGGCGCGCAAGGATTACGATCGCGCGATTGCCGATTACGACGCGGCGCTAAAACTCGATCCGAAATTCCAGCGCGCCTACAATAATCGCGGCTCGGCCTGGGCCCGTAAGGGCGACCGCGGCCGTGCGCTGCAGGATTATGCGGAGGCAGTCCGTCTCAACCCTTCCGACAGCACCGCCGCCGTCAACCACAAGGAAGTCGCGCAGGCGATCGAACGGCTGGGTTCGCTCGCCTACCAGAAGAATCTGCCGAGCTTCAACTGCGCCACCGCCAAGCGTCAGGTCGAAAAGGCGATCTGCGCCGATCCCGGCCTCGCCCAGCTCGACCGCAATATCAGCGACGTGTTCCTGCGGGTGATCGCCAATGCGGAAGCGGGTAGCCACCGCGCGGCGCTGGCGCTGACGAAGCAGCAGCGCGACTTCATCGACAAGCGCAACGCCTCGTTCGGCAAGCGCGGCTACGATCTCCGCCACGCCATGGAAGAGCGGCTGGAGAAGCTTAATACGATGGCCAGGCAGTGAGATTTAGCCAAAGGGTCATGCTATTACGGCTTGATCTGGCGCAACTTCCCGTGACAATGCGTGCAATAAATACTCGTCCAGCCGTCATGGCCGGGCCTGTCCCGGCCATCCACGTCTTGCCGTGTTCGAAGTGAAGCAAGTACTTGGATGCCCGGGACAACCCCGGGCGTGACGACATCAGGCGAACGACCGGGAGTGCGCCATGAACATCCAGAGCAACAGCCGCTACCACGAGGTCCATGCCCGTTCGCTCGCCGATCCGGAGGGGTTTTGGGCCGAGGCGGCGCGCGAGATCGACTGGATCGAGCCGGCGAAAAAGATCTTCGACCCCTCGATGGGGGCCTATGGAAGCTGGTTCGCCGGGGCGGTGGTCAATACCTGCTACAACGCGCTGGATCGCCACGTCGCGGGCGGGCGCGCCGAGCAGGTGGCACTGATCCACGATTCGCCGCTCACCGGCTCCATCTCGAAATTCACCTATGCCGAGATGCTCAAGGAGGTGCAGACGCTCGCCGCCGTGATGGCCGATTTCGGCGTGGCCAAGGGCGACCGCGTCATCCTCTATATGCCGCTGGTGCCGGAGGCGGTATTTGCGATGCTGGCCTGCGCACGGATCGGCGCGGTGCACAGTGTGGTGTTCGGCGGTTTTGCCGCGAAAGAGCTTGCCACCCGCATCGACGACGCCAAGCCGAAGCTGATCCTGTCGGCAAGCTGCGGCATCGAGCCCGGGCGCATCGTGCAATACAAGCCGTTGCTTGACGCCGCGATCGAACTCTCCAGCGCGAAGCCGCAGGCTTGCGTGATCCTGCAGCGGACGCAGCATCCTTGCGAATTGACCGCAGGCCGCGACCACGACTGGGCAACGCTCCGCGACGCCGCGCTCGCGGCCGGCAAAGCCGCGCCGTGCACGCCGGTGCTGGCGACCGATCCGCTCTACATTCTCTACACCTCCGGTACCACGGGAATTCCGAAGGGCGTCGTGCGCGACAATGGCGGGCATCTGGTCGCGCTGAAATGGTCGATGTTCAACCTCTACGGCGTCAAGCCCGGCGAGGTCTGGTGGTGCGGCTCCGATATCGGCTGGGTGGTCGGCCACAGCTACATCGTCTATGGCCCGCTGATTCATGGCGCCACCTCGATCATGTATGAGGGCAAGCCGGTCGGCACGCCTGATGCCGGCGCGTTCTGGCGCGTCATCTCCGAGCACAAGGCGGTAGCGCTGTTCACCGCGCCGACCGCATTCCGCGCCATTCGCAAAGAAGATCCGGACGGCGCGTTCATCCGCAAATACGACCTGTCGAAATTCCGCACGCTGTTCCTGGCCGGCGAGCGCGCCGACCCGCCGACGGTGGAATGGGCGGAGGCGCAGTTGAAGGTGCCGGTCATCGATCACTGGTGGCAGACCGAAACCGGCTGGTGCATCGCCGGCAATCCGGTGGGCTTAGGCCAGCTGCCGGTCAAGCACGGCTCGCCGACGGTGCCGATGCCGGGCTATCAGGTCGACGTCGTCGACGAGGCTTCCAGGCCGGTCGCAGCCGGCACCATGGGCTCGATCGTGATCAAGCTGCCGATGCCGCCCGGCTGCCTGCCGACGCTGTGGCAGCAGGAGGCGCGCTTCAAGGAAGCCTACCTCTCCGAATTCCCCGGCTACTACAAGACCTCGGACGCCGGCTACAAGGACGAGGACGGCTATGTCTGGGTGATGGGCCGCACCGACGACATCATCAATGTCGCCGGCCACCGGCTCTCGACCGGCGGCATGGAGGAAATCCTGGCCTCGCATCCCGACGTCGCCGAATGCGCGGTGCTCGGCATCAAGGATGCGATCAAGGGCGAGGTGCCCTGCGGTTTCCTGGTGCTGAAGGCGGGCGTGACGCGCATGCCGGCCGAGATCGAGAAGGAGATCGTGGCGCTGGTGCGCGACAAACTCGGCCCCGTCGCCGCCTTCAAGCTCGCGATCACGGTCGGACGTTTGCCGAAGACGCGCTCGGGAAAAATCCTGCGCGGCACCATCAAGAAAATCGCCGACGGCGAGAGCTGGACCATGCCGGCCACGATCGAGGATCCGAAGGTGCTGGATGAGATCGGCGATGCGCTGAAGGGCAGGGTGTAAGGTTCCACGCCCGGCCCTGCTCGTCATGCCCGGGCTTGACCCGGGCATCCATCCTCTTCAAAGCAAGCTGCCATCTTTTCGATGGATTGCCGGGTCATCCCCGATCAAGTCGGGGACAGGAGCCCGGCAATGACGAGATGAAAGAAACGGAGCCTGCGAATGCAATTTGGACCCGCAAAGCACCTCATTGCGCTCCTCTTGGCCGCCCCGCTACTCACCGGCTGCCTCGAACGCGGCCAGCCGACCATGGTCGATTCCAGCGCCGATGACGACGCGTTCTGCCGCGCCAACAATGTCGCGGTCGGCTCGAACGAATACGTCAATTGTCGCAAGAACCGCGACGTGCAGCGCGGCAATGCCAATGCCCGCGCCGACCGCGCCCAGCGCAATATGGCCGAGCAGATGCTCAACAACCCCGTCAGGCCGTGATCAGGAGGCTCTCATGAATGAAGACGTATTCAACGCCAGCCTGCGCAAGTTTCTCAAGCAAGTCGGCGTCACCTCGCAGCGCGAGATCGAAAAGGCGGTGCGCGATGCGCTTGAATCCGGCAAGCTAAAGGGAAACGAGAAACTGTCGGCAAAGATGGTACTCACGATCGACAGCATCAGTCTGGTGCACGAGATCGACGACGACATCGCGCTGACCTGAGGAGATTCTTCGCATCCTTCCCGCTGCGGGAAACAAGTTTCGAATCGATGCTATAAGTCGGCATGGAACCGATCGTAATCAAGCTCTTGGGGTTTGCCGCCGCAACGTGCACGACCCTTGCCTACGCCCCGCAGTTCATCAAGGTCTGGCGAACCCGCTCGACCGAGGACATTTCGCTCGGCATGTTCCTCGTCATGCTGCTCGGCCTCGTGCTCTGGCTGGTGTACGGCCTGCTTTCCGGCGATGTCCCGCTGATCGTCGCCAATGCCATTACGATCGTCCTGGCCGGCGGCATCCTGTTCATGAAGCTGAAATACGGCTGAGCGCCAGCTCCCGCCAAACACAAAGTCCCACCAAACAAAAGGTCCCGCCAAACAAAAAAGCGCGGCAGGTTGCCCCGCCGCGCCTGATGTCGGCCGCAGCCGAAAACCTTACTCCTCGTCGTCGTGCTGCTTCTTGCCGCCGATCGTCTTGAGCTTGGCGAACACAGCGTCGACGTTGAGATCGTCTTCGCTCTTCTCGCTCGTCTCGAATTCCGGCTCCTTCTTCGTGGTCTCGGAGGCCGGCAGCAGGGTGGCGCCGCCATAGGCCGCCGGCACCGGCTTTTCCTTGGCCGCGCGCTGCACCTCGAAATCGAGCTCGATCTGCGAGCACAGGCCGAGCGTCACCGGGTCCATCGGGGTCAGCGTCGAGGCGTTCCAGTGGGTGCGGTCGCGCACGCTCGCGATGGTTGTCTTGGTGGTGCCGACCAGGCGCATGATCTGCGCGTCTTTCAACTCGGGGTGGTTGCGGACCAGCCACAGGATCGCGCTGGGACGCTCGTGGCGGCGCGATACCGGGGTGTAGCGCGGGCCCTTCTTCTTGGCGGCGGGCGGCAGCACGACCTTGCTCTCGCCGAGCTTGAGGCGGTAATTCGGGTCCTTTTCACCCTTTTCGATCTCGTCCCGGGTCAATTGCCCGGTCGAAATCGGGTCCATGCCCTTGATGCCCTGGGCGGCGTCACCGTCGGCAATGGCACGGACCTCGAGGGGATGCATTTTGGTGAAATCGGCCACCTGGTCGAAGGTCAGAGCGGTATTGTCAACCAGCCACACGGCCGTCGCCTTGGGCATCAGCGGTGCATTGCTCATGGCAAATCTCCTTTGTGCCTCGCCCACCTCTTTCGGAGGCGAAGCCTATGGTCATCGGTGATGACGGGAATTCAACGCTTATATAAGCCTTCCGGCCCCATCGGCGCAATGGTCTGCTAAAGTGCCTTGACACAGACCCAAAGCAGTCCCAAGTCCTTATTCGAATTGGCCGTTCCCAGCCCGCCGGCTAGGGGTGATTCGGTCCCGAGATAACCCCCATGCCTCCTGTGTCGATGTCAGCCAAACCAGACCTCAGAATCGTGCTTTGTTCTCCCCGTGGCTTTTGCGCCGGGGTGGTGCGGGCCATCGATACCGTCGAACGGGCGCTCACCATCTATGGTGCCCCCGTCTATGTCCGGCACGAGATCGTGCATAACCGCTACGTGGTCGACAGCCTGAAGACCAAGGGCGCGATTTTCGTCGAGGAACTTGCCGAAATCCCCGACAATACCAACGCCCCGGTGGTGTTCTCCGCCCATGGGGTTCCGAAATCGGTTCCGGCCGAGGCCAAATCGCGCAATTTCTTCTCGCTGGACGCGACCTGCCCGCTGGTCACCAAGGTGCACCGCGAGGCCGCCATCCATTTCAAGCGCGGCCGTGAAATCCTGCTGATCGGGCATTCGCACCACCCCGAGGTGGTCGGCACGCTCGGCCAGCTGCCGCAGGGTGCGGTGACGCTGATCGAGACCGCCGAGGACGCCAAGACGTTTACGCCGAAGGACCCGGACAACCTCGCGTTCGTGACCCAGACGACGTTGTCGATCGACGACACCGCCGAGATCGTGGCGCTGCTCAAGGAGCGGTTCCCGAACATCAACGGCCCGCACAAGGAAGATATCTGCTACGCCACCACCAACCGCCAACTCGCGGTGAAGAAAGTGGCGCCGGTGGTCGATGCACTGATTGTGGTCGGCGCGCCGAATTCGTCGAACTCGCAGCGGCTGCGTGAGGTCGCCGAGCGCGAAGGCTGCAAGATTTCGGTGCTGGCGCAGCGCGCGAGCGATCTCGACTGGTCGCGCTTCGAGGGCATCAAGAGCCTCGGCATCACCGCCGGCGCCTCCGCGCCGGAAGTGATCGTCGAGGAGATCATGGGCGCCTTTGCCGAGCGTTATGAGCTGCATGTGGAGACGGTGTCGGCCGCGGAGGAGAACGAATTCTTCCCGCTGCCGCGTTCGGTGCGGCCAGACGCTGCCTAAAGGTCCCTCATGGCGGTTTACACCGACGTCGCCGCCGAAGACCTCGCGGAGTTCCTGAAAGGGTACGACATCGGCGAGTTGCTCTCCTACAAGGGCATCGCCGAGGGCGTCGAGAATTCCAACTTCCTGGTGCACACCAGCAAGGGCGCGTTCATCCTCACGCTCTATGAGAAGCGCGTGGCAGTGGACGATCTGCCGTATTTCCTGTCGCTGATGGCGCATCTGGCCGAGCGCGGCGTGCGCTGCCCGCAGCCTGCCCGAAACCGCAAGGGCGAGGTCTATAGCGAGCTGGCCGGGCGGCCCGCAGCAATCATCAACTTCCTCGAAGGCATGTGGCCGCGGCGGCCCAACGTCACGCATTGCACCGGCGTCGGCGCGGCGCTCGCCAGAATGCATCTGGCGGGGCACGACTTCCCGATGTTCCGCAAGAACCCGCTCTCGGTCGGCGGCTGGCGGCCGCTGTTCGATACCGCCGCTCCGCGCGCCGACAGCGTCGCGCCGGGTTTGCAGGATTTCATCGCGCGCGAGCTCGATCACCTCGAAGCGAGTTGGCCGAAGGACCTGCCGCTCGGCGTCATCCATGCCGACCTGTTCCCCGACAATGTCTTCTTCCTCGGCGACCAACTGTCGGGCCTGATCGACTTCCCGTTCTCCTGCAATGACATCCTGGCCTACGACGTCGCGATCTGCCTGAACGCGTGGTGCTTCGAGGTGGATCATTCTTTCAACGTCACCAAGGCGCGTGCGCTGCTTAATGCCTATGGCCGCGAGCGGCCATTGTCGGAGGCCGAGCAGGAGGCGTTGCCGCTGCTGGCGCGCGGCTCGGCGCTGCGCTTCCTGCTGACGCGGCTGGTCGATTTCCTCAACGTGCCGCCCGGTGCGCTGGTCAAGCCAAAGGACCCCCTCGAATATGTCCGTAAGCTGCGCTTCCACCAGAACGTCGCCAGCGTGCGCGATTACGGCCTGACCCAGCCCGGATTTGCCGCTTGAGCGAACTCCCCCATGTGACGGTTTTCACCGACGGCGCCTGCTCGGGCAATCCCGGCCCGGGCGGCTGGGGCGCGATCCTGCGCTTCGGCGACAAGGAAAAAGAATTAAAGGGCGGCGAGGCGCACACCACCAACAACCGCATGGAGCTGATGGCCGCGATCTCGGCGCTGGAGGCGCTGAAGAAGCCTTGCGTGGTCGATCTCATCACCGACAGCCAATATGTCCGCCAGGGCATCACCGGCTGGATCCACGGCTGGAAGCGCAACGGCTGGCGCACCGCCGACAAGAAGCCCGTCAAGAATGTCGAGCTATGGCAGCGCCTCGATGCTGCGCTGAAGCCGCACCAGGTGCGCTGGCACTGGATCAAGGGCCACGCCGGCCACGCCGAGAACGAGCGCGCCGATGCGTTGGCGCGCGAGGGCGTGGCAATGGCCAGGTTGCAGGAGAGGGTGGGGAAGTAAGCCCGAGACTTGTAGGGTGGGTAGAGCGAAGCGAAACCCACCATTCGTGCAAGCGTCCACAGCGTTGATGGGTTTCGCTGCGCTCTACCCATCCTACGCGCCGTCATCCCCGCCTTGTGCGCAATTGCGCACTTGGGCGGGGATCCAGTATTCCAGAGACGGTCGAGATCAAGCCGAGAAGCCGCGGCGTACTGGATCGCCCGGTCAAGCCGGGCGACGACAGCGTTGGTGTGGCGACTTCGTCGCGCGACGACGCGCTTCAGCTCAGAGCTGCCCCAGCAGCGTATCGCCGCCGGACACTTCCACCTTGCCCGGCGCGGGCTCGAGGTTGAGCTTCTTCACGACGCCGTCGTCCACCAGCATCGAATAGCGCTTGGAGCGGATGCCGAGGCCGTTGCCGGACGCATCCAGCTCCATGCCGATCGCCTTGGTGAAGTCGGCATTGCCGTCGGCGAGGAAGACAGCTTCGTCGCGCTGGTCGGTGTCGCGCTTCCAAGCGTTCATCACAAAAGCGTCGTTGACGGAGACAATGGCGATGGTATTCACGCCCTTGTCCTTGATGGCATAGGCGTTGAGGAAGATGCTCGGCAGGTGCATCTTGTGGCAGGTGCCGGTATAGGCGCCGGGCACGGCGAACAGCGCCACCTTCTTGCCCTTGAAAATGTCGTCGGTGGTTTTGACCTGCGGACCTTCCGCCGTCATCACGCGAAACTTGGCTTCCGGCAGCTTGTCGCCAACTTGGATCGTCATCGTCAATTCTCCCTCAATGAGCGCTGTTTTGTAGCCCTAGCGGCCCGGCGGCACAATATTGAGCCGGCCCGAAACGGCAACGGCCAAGGCCGTTCACGCTTGCGTCATCAGGGCGCAAATCCGCCTTCGTCCAGGAAGGCCTGCTCCTCGGGGGTGGTCGTGCGGCCCAATAGGCGGTTGCGGTGGGGAAAGCGGCCGAAGCGCCGGATGATATCGGCATGGTGCTCGGCCCATTTCAGGTTTTCAGCATTCCCCGCCGCACGCGTCAGCTCGATGCAGCGGAGCTGGTCGGCGAGGTGCTCTGAATGGTTGAAGGGCAGATAGAGGAATTGGCGCAAGTCAGGATCGATCCGCGCGTCGACGCCGCGTTCGATGGCGCGGTGCGCCACCTCGCGCGCGAGAGCGTCGCTCGCATAGGTCCTGGCATCGCCGCGAAACATGTTGCGGGGAAACTGGTCGAGCACGATGACGAGCGCCAGCGCGCCGTCATCGCTCGCTTCCCATGACGATAGGTCGCCGGCCGACGCCTTCTGCCACAAAGCCAGAAATCGACGGCGCAGTTCGGCATCGAATGCGTCGTCGCGCTCGTACCAGCGAGCGGGGCCGGCGTCGCGCCAGAAGGCCAGGATGTCTGATGGCGCGACGTTCGTCTCGGTCATGTCGTAAAGTCCGCAGGGCCCGCTCAGGCCGCGGCCTTTTTCTCGTCGCGCAGTTCGCGGCGCAGGATCTTGCCGACATTGGTCTTGGGCAGGTCGGTCCTGAACTCGATCTGCTTGGGCACCTTGTAGGCGGTGAGCTGCGTGCTGCAATATTTGATGACGTCATCGGCCGTGAGGTTCGGGTCCTTCTTGACCACGAACGCCTTCACCGCTTCGCCTGACTTGGTGTCGGTAACGCCGATCACGGCGCATTCCAGCACGCCCGGATGGCTCGCGATCACTTCCTCGATCTCATTCGGGTAGACGTTGAAGCCCGAAACCAGGATCATATCCTTCTTGCGGTCGACGATCTTGGTGTAACCGCGCTCGTCCATTACGCCGATGTCGCCGGTGCGGAAGAAGCCGTCCGCGGTCATGACGTTCGCGGTCTCTTCCGGCCGATTCCAGTAGCCGGCCATCACCTGCGGGCCCTTCGCGCAGATTTCGCCCGCCTGGCCGAGCGGCACTCCCTTGCCCTCGTCGTCGCGGATCGAGATGTAGGTCGACGGCACGGGAATGCCGATCGAGCCGGAGAACTGGTCGGTGTCGGCCGGGTTGCAGGTCAGCGTCGGCGACGTCTCGGACAGGCCATAGCCCTCCGACAGCGCGCATCCCGTGACTTTCAGCCATTTCTCGGCGACCGGCTTCTGGGTCGCCATGCCGCCGCCGAACGACGTCTTCAGCTTGGAGAAGTCGACCTTGTCGAAGCCGGGCGAATTCAACAGGCCGTTGTAGAGCGTGTTGACCGCCGGGAAGCTGTTGACCTGGTACTTCATCAACTCCTTGATGAAGCCCGGCATGTCGCGCGGGTTCGGGATCAACAGATTGACGCCGCCGGCCCGCATCCCGAGCAGGAAGCACGCGGTCAGCGCGAAGATGTGATAGAGCGGCAGCGCGCAGACGATGAAGAGCTGATCGACCTGCGGCGGCTTCTTCAACGCCGGCTGCAGCCAGGCATCGTTCTGCAGCACGTTGGCGAGAATGTTCTTGTGCAGCAGCGTCGCGCCCTTGGAAACGCCTGTCGTGCCGCCGGTATATTGCAGGAAGGCGACGTCATCGCGCGTGAGCTGCGGCTTGTTGAGCTTGATGCTGCGGCCGGCCGCGATCGCATCGTTGAACGAGACGGCACCCGGGATCGACCAGGCCGGTACCATCTTCTTCACCTTGCGCACGACGAGGTTGACGATCACGCCCTTGAAGCCGAGCAGGTCGCCCATGCTGCCGACGATCACGTGCTTGACCGAGGTCTTCGCGATCACCTGCTGCACGGTGGTGGCAAAATTCTCCAGCACGACGATGGCTTCCGCGCCGGAATCCTTGAGCTGGTGCTCGAGCTCGCGCGGGGTGTAGAGCGGGTTGACGTTCACCACGGCATAGCCGGCGCGCAGCACGGCGGCGGTCGAGACCGGATACTGCAGCACGTTCGGCATCATCAGCGCGACGCGGGCGCCCTTTTGCAGGCCCTTGCTCTGCAGATAGGCGCCGAGCGCGGCCGACATCTCATCGAGGTCGCGGTAGCTGATCGACTTGTCCATGCAGATGAACGCCTTGCGATCGGCGAACTTCTTGAAGCTTTCTTCCAGCAGCTCGACCAGCGACGAGTACTGCGTGACGTCGATGTCGGCTGGCACGCCGGCCGGATATTGCTTGAGCCAGATCCGCTCCATGGTATCTCCCCTCTGGTTCCGAGCACGGCCCTGAGTGCATCAGATCCGTGTGCTGATTTTTGTTTTGACGCGTTTTCTTCGCGCGAACCGGCACCCACTTCGCTTGAAAACGCGATGGTTGCTGCTGGCTCCGGGCCGGGCACGCCTTGTTTTCGGCAGTATTGTGAATGCCGCCGCCGATGGCAAGCGGCTGTGCGCTATCGACGTATTGCGCGCTTCTGGAATAGTTCGGCCGAATGGCAGGAAAACTGCCTATTTATGGTGCTTCGCGGCCCCGTTAACCAGCT
The DNA here is from genome assembly GCF_029714305.1 of Bradyrhizobium sp. CB3481. Classification (NCBI taxonomy): domain Bacteria; kingdom Pseudomonadati; phylum Pseudomonadota; class Alphaproteobacteria; order Hyphomicrobiales; family Nitrobacteraceae; genus Bradyrhizobium; species Bradyrhizobium sp. CB3481. The sequence goes on from NZ_CP121647.1 coordinate 885,226, forward strand.
GGCTTGTTTTCGCCCTTGGGTTTAGCGGCGGCCTTTGGCTTGGCCGGCTTCGGCGCGGGCTTGTCGCCGGCAGCCGCAGGCTTGGCGGCCGGCTTCTTCTCGGCGGCGGCAGCCGGCTTGGCAGCCGCTTCGGGCTTGGCGTTGGCGTGCCTGACGGCAGCCGGCTTGGCGGCCGGCTTCGCGCTGGCCTCAGTCTGGGCCACCGCCGCGCCAGGTTTCTTCGCGGCAATCTTCGACTTCTTGCCGCGCCTTGTCGACGCCTGCTTCTCGGCCTCGGCGGCAACGGCCGCGATCAACGCGGCGCCGGTCTTGGTCGGACCGGTATAGACCGGAACGGGTTCGGAGGGCTCCGGCGCGGCCGCCAGCATATCCGCAGGCTTGACCGGCGGCTGCAGCCCCGCCGTGAAGAAGGTCACGGCGCTCTCGCCCGTCGCAGCGTTGCCGTTGCTGGCGACAATATCGGCGTCCTCGTCGGTGGCCGGCCGCTTGCGTTTGCCGTTGCACATCTCATCGCGCAGGTTCGGCGGCGACGCATCGACCGGGACCAGATTGTCGACGGTGCCGAGCGCCGGCTTCAGCCAGCCGAGCCCGCCTCCGCCGAAGCCGCGCTCCATCATCTGCGCCGCGCGCACCGCGCGCGCCTGGCCGGAGGAGGCGCCGAGCACCACCGCGATCAGCCGCTTGCCGTTGCGCGTCGCCGATGCAACGAGATTGTAGCCGGACGCGCAGATGAAGCCGGTCTTGAAGCCGTCGGCGCCGGGATAGCGCCCGATCAGCTTGTTGAAATTCTGCGTCACCCTGCGCCCGTAGCGGATCGAGGGGATGTGCATGAAGTATTCGTATTCCGGCAGGTCGCGAATGACGGCACGCGCCAGGATCGCGAGATCGCGCGCCGAGGTGATCTGTCCGTCCGCCGGCAGGCCGTTCGGATTGACGTAGCTCGTCTGCGTCATGCCGAGCCGTTGCGCGGTCTGGTTCATCATCGCGGAGAAGCCGTCGACCGATCCGCCGACGCCTTCGGCGAGCACCACGGCCATGTCGTTGGCCGACTTCACCATCATCATCTTGAGCGCGTTATCGATGGTGACCTGGGTGCCCGGAGGAAAACCCATCTTGGACGGCGATTCAGCGGCAGCGACCGGCGACACCGTCAGCAGCGTGTCGAGTGTGAGACGCCCGTCCTTCACCGCCTTCAGCGTGACGTAGGCGGTCATGATCTTGGTCACCGAAGCGGGATACCACGGCATGGTGGCGTTGTCGGCCTGCAGCACCTTGCCGGTGTCGGCTTCGACGAGCAGCAGCGCCTCGGCCCGGGCCGCGCGCGGCGTCACGGCGGCAAGCGCCGCCACGACAAGCGCGGCGCAGAGGAGCGTCCAGTTTACCGACGAATGGCGAAACAGCGGGCGAAGAAAATGCACTTTTCCGTTCCGGTCCTCTGAGACCCGCCTTCGAAAAGGAGGTCCTCTCAAGATCTAGCGTTCGGGTTTCAAGCGTGTCCGGCGCCGTCGCGTTGCGGCTGGGCGCAAACCTATACCGGCTTGCCGATCCAGAACAGAGGCCTGTCAACTAATTGGTGGACGAAATGGGCGCAATTTCGGCGGTATCTGACTCGCCCCGGCTCCCGGCTGCGTTATTTGACCTCGATCCCGGCGCGTACGCTCTCGTGCACCATGAACTGGGCCTTGGCGAGTTCCGCAAAGCGTCCACCCTTGGCCACCAGTTCATCGAAAGTTCCACTTTCAATCACGCGGCCGTTGTCGAACATCAGGATACGGGTGGCGTTGCGAATGGTCGACAGGCGGTGTGCGATCACGAAGGTGGTGCGGCCCTTCATCACCTCATCGAGCGCGGCGTTGACCTTGGCTTCAGTGACGGCGTCGAGCGCGCTGGTCGCCTCGTCGAGGATCAGGATCGGCGGGTCCTTGAGCAGCGCACGGGCGATCGACAGGCGCTGGCGCTCGCCGCCGGACAGCATGCGGCCGCGTTCGCCGGCGTGGGTCTCGAATTTCTTCTCGCTGCGCTCGATGAAGTCGAGCGCCTGGGCGCGGCTTGCCGCGACGCGCATTTCCTCCTCCGTCGCGTCCGGCTTGCCGACCAGCAGATTGTCTGCAATCGAGCGGTTGAACAGCAGCGCCTCCTGAAACACCACGGCGATGTTCCGCCGCAGCGCCGTCAGCTTCAGCGCGCGGATATCCATGCCGTCGATCTTGATGATGCCGGATTGCGGATCGAAGGCGCGGTGCAACAGCGCAATCGCGGTCGATTTGCCGGCACCGGTCGGGCCGACCAGGGCGATGGTCTGGCCGGGCAGGGCGGTGAAGGTGACATCCTCGACCGCCGGCCGCTTGCCGTCATAGGAAAACGAGACGTCGTGGAATTCGACCAGCCCGGACAGCCGCCCGGTGTCGACCGCGCCGGGGCGATCGCGCACCGCCGGCACGGCGTCCAGCACGTCGAAGAATTCCTGCAGGCGCGGCGCCTCCATGAACACGCTGTTGATGAAGCTCACCACCTGTTCGAGCTTCTGAATCAGCATCGTCGCAAAACTCACGAACATCACGATCTCGCCGACCGTCGTTTCTCCCCGTTGATGCAGGTATATGCCGACGGTGAAGATCGCGAGCACGGTGATGGTGGTGGAGGCGCGCGTAATCACCGTCACCAGCGCCCACCAGCCGAGCACCGGCATCTGCGCGGCGAGCAGCTTGTCGGCGACGAAGCGCAGGCCCTGCACCTCGGCGTCGATCCGCACAAAGCTCTGCACCAGCGCGACATTGCCGAGCGCGTCGGATGCGCGCGCTGACAGGTCGCTGTATTGCGCCTCGACGTCGCTTTGCATGCCGTAGGTCTTGCGGACCACAAACGTAGTTAGCAGCGTGAATACGACACAGAGCACGAAGAGCAGGATTGCCAGCCGCCAGTTGATGTAAAGCGCCAGCGGCAGCAGCACGATCAAGGACAGGATGGCGGCAAAATGCTCGCGGAAGAAGGCGAGCCAGAGCCGCCACAGCGCATCGGTGCCGTTCAGCATCACCTTCATCAGCCGCCCCGAATGGGTGCCGGTGTGGAAGGTTAGCGGCAGCTGCATGATGTGTTCGAAATAGTCGGTCAGCACCGCCTGGCGCTGACGGTGTGCAAGGCGGTCGGCATGGAGGGCGACGAGGGCGCTGCAGGCGATGGTGAACAGGCCGAAGACAACCCAGGCCGCCAGCAGCGGCCAGGCCGAATTGGTGGCCAGCGGCCCGGTTTGCGGCTTGCCCGAGAGCACGTCGACGATCTTGCCGAACAGCACCGGCTCGGCGAATTGCGCGCCGGCCAGCAGCAAGTTGGCTACGGCGAGAATCCAGCCCAGCCGCGCCTCCTTGCCGAGCAGTTCGAGGACGCGGGTGTAAAGGCGAAGCATGGACATGCGGGCAAGGACTCGGAAGCAAGCGGGGCGTGATCAGTGGGACCCATTCTAATCAGGGATCGCGGTGAAGAACCAGAGCGGGTTGAATTTTGTTCCGATCGCCGCGAGACACGCACCGATCTCATCCTGAGGAGCCGCGAAGCGGCGTCTCGAAGGATGGGCCGCGGGCGCCTTTGGGGGCCGCATGGTTCGAGACGGCGCTGCGCGCCTCCTCACCATGAGGAGTTACATTTTACTCAATTGATCAGACGCCCGTTGAGCGGCGGCAAGAACTGGTCGTCGAAAATGTCCGACGTCTGCGGCCGCTTTTGAAACTTGAAATCCTCAGCGACCTGGTCGATCGAGCGTTCGAAGCGCGCCGGATCGATCGCACCGATGCCGTTGCGCCTCACTTCGCTGGTCAGGATGTTGTCGCGCAGGATGGCTTGCAGGCGCTCCAATTCGAGGTCCTTTGAGCCGCCGTCCATGCGGCTTGCTACTTCGGCGGCGGCGCGAGCCGGATCCTTGATCGTCAGGTTTAATCCGCCGATCACCGCGCGCACGAACCCTTTGACCGCCTCGGGCTTGCCGGCCGCCACCGCGGGATTGACGATAACAGCGAACCCGTAGGCCTCGCAGCCATAGTCGGCAAATTTGAGCACCGCCAGATCGTCGGCCGGCACGCCGCGGTCCCGCAGGTTGATCGCCGAGAGATAGGAGAAACCGGTCACGGCGTCGACCTGGCCGGCCGACAACATCGGCTCGCGCACCGCGGCGCTGATGCTGCTCTGCTTCACGTGCTTGATGTTGATGCCGTTCTGTTTGGCCACCGCCGGCCACAGCCGGACGGAGAGGTCGCCCTCGGCGACGCCGAGCGTCTTGCCCTCGATGTCCGTCAGCGCGCGGACACCGCGGCTTTTGCGGGCGATGATGGCGTAAGGCGCCTGATTGAACAGCACGAACACAGCCTTGATCCGCGGCCCGCCCTGCTTGTCCTTGTCGCGAAAGCGCATCAGGGCGTTGAGGTCGACCACGGCAAAGTCGCTGCTGCCGGCCGCGACACGTGCAATGGCGTCCGACGATCCGCTGGCAATGTTGGTCGTGACCGCGAGCGCTTCGGCGCTGAACAGCCCGCCCGTGGCGGCCATCACGAATGGGGCCGCCGCGGCGTCGATCGGGCGATCGAGCGAAAACTGGATTGCAAGCGGAGGCGGGGGATCGTCCGCAGCCAGGACGCCCTTCGCCGTGAAGCCCGCAACCGCGCACAGGCCGGCCATGAAAGCGAGAAGAACGCTCAAACGAGAGCGGATGGCGTTGGTCCTGATCGCACGCATGAGGCTACATCAGCATGAGGTGGGACAAGTTGACGCGCCGGTCACGTCAGCTTGATGACATCAACGACAGCATTTCTCGCCCTTGGGCAGAGGTATTGTGCAGCATCTAACCTGAACGGTCGATGACTGCCACGATTTCGCCAGGGATCGTTCAGCCGCCGTTCGGATTCGGGAACCTAGTATCCGCGACGTGGTTAGCTATCTGAGGCCTGTCGGGCCAGCTTCCACGGAGGATGTGCAGATGTTTGCGCGAAAAGGTGTGTTTTCATCGATTGGCCGGGCCGGCGCGGTGGCGACGGTTGTCGCGGCGTTGACGGCAGTGCAGCCGTCGATGGCTTTTGCCGGCTCCGCGACGTCGGGCAAGGGCATCACGGCCGCGACCAGCGACGCCACCGATATCAGCGCCCGCCGCCGGCACTACCGCGGTGGCGGTGGCGGTGGCGCCGCGGCAGCGGCCGCCTTTGCCGGCATTGTCGGCACGGGCCTCGCGATCGCGGCCACGCAGAACCGCCGCGACTACTATTACGACCACGGTTACGGTTACTATGGTGGTGCGCCGGCCTACTACGGCGACCCGACCCCGTATTACTACCCGCGAAACTGCATCGGATGCGGTCCCTACTACCGCCCTCGCTGGTAAACAGGACTGCTAAAATCAGGATCGTTAAAGATGAATCCACCGGCCGCCTGCCGGTGGATTTTTTTACGGCTGCAGGCCCGGCCGTTAACGCGCTTGTCGCGACTTTGCATTAGGTTACGAGGATGAGTGATTCGCTCGAACGGCTTTATCAGGCTGTCCTCGCGGCCCGGGACCTCGATCCGGCAACGTCGCGCACGGCCCGGCTGTTTCAGCGAGGCCCCTCCAAGATGGCGAAGAAGCTGGCCGAGGAAGCCATCGAAGTCGTGATCGACGCCGTCAACGGCAAGGCCGACGCGGTGGTCCGCGAGAGCGCCGATCTGCTCTACAACCTGACCGTTCTGTGGGCGTCGGCCGGCGTGACGCCGCAGGACGTCTGGCGCGAAATGGAGCGGCGTGAGGACATGCTCGGCATCGCCGAGAAGCTGCCGAAGGCCAAAATGCCGAAGGTCCTCACGAGCAAGGCGTCTGCCAAAGGACTACCGAAGCCGCTGCCCAAGACACTGCCCAAGGCGACAGCGGCGCCGGCGGTTCGGCGGCGAATTGTCGCGCTGGAAGGCCGCTCGGCGCGCAAGCGGCACTAAATCCCGCCAAAATCCTCATTTTTACGGCATGGACAAATCCGCTCCATGATGGTTCATGCCCGCATGCTCAAACGGATTTACGACTGGTGCATCGACGCCGCCGACAAGCCCTATGCGCTTTGGATCATGGCGGCGGTCGCTTTCGCGGAAAGTTCATTCTTCCCGATTCCGCCCGACATCATGCTGCTGCCGATGTCGCTGGCGCGGCCGAAGAAGGCATGGTGGTTTGCCACCGTTTGCACCATCGCGTCCGTCGCCGGCGGCGTGGTCGGATACGCGATCGGCGCGCTGCTCTACGATTCGGTCGGGCATTGGCTGATCACCGTCTACGGCCTCAGTGACAAGGTCGAGACCTTCCGCTCCTCCTATGCCGAATGGGGTGCGGTGATCATCCTGCTGAAGGGGCTGACGCCGATCCCCTACAAGCTCGTGACGATCACCTCTGGCTTTGCCGGTTACAATATCTGGCTGTTCATCCTGTTCTCGATCCTGGCGCGCGGCGGCCGTTTCTTCGTGGTCGCGGTCCTGCTCAACCGCTATGGCGACCTGGTCCGGAGCGAACTGGAAAAGCGCCTCGGCCTATGGGTCGCGATCGGTGCGGTCGTTCTGGTGCTCGGTTTCTACATCGCGTTCAAATTGATCTAGCGCTTGGCCGGCCTCCCGGCTTCAGGCTAGGTTTCGCGTCATGTCCGATCGAATGGGCCGTTTGTTCGAACTAAGCCGGCCGCATCTGGCGACCGCGGGGCTCGTTGCGTCCATGCTGGCGATCTCTTCCGAGGCCGGCTGGCCGCAGGCCGCGCCGCCGCCGACCCTCGGCGTGCAGTCGCCGGCGCAGCAACCGCTACCGCCGCAGCCGGCCCCGCAGCAGACCGAGCCGCCGCCGCGCGAGGAGAATCCGGGCCTGATCAACGAAATCGGAAAGCTGTTCGAGAAATCCAAATCGTTGCTGCCGCCGCTGAAGAGCCCGAGCGAGGCCTTGGAAGAGCTCAACGCGGGTGCCACGAACGGCGGCGGAGGCCTGCCGAACCTCGCCAGGCCTTCGATCATGGTGAGCGGCCGGGCCGCGTGTCTGGTCGCGGCCAATGGCGCGCCCGACTGCAAGGCCGGCGCCGACCGGTTGTGCCAGAGCAAGGGCTACAAGGAGGGCAAGAGCCTCGATACCGATGCGGCCGAGAAATGCTCGCCGAAAGTGTTCCTGCCGGGCTACAAGCGGCAGGCGGGCGACTGCAAGACGGAAAATTACGTGACACGGGCGCTCTGCCAGTAGCGGACGGCCGAACGCCCACACAAATCATGCGCAAACGCATCGCCGCCAGCGCCAAAACGCAATACTTGACACTGGAAAGATTGCCTTGTCGGTTGGTATGACGTCTGGCATATCTTTACGCCATGCCGCTTGCCGCAATAACCAAAGGATAGCCGCTCTATGTCCATGCCCGCGCTGTTCAAGGGCCGCCTGTCGATACCCGTCATCGGGTCGCCGCTGTTCATCATCTCTGTGCCGGACCTCGTGATCGCCCAATGCAAGGCCGGCGTGGTCGGCTCGTTTCCGGCGCTGAATGCGCGCCCCGCCTCGCTGCTCGACGAATGGATCGCACGGATCAAGGAAGAGCTCGCGGCCTGGGACAAGGCCAATCCCGATCGCCTGTCGGCGCCGTTCGCGGTCAACCAGATCGTGCACAAGTCCAACAACCGGCTCGATCATGACCTTGCGGTCTGCGAGAAGCACAAGGTGCCGATGCTGATCACCTCGCTCGGCGCGCGCGAGGATCTCAATCAGGCCTGCCGCAACTGGGGCGGCATCGTCTTCCACGACGTGATCAACCAGAAATTTGCGCACAAGGCGATCGAGAAGGGGGCCGACGGTCTCATCCTGGTGGCGGCTGGCGCCGGCGGTCATGCCGGCGTGATCTCGCCGCTCGCTTTCGTCGAGGAGACGCGCGCCTGGTTCGACGGTCCGATCGCGCTGTCGGGGGCAATCGCCAACGGCCGCGCGATCCGCGCCGCGCGCATTCTCGGCGCCGACTTCGCCTATATCGGTTCCGCTTTTATCGCGACCAAGGAGGCCAACGCGGTCGAAGGCTACAAACAGATGATCACCTCATCGTCGGCCGAAGACATCGTCTATTCGAACCTGTTCACCGGCGTGCATGGCAACTATCTCAAGCCCTCAATCGTCAATGCCGGCCTCAACCCCGACGATCTGCCGACGTCCGATCCCTCCAAGATGAGCTTCGGCACCGACGCCTCCGGCGAGCGCACCAAGCCGAAGGCCTGGAAGGAAATCTGGGGCTCGGGCCAGGGCATCGGCGGCATCGGCAAGGTGATGCCGGCGGCCGAACTGATCGCACGGTTCAAGAAGGAATATGACGAGGCGGTCGACCCCGCATTCTGATGCGTCTTGCGGGATGCGCCCCGTCGTTGATACGACGGAGGATCGATGATGGCGGCACAGGATCTGAGCGCGCATGTCGCGCTGGTGACGGGCGCATCCCGCGGCATTGGCGCAGCGGTTGCGCGGACGTTGGCGGAAGCCGGAGCGGCAGTCGCGGTCAATTACCGCGAGCGCGGCGCCGACGCGGAGGCGATCGTGGCCGAAATCAAGGCCAAGGGCGGCCGCGCCATCGCGGTTGCGGCCGACGTTTCGCAGGCCGCGGCCGTGACCCAGATGGTTGAACAGGTCGTTGCCGCGCTCGGGCCGATCGACATTCTCATCAACAATGCCGGCGTCGCCATCGTGCGCGGCGTCGACGATCTCACCGAAGACGATTTCGACCGCACCATCGCGGTCAACCTGAAATCGGCGTTCCTGTGCACGCAGGCGGTGCTGCCGGCGATGCGGGCGCGCAAATGGGGCCGCATCGTCAATATCTCCTCGGGCGCTGCGCGCGGCGCGGGGGCCATCGGCGTGCACTACAACGCCTCCAAGGCCGGCATGGAAGGGCTGACCCGCGGCTATGCGGCCCGCCTCGTCAAGGAAGGCATCACGGTGAACGCGGTGGCGCCGTCGCTGATCGCGACCGACATGATGGGCGGCCGGACTGATCTGGCGCGCAACATCCCGCTCGGCCGCATGGGCGAGGCCGCGGAAGTGGCACAAGCCGTCATGATGGTGCTCGGCAACGACTACATGACCGGGCAGACCATCGTGCTCAATGGCGGCATGGCGTTCATTTGATGCGCCGTCTCGCTTTCCACCTGCCGCAGATGGCGCGCGGCGTTCGCTCCGCGGCGGGCTCGACTCGGCCTGCTGAAGCAGGCAAGAAGCTCGTCCCTCGATCGACAGGACCCCTCAGCTGATGGATGCCATCTTTCGCGTTGACGGCAATGACGTCGTCACCAGCCCTTTTGCCGCGGGACCATGGCATCAGAGCATGCAGCATGGCTCGCCGCCGGCAGCGCTGGTGGTGTGGGCAGCGGAGCGGATGGCTGCGCCGGTCCCGATGCGCATTGCCCGCGTGACCGTCGATTTGATGCGCCCGGTGCCGGTCGCGCCGCTAACGATCGAGAGCGAAGTCCTGCGCGAGGGGCGCAAGATCCAGCTTTGCGCCGTCAGGCTACTCGCCAAGGGCGTCGTGGTGGTCGCCGCCACCGTTCTCAAGATCAAGATGCAGGCGCAGCAATTGCCGCCCGATGCCGTCATCCCGCCGGTCGATCTCCCCTCGCCGGACCAATCGCGCGTCGAGCCCGCGGATTTCTCCTCCTCGCCATTCGTCACCGGCATGTCGCTGCGCGCTGCCCGCGGCCGGTTCGGCTCGCCGGGTCCCGGCGCGATCTGGTACCGCGTCGACCGGCCGATCGTGGAGGGCACGGCGGTGTCACAGGCGATGCGGGCGATGGCGGCCGCGGATTTCTGCAACGGCACCTCGCCGGTGCTGGATTTCCGCGAATGGACTTTTCTCAACGCCGACCTGACCGTGAATTTCGCGCGCGAGCCGGTCGGCGACTGGATATTGGTCGACGCCGAGTCCTGGATCGGCCGCGACGGCGCAGGGCTCGCGATGGCGCGGCTTGCCGACGTCAGCGGCTATTTCGGCCGCGCCGTTCAGAGCCTGGTTATCGAGAAGCGGTGACTTGCGGAGATCAGACGTGAAGAAGCCGCGATCACAGGGATCGCGGCTCTTCGATCATTCGAGGTCGAGCGCCTGGTAACGCCCGCTTTCGTCGAGCGCCGTGCCCCACACCTTATTCGAGGCCTGATGCTCGGAGCGACCGAAGCTCAGCTGGGTGCCGAGACCGAGGTCGAGATTGCGCATCGTCTCCAAGGTGTCGATCAGCCTCTCAGTGTCGAGCTGAGGTCCAGCCCGCTTGAGGCCCGCGATCAGCACGTTGGCGGCGACATAGCCTTCGAACGAAACGTAGTCGGCCGCTTCGCCGGGGAAATACTTGGCGAGCGCGTTCTTGTATTCCAGCACGGCCGACGAGTAGCCCGACACCGCCGGCACCACCTGCGTCACGATCACGCCGTTGGTGTAGCGCGGCCCCAGCAGCTTCAGTTCTTCGGCGAGCGCCGTGGAGCCGACGAACGAGACGTTCGAGTAGAGCAGGCCGGGATACTGCTCGCGCGTCTTCTCGATGAAGCGTGCCGCGGCCCGATAGGTCGCGACCATGACCACTGCCTTGATCGGCGGCTTCGCGAGCTTCAACTGGTTGATGGCATCGTCGACGTCGACGGTGTTTCGCGCGTAGTTGAGCCGGAGAATGGCGCTGTCATTCACGCCCATGGAGCGGAACGCCTTTGCGACGCCCGCAAATCCTGCATCGCCATACGAATCCTGCTGAGCGAACACGGCGATTTGCCGCGGCTGCAGCCGGCGGATCTTGACGAGGTAGCGCACGACAGCGTCGGTTTCCTGAGCGTAGCTGGCGCGGTAGTTGAAGACATAGCGATCGGGCGGATCGTTGCGCAGGATATTGGCACCGGTGAAGGCCCCGAAGAACAGCATCCGGCGTTCGAGCGCATAGGGGATCGCGACCGCCGCGGTCGGCGTGCCGACATTGCCGACGATGCCGAACACCTGGTCCTTCTCGTAGAGCTGCTTCATGGCCTCCGCAGTGCGTGAGGGCTCGTAGCCGTCGTCGGCGGCAAACAATTTGAGCATTCGTCCGTCGACGCCGCCGGCATCGTTGATGCGGTTGAAGGCGGTCTCGATGCCGAGCTTCATCTGCCTGCCAAGCTCACGTGCGGAGCCGGAGAAGGGCGCTGCGATGCCGAAGCGGATTTCCTTTTCACCGATGCCGCGCGGCAACGGGCCGGTCGGCACGGGAGCTGTCGGCGCGGTCGCGGCCTGTGCCGCTGTTGCCGCAGCGGCAGGCGAGGGGCCGATCACGCTGGAGAGGCTGGGGCCGGAGATCGAGCGCTCGAGATCGGCGAGCTGACGGTCGGCGCGAATGCAGTCGAGCCGGCCCGAGGTGACGGCCGTGCGCCCGTCCGCGACGCTGCGATCGAACACCTGGGTGAGATCAGAACGCTCCGCTTCGTTTGACGAGGCTTCCCTGATCACCTGCGTGAACTTGTCGACGATGTTCTGGATGCGGGGGCGTGCGATGTCGCGGCACGCCTGTGCCGAGCCGATCACGGGTCCAACGCGGCCTGCAAGGTCGCGCACGATGCCGATGTCACCGGCTGCCTGGGCGCTGCCTGCGAGGCCGAGAAGCACGGCCCCGACCAGCAAGGTGATCCGGCGCGAGGTCATGGCAACCTCCATGAAAGCAAGATGGCGGAAAGTCGGTCCCCGGACATTATCATCCTCCATCTGGATCATTGGTTGGCGCGTTGCGGCGCGGCCTGGTCCGGCTTCTCGCGCCACTGCATGAACTGCTGGAGCAGTTGGTTGGATTGCTCGGACTGCGCCGGAGCGCTCGGCGGCGGTGAGGCGAGCAGCGCCTGGAACTCGTTGATCGCAGGCTTTTGCGATGCCTCGGTGGCCAGCGCGCTCTTGATCGACTGCGCGACGCCGGAAAGCGCCGACGGCTGCGGCTGGGCTTGCGCCTGCTCGCCATCGCTCTGCCGGGATCCGGGCACCGCCACCACGAAGAACAGCGCCACCAGCGCCGCGACGCCGATCGCGGCCGCGAAGCGCGCCGCAACGCTCCACAATGCCTTCTTCGACTGCAGGTCGGGTTCGTTCATCACCTCGGGATCGAGCGGATGGCGCAGAGCATTGGAGACCGCGCTCTCAAGCTGGGTGTCGAACGAGGTCGGGGAGAAGGGCGTCTCTGCGGGGCTGCCGCCACGCTGGGAGGCCGAACGCTCGCGCAGCCAGCGCGGCGCGTAGTACAGCGGATCGCGGGGATTGATGTGGTCCTGTTCACTCACACTACTCATACCCTTACTCCTCGTGTCGCTTGTCGGATGATGCGGTGGATCGGTTTGCGGCGAAACGGCTGCGGACGTATCGGACAAGAGTTCGAGCTCACGGAGCAGGTGTTCGGAGGAATTCGCCTCCGTCGACCCGTCGCCATGCTTGTTTGGAAGATTTGAATCAGATCGTGGGGCGCCGTCCTTGTTTTCGACGACACCTGTCTGCGAGATATGCTCTCGCGACGACTCCATCCCCACGGCTTCCACTGCCTATTCCCCTGCCGGCAAAGTCCGTCTGCCCAACGGAATGAGCTGCCAGACCGCACATCTGGCACCGCACATAAAGTTTGTTGGAACTGCGCAGGGACGAATTTAGGTCGGAAACGTGACGAAACTAAGTTGAGGTCTTGTTAACTACAACCGCGCGGCCCCCTGTTTTAAAAGGCTTTAATACGCGTCCGCCTCGATTAGTAGCTGGAATCGGCCATAAATACGCCGGATTTGCCGCTCGTTTCGCGGGATTTCTGCGCGCAATGCGGGTTTTCGCGCGAAATTCCCGTTAATTACTCGTTAACCAAGTTGGTCGATTCTTAACCTTTCAATAAGGAAAGGCGAGTCGAACATCATGGACGTCCGAGCGGATCCCACGCGTCAACTGGTCCGGCTGCGCGGCCGTTCCTATGTCGCGTTCGTGTTCAGCCCCGTCGTACCGATCGTGGATTGGCTCGCCGAAATCGACGCGACGCTGGCACGCTCGCCGGGCTACTTCGTCGGCAAGCCGATCGTGCTCGACCTCTCCGCCGTCGACCTTTCCAGCTCCGCCATCGCCCATCTGCTCGGCAGCCTCGGCGAACGCAACATTCGCGTGCTCGGCATCGAGGGCGTGGACGAAGAACGGCTGATCGAGAACATGCCGCCCCTGCTGACCGGCGGCCGCGCCTGCGTGATCACGCGAACCGAGCCGGCGCAGAAGCCCGAACCGGAAGCCAAGCCGAAGCAAACCTCTCTGCTGCTCGAAAGTCCGGTGCGTTCGGGCCAGTCCATCGTCTTCATGGAAGGCGATGTGACGGTCCTGGGTTCGGTCGGCTCGGGCGCAGAGATCGTCGCCGGCGGGTCGATCCATATCTACGGAACGCTGCGCGGCCGCGCGATGGCGGGCGTCAACGGCAATTCGTCGGCACGGATCTACTGTCAGAAGATCGAGGCCGAGCTGCTGGCCATCGACGGCTATTACCAGACCGCCGAAGAAATCGACGTCTCGCTCCGCAACCGCCCGGCGCAGGCCTGGCTGCAGGGCGAGACCATGAAAATTACCCCGCTGAATTAACCGGCTAAGGAGATTACGTATGGCCAAGGTCCTGGTCGTTACCTCTGGCAAAGGAGGCGTTGGAAAGACTACCTCGACGGCCGCGCTCGGCGCGGCGCTCGCGCAAAGCGGGCAGAGCGTCGTGGTGGTCGATTTCGACGTCGGCTTGCGCAACCTCGACCTTGTGATGGGCGCCGAACGCCGCGTGGTGTTCGACCTCATCAACGTCGTGCAGGGCGTGGCCAAGCTGCCGCAGGCGCTGATCCGCGACAAGCGGCTGGATAATCTCTGGCTGCTGCCGGCCTCGCAGACCCGTGACAAGGACGCACTCACCGACGAGGGCGTCGGCCGCGTCATCGAGGAGCTGAGGTCGCGCTTCGACTGGGTGCTGTGCGACAGTCCGGCCGGCATCGAGCGCGGCGCGACGCTCGCGATGCGCTACGCCGACGAAGCCGTCATCATCACCAATCCCGAGGTTTCCTCGGTGCGCGATTCCGACCGCATCATCGGCATGCTCGATTCCAAGACGGTGAGGGCGGAGCGCGGCGAGCGGGTGGAAAAGCACGTGCTGATCACCCGCTATGATCCGGCGCGCGCCGCGCGCGGCGAGATGCTCAATATCGACGACATCCTCGAAATCCTCGCAACGCCCTTGCTCGGCATCATTCCCGAGAGCCAGGACGTGTTGAAGGCGTCCAACGTCGGCTCACCGGTGACGCTCAATAATGCCGAGAGCGCGCCGGCCCGTGCCTATATCGCAGCGTCGCGCCGCCTCATGGGCGAGCAGGTCCCGATGGTGGTGCCGGCCGAACGCAAGGGCTTCATGGATCGGCTGCTGGGACGGAGGGCTGCATGAGCTTGAAGCTGCTGCGGCTGTTCGGCGGCCGCGAGGCGACCGCCCCGGTTGCGCGGGAGCGGCTGCAGATCCTGCTGGCGCATGAGCGCGGGCTGCTCGGCCAGTCCGATCTCCTGGTCACGCTGCGGGAAGAAATTCTCGCCGTGGTGTCCAAGCACGTGGCGCTCGATCCCGACAAGGTCATGGTCAAGCTGGATCGGGGCAAGACGGTCTCGACGCTCGAGGTCGACATCGAAGTCCCCAACGATTTCGAGAAGGCGAAGCGGGCAGCCGAGCGGCGCATGGCCGGGTGATCGTCAAGGCGACGCGATGTCAGCGCGAACCTCCCGCTCTCGTGTCCCGGATGCTGCGCAACGCGCCGCCTTT